>JAFRJA010000031.1 GCA_017432545.1 Erysipelotrichaceae bacterium
CATTCCACAGGATAAACGATTCGTCCTGACTGGGATAGCGGTTACGGAAAGCAATTAGCTTGCCATAGTAGTTAAGCAGACTGTTTTCATCAGCGAGCTGTTCCTTGACCGTACCATTTACCTGTTTATTTTTGGCGTATGAAGAACCTTCCGGATCCTGGATAGTATCATCATCGCCCCATAACATCGCCAGTCTTCTGTTGGCGTCTGTATTAGTGCCACCACGTGTTCCTTTCATACCGATCTCTTCACCGTAATAGATGAAAGGCGAGCCTGGTGATAAGATATACAGATTCGCTCCCATGTAGGCTAAACCATTGGAAACATTGAGATAACCAGCGCATCTGTCCATATCGTGATTGGAAATGAATGGAATGGCAATCGCATGTCTGTTCTGTTTCTGTATGGCTTCCTGGTATTTTTCTATGTAGTTTGTAAAAGTATTGATATTGTTGCCCTTAGCAGTTTGAGCGATCAGGCCTTCAGCTTGAGCGATCGAGAAGTTGAAACAGTTCATCGCCTTGATGTATTCACTTATTTCTCCTTCGCTACTCCATACTTCTCCAACCAGATAGACATCGTCTTTTATTTTTCTCAGTTCATCACAATACCAGTTCCAGAAATCAACTGAGGTCTTGTTGTCATTCATATAGACATATTTAGCCGCATCAAATCTGAAACCATCGATGCCTTTATCAAGATAGAATTTTGCGATATTAAGTACTTCTTCTCTTACTTTTTCATTCTCAAAATTTAATTCCGGCATATCATCGGAAAAGTTGCATTCGTAGCTCTGATTGGTGCCGCTTATCTGTTTGAATCTGCGGTTAGCCGGGATCTTATCATTATCCGCATAGACATAGTAATCATAGTATTGATTATTAATATCCTTATTCTGATGGGCTTTAACGAATTCCTTGAACCATTCATTGCGATCGGAAGTATGGTTTATGACCATATCCAGAATAATCTTGACGTTGCGTTTATGAGCCTCTTGAATCAGTTTGTCCAGGTCTTCCTGTGTACCAAATGATGGATCGATCTCATAGTAATCGATGACATCATATTTGTGGTAGGAAGGGGATTTGAAGATCGGAGTCAGCCAGATGCCCTGAATGCCTAAAGATTTGCCTGAATCGATATCACCGTCATTTAGATAATCAAGCCTTTTGATTATACCCTTAAGATCACCGATCCCGTCATTATTGGAATCAGAAAAAGAACCGGTAAAGATCTCATAGAAAACGCGATAATTGTCCTCGATCGGATCGACATTCTTCTTTTTACAGCCGCTTCCCGATAATAACAACGTTATCAGCAGAATTATTAATAAACCTTTTTTCATATCAGTCACCTGTCCTGTTCAATAAGCCATCATCTATCTTGCCCCAGGCGCCATTTCCTTCACCTGCACATTTCACATATATTCCGACTTTCAGATCATCTGTACCATTGTATTCAAAACTGATCTTTCCTGTATCCCAGCTGTTGTAGGAAGTGATCTTCATAGGTGCTTTTTCACTTAGCTGGTCATTTGCTTTGACATAGGCATATATATCCGATTCACCTGAATCACCACCCATTATTGAGATAGAGAAAGAATATTTGCCTGCTTCAAGATCTTTTACTTCCTGTTCCAGTTCAAATTCGATTGTATTGGTATTTTTGGACCAGAAATGATAATGCCTGTTTCCGCTTAAAGAATCGGTCTGCTTGTCTTCGACGTAGAGTTCATCTGCATCTTTTATTTTGTTTAAAATCCATGAAGCAGGAACGGCAGTCTTGTTTTCATCAGCTTCAAAGGAATAGTTCTGAAGGTAGTTATATTCAATCATAGAGACATAACAATACGCATCTTGATTTCCGGCTACGCCATGGATCTGATAGGTCTTAACGCCATTGTTTTTCATTTTTTCATGATCAAAATCATCCCATTCAACATCAATTTCCTGTTTGGAATTATCGGACATGATCGCATTGACGGTTTTAGGTAAGACTATCTCATCATTAAGGTCAATCTGAATATGACTGTCTTCAATCGAATCGGCAGTCAAAGAGATAAGATTGCCTTTCTTACATAATTCAAAAAGCTTCAATGATTCAAGAGGATGGCCGTTTGAGTCAAAGAAAGCCTGATTATCAACGGCTGAACCACCATAGTATTTTCCAGCATCATCAGGATCATATTCTGAAGCGTAAGAGCTGGCCCAGCCTGATCCGTATTCTTCCCAGAGTTTTGAGTTTTCTTCATAAGAACTTGTGCCGACTGTTATCCAGGCACCTTCCCAATAACAGATACCCAGACAGTCTTTTATTTTATTCACCGCGGTATCGATAACATCCAGTATCGCATTTGTCTGGCCCTGAATGGAGTAGGGGTAGTTCTTGGTTACGGCACTTTCATTTGAGATCGTGTTACCGGAAAAGTCGCTGTCATCCGGCGTATAGGCATAGGATGTTTCAATGATCATCGTCTTTTTATCATAGAGTTCATTGATACTGTTAAGGACATTGGTTAAATTTTCAAGAGAACCATGCCAATAAGGATAATACGAGCTCGCAAAGACATCATAGTCCAGGTCATAGTAGTTAAGCTTCTTGGCGTAATCAAGATAAGCTCCTTCTTTTTCCGGATTAGCGAAATGCACAGCGATAAGTGCTTTCGGATATACCTCTCTGATCGCTTTAGAGCCATTGGCCATAAGGTGATAGATGATATTCATCCAGATCTTCTCGCCAGCCATGGCACCATTTGTTTCATTACCGATCTGGACCATTGCGACATCGATTTTTTCTTTTTTGAGAAGGTTTAAAGATTCTTTGGTATATTCGTATAAGGCAGCGGCTTTGTCTTCGATCTCCATGCCTTTCCAGGCTTTAGGAGCCATCTGTTTGCCTGGATCAGCCCAGAAGTCTGAATAGTGGAAATCAATGATCATTTTAAGACCGTATTGTTTAGCTCTTTTAGATATTTCTAAAGCAGTATTGATATCGCAGTTTCCACCACCGTAGCCGTTTCTGCTTTCGTCGAAAGGGTCATTCCAGACTCTGACTCTGATATGAGTTATTCCGCTTTCAGCCAGGACTTTAAAGATATCTTCTTCATTCCCCTCATAGTCATAGAACTTTACGCCGCTGTTTTCCAAAGCAATTACCGAACTTAAGTCCACGCCCATGATAAAGTCATCAGGAATGTTTTCGATCTTCCGGATATAGACTTCATCAGAAGATGTTACCTTATCTACTGATTTTGTGCCACATGCGCATAACAAAATAAGCATCATTAGGGATAAGCTGATTATTATGGTTTTTTTAATTCTTTTCATCATTATTATTCTAATATAAGTTAGAATAAAATATGGAATTTAAAAAAGGGGTGCTATATGAGTTTTAAAAGAAGTGCAGGAATTCTGATGCCTATTTCTTCCTTACCGTCAAAATACGGTATCGGAACCCTTGGCAAGGAAGCATATAATTTTGCGGATTTTTTAGCTAAAGCGCAACAGTCATATTGGCAGGTCTTACCGATCGGTCATACCAGCTATGGTGATTCGCCTTATCAGGCTTTTTCATCTTTTGCGGGTAATCCATATTTCATCGATCTGGATATGTTAGTGGAAGACGGATTATTGGAAGCTAAGGATCTCAAGAAGATCAAGGTCAAAAATGCGGAAAAGGTTGATTACGGTTATCTTTATGAAACACGTTATCCTCTCTTATATAAAGCTTATGAAACCGGAATAAAGAAATTTGATAACGAATTTGATCAGTTTTGTGTCGAAAACAGAAGCTGGCTTGAGGATTATGCCTTGTTTATGGCACTCAAGAAACATTTCAAGATGGCTTCCTGGCTGGAGTGGCCGGATGAGAATATCAAGAAACGTAACCATGATACATTGAACTATTACCGTGAAGAACTTAATGATGATATCAGATTCTATGAATTCATTCAGTTTCTGTTCTATAAGCAGTTCTTTGCGTTCAAGAAATATGTCAATGGTTTAGGGATTAAGATCATCGGCGATCTGCCTATCTATATCGCCATGGATTCATGTGAAGTGTGGGCTGATCCGATCCAGTTCAAGCTTGATATGGAACTGATGGTTCCGAAAGAAGTTGCTGGTGTACCGCCAGATTACTTCTCTGCCAATGGTCAGCTTTGGGGAAACCCATTATATAACTGGGAATACATGAAGACCACCGGTTATAAATGGTGGATCGATAGAATCGATGGAGTTCGAAAGTGCTTTGATGTCATCAGGATCGACCATTTCCGTGGCTTTGAAGAATATTGGGCTGTGCCTTATGGCGAAAAGACGGCCAAGAACGGTCATTGGGATAAAGGACCTTCAATTGACTTTGTAGGCGTGTTACGTGACTGGTTCCATGATGCTGATTTTATTGCCGAAGATCTGGGCATCATCGATGAAAGGGTTACTGATCTTTTGAAGCAATCCGGATTCCCAGGCATGAGAGTCCTTGAGTTTGGTTTCACACCTGATGGAAGCAGTTATCATTGTGTTCAGCATCATGTCAAAAACGGTGTCTGCTATATCGCAACGCATGACAACAAACCGATCATGGGTTTCCTTGATACCTGCAAGAAAAATGATCTGGCTTATGCCAAACTCATCTATGGCTTGAATAAAGAAGAAGGCTACAATTTCGGCTTTATCAGGGCCGGAATGGGTTCGGTCTGTGATCTGTTTATCGCACAGATGCAGGATTACCTCGGCTTAGGTGCAGATGCGACAATGAACGCTCCCGGCACTTTAGGCAACTGGTCGTGGCGCATGAAGAAAGGTGCTAATGACAACAAACTTTGTGAGAAGATCAAACGTTATACTCACGCTTTTAACCGTGACAGCAATAAAATCGCTGAAAACGGCTTGAAAGATAAGAAGAAATAATGTTATATTAATTAGGCATTGTTGCTGAGTTTGAATCTACTCCGGTTTCTTACCCGGTTACAATGGACGAAAAGAAAAGGAGAAATTAAATGTTAACTAAGGAAGAAAAGGCTAAGATCGTTAAGGATTACGCCAGATTCGAAGGTGACACAGGTTCTGTAGAAGTTCAGGTTGCCTTACTCACAGCTACTATCAACAAGCTCACTGTCCACATGCAGTCAAACAAGAAGGATTTCCATTCCAACAGAGGTCTGCTGATGATGGTCGGTAAGAGAAAGAGCTTACTTGAGTATCTGAAGAGAGAAGACGTCAACAGATACAGAGATCTGGTTGCCAAGTTAGGTTTAAGAAAATAAGAATTAGCGGGTTCATCCCGCTTTTCTTATGCTTCTGTTATTATAAAGTTATGTTACTGATAAACAATATCAGATTGCCCATAAACCATTCTGAAGATGATCTTAAAAGGAAGATCGAAAAGAAACTTCATCATAAGATCACTTCTTTTGTGATCCGCAAAAGATCACTGGATGCGCGTAAAGAGCCATTATATGTCTATACAGTTGTGGTAGAAATTCCTGATGAAGATAAATATCTTTCTAAAGATATACGCAAATATGATGAAGAAGATCTGAGACCAGAATATAAACAGAGAAATGAGACCTGTATTATCGCCGGTTATGGACCTAGCGGGATCTTTTCGGCTTACAGGCTGATGGAAGCCGGATATAAAGTTATCGTCTTTGAAAAAGGAAAAAGAATAAAGGAAAGAGAAAAAGATGTCGAAAAGTTTTTTAAAGAAGGCATCCTTGATGAGAATTCCAATGTCCAGTTTGGAGAGGGCGGAGCCGGTACTTTTTCCGATGCGAAACTCACGACAAGGATCAAGGATCCCTATATCGACTATATCCTGGATATCTTTGCCAGACACGGGGCAAAAGAAAACATCAAATTTGAGAATCACGCCCATATCGGCACTGATGAAGTCAGAGTAATAATTGGGAATATAACGGATTATCTGATATCCAAAGGTGTTGAATTCCGTTTTGATGAAGAAATAAAAGATATCCTCTTGGATGATGATCGCAAAGTAACTGGCGTAATGACTTTAAAAGGTAATTATAACTGTGATCATTTACTGATGGGGGTCGGTCATAGCGCTTATAGAACGATAGAGGTTTTAAGACAAAGAGGCGTCTATATCGAAAAAAAAGATATCGCTATCGGTTTTCGGGTCGAACACCCGCAATCTCTGATCGATGAACGCCAGACTTCTTCTTTGGTTGAGGCAGCCAATGAATACTTCTTGCGCTATAAAGGTGAAAAGGGTGTCTATTCTTTCTGTATGTGCCCCGGTGGGATGATTATTCCGGCGATGTCAGATAAAGAAACGATCGTTACTAACGGAATGTCCTATGCTGCAAGAGATTCAGGTATCGCCAACTCAGCTATTCTGATTCAGATCTTTAAAGAAGAGTTTGAAAATGGTTATGATTTTCTTCATTCATTGGAAAGAAAAGCCTATGATTATTCATCTTCATATAAAGCTTTTGCGCAGAATATAAAAGATTTCATGAACGATGAATTAAATGAACTGATTTTTGAATCAACTTATCCCTTAGGAACAGTTCTATATGATTTCAATCAGTTCTTTAAAAAAGAAGATCTTAAGATCATAAAAGAAGCCTTAAAAGACTTTAATCGCAAGATCCCTGGTTTTATTGATTCAGGGATAATGGTCGGTCCCGAGACACGTTCATCATGTCCGATCAGGATCAAGCGTAATGAAAACTATGAATCACTCAATACGAAAGAGCTTTATCCGATGGGTGAAGGTGCCGGTTATGGGGGCGGTATCATGTCCTGTGCGCTTGATGGCATCAGGATCGCAAATGCATTAATATTGAAATATGGAAAAGTACAGAATAACTGATCCTACATCTTATTGTCTGGGCATGTCGCTTTCGATCGAAGCGCTGTTACATAAAAAGGAATATGTCAGAAAGATCTATCTGTCTGAAAAAGTCTTTAAGAATGATCAGCTGGCTTTACTGATCAGGCTTTGTGAAGAAAACGATATCCCATATATTTATGATGACCGGACTATAGACAAACTGTCACTGAAGGAAAACTGTTATGGCATAGCTGTTTTTGATAAGTTTCAACATGAATGTGTCAACGATGATCATCTTGTTCTGTACGGTTTTAAACAGTTTGGTGAGTTAGGCACAATCCTTCGTTCCGCTGTTTCTTTTGATCTGAAAGATATCATCATTATTGACAGTGATATTGATTATTTCGATCCAAGCTGCATCAGAGCTTCGATGGGTTCGATCTTTCAATGCAATATCGAAAGATATGCTTCATTCGATGATTATTTCAAGACATATTCCAAACAGAATATTTATCCTTTTACTTCCAAGGGACAAAAGGAACTGAGTGAATTAAAAATCAGCGAACCTTTTTCGCTGATCATTTCCGAAGATTACAATGGTATGGATTCCATATTCAATGAATCCTATTATTTAAGTCATGATCATTTGGATGAGATATCATTGGCTATCAGATCATCGATCATTTTAGCCGAGATCTACGATAAAAAACGCAGACGATAGCTGCAGCGCTTACACAGATCCTTGTCTATCTTATGATTCTGAAGATCTGCACAGGTCTTTTTATATTCTTCTGATTCGATGATCTGTTTTAAAGAAACTTCTTTAAGATTTCCTAATGAGTTGTAAGCTTTCGGATCAAGGCAACATAAAGTTACATCAGAATTTACATTTATCGCCAGCATATCCGCTCCACCATGACATGTGCCTGTTTCGGATATTATTTCATGATCTATATCCGGCCACTTAAACATTTCCGCAAAACTTACATAGACATTTTCTTTAAGCAAATATGAATTGATACGTTTTGTTTCTTTTAAACCGTATCTGTCTTTAAGTTTTTGAAGATAAGATTTAAGATCAGCACTCAGATTATTTTCATCGTAGAAACGCAGTTCCAGCACGTATTTCTTATCTGTTTCGATCAGCCTGTCGATCGTTTCATAATAGTTTTTATTGACGTTGAGGTTATTGACACTGTGTAAGGAGATCGAGAGTTTTCTTAAACAGTCGTGTTTAAAGATATCTGGATATCTTTTAAGAAGTGTTCCATTAGTGACCAACTGTAACTGCATCTTCTTTTCATCCAGAAGATCAAGAATTCGTTCAAAATCAGGATGAAGTAAAGGCTCGCCGAGGATATGAAGATAGATGTAATTGCAGTATTCCTTGATCTGTTTCAGATAGTCATCTATCTGTTTAAAAGGTATGAAATCATGTCCTTTTTCATAGCTGCAGAAAGGGCAGTTGAGATTACAGCTGTTGGTTATTTCCAGATAGATCCGTTTCATATTTAAATGGTAATTTATTAAGTTCTATTTTTCAAAAACTCATTGTATTAAGGTGTAAATTATTGTAAAATCTTATCGAATGAGGGAGTAGCTTGCGTATTATGTATGATGCGTGTCAAGCCAACAATCTCGGCTTAATAGCCTGGTTTGCCTTAAAAAGCGAGACTCATGTATAACTTTGTGTTATGCATGAGATATTCGATAGCTCATGCATGCTCATGAGTTTTTGTTTTTTAAGAGGAAGGGGAATAATGGATAAGTATTATCTCGAAGAAGTTTCTGAGGTCCTTAAACAGGTAAATTCGACGGAATACGGTTTAAGTGAAGCAGAAGCAGAAAAAAGATTAGCCGAAAATGGCAAAAACAAACTTAAAGAAGCGGAAAAGAAGCCGCTTATCAAACGTTTCATTGAATCGATTTCTGATCCGATGATCATCATGCTGCTGGGTGCAGCAGCTATTCAGGCGTTCGTAAATGTATTGCAGATGTCTGAAGGCTTCAAATTATCGGAATTTGCCGATGTCATCGTCATCATGGCGGTCGTCATCATCAATACGATCATGTCTCTGATTCAGGAAGCCAAAGCTGAAGATGCGATGGATGCCCTGATGCAGATGACGGCTTCAACATCCAAAGTATTGAGAGATGGTGAGATCAAAGTTGTCAAATCTGAAGATATCGTTGTCGGTGATGTCATCGTCTTTGAAGCCGGTGATACGGTTCCGGCGGATTGCCGAATCCTGGAATCACACTCCTTAAAAGCGGAAGAAGCTGCTTTAACGGGCGAATCCGTGCCGGTAAACAAGATCATCGATGTACTGATGCTTGAAGAATCCAAGAATGATGTTACGCTTGGTGACCGTCGTAATATGTTATACAACGGTTCTACGGTCGTCTATGGTCGTGGCAAAGCGGTAGTCGTATCCTGCGGTATGGATACCGAAATGGGTAAGATCGCCAATGCGCTCACTTTAGCGGAAAAGGAACTTACGCCTTTACAGAAGAAGATGAGCGAACTTTCAACATTCCTTACAAAGCTGGTTATCATCATCTGTGTACTGGTCTTTTTGGTTGGTGTCATTGAGACAGTAATCGTTCATAAAAACGAGATCACACCAGGTTTATTAGGCAATACTGTTCTTAATACCTTTATTGCCGCTATTGCTTTGGCAGTCGCTGCTATTCCGGAAGGCTTACCGGCGGTTGTTACGATCATTCTTTCGATCGGTGTATCGGCGATGGCAAAGCGTCAGGCTCTGATCAGAAAACTGACGGCTGTTGAAACCTTAGGCTGCACCAACGTCATCTGTACCGATAAGACCGGAACTCTGACGCAGAATAAGATGACTGTTGTTGATGAATATACAGCCAATCGTGAGCTTCTGGCTACAGCGATGGCTTTATGTTCGGATGCAGAGATCAAACCTGGCGATGAATTCTCTGTAGGTGAACCTACAGAATGTGCTTTGGTCAACTATGCCAACAGTATCGGACTTCCTAAGTACGAACTGGAAAAGAAAGCGCCGAGATGCGGTGAAGCTCCTTTTGATTCCAACCGTAAGATGATGACGACACTTCATCCGGATGGAAACGGCGGATTTGTTCAATACACCAAGGGCGCTCTCGATGTTTTATTAGACAGATGCAACTATATCCTTACTGAAAATGGTGAGATCAGACTTGATGAAGCTAAAAAAGCTGAGATAATGGCTAAGAATAAGGAGTTCGCTTCAAGAGCTTTAAGAGTTCTGGCGGCTGCTTATAAAACCTACAGTAAGATGCCTGAATCACTTGAACCGGAAGACCTTGAACATAAACTGGTCTTCATCGGCATCGTCGGTATGATCGACCCTTGCCGAGTCGAAGTATATGATGCGATCAAGGAATGCCGTACCGCGGGTATCCGTCCGGTCATGATCACCGGCGACCATAAAGATACGGCTATAGCCATCGGTAAGGATCTCGGCATCATCGAAAACGAAGATGAAGCAATCGAAGGCGCTGCTTTGGATAAATACACTGACGAAGAAATGAAAGAACTCGTCACCAAATATTCCGTCTATGCCCGCGTTCAGCCTGAACACAAGACCAAGATCGTCAATGCCTGGAAAGCCCGTGGTATGGTCACGGCGATGACAGGTGATGGTGTAAATGATGCACCATCGATCAAAGCTTCCGATATCGGTATCGGTATGGGTATTACGGGAACAGATGTTACAAAGTCTGTTGCAGATATGGTTTTGGCCGATGACAACTTTGCGACGATCGTCAATGCCGTTGAAGAAGGTCGTAAGATCTATGATAACGTCTGCAAGGTCATTCAGTTCCAGCTGTCCACAAACCTTTGTGAAGTAATCATCATGTTTGTGGCATCATTACTCAACTTTACGCTTCTGACACCTGTTCATCTGCTATGGATAAACATGGTCACTGACTCACTTCCTGGCCTTGCTTTAGGTATGGAAAAAGCTGAAGGTGATGTCATGCAGAGAAAACCGCGAAACTCTTCTGATGGTATCTTCTCCAATGGTGCCGGTCTTGATATGGTATGGCAGGGTATCTATCTGGCGATTATAGAGCTTGCTGCTTATTTCATCGGTCTGTATCTTGAAAAGGGAACTATCTCAGGTTTCTTCGGTTCTCCGATCTGCACAAATGCAGTTGCTATGGCCTTCTTAACCGTCAACTTTTCGGAGATCTGCTGCGCCATCAATCTTCGTTCGCAGACCAAATCTATCTTCTCGAAAGAGATGTTACAGAATTTCAACTGGTGGTTGTTTGGTGCTGTAATCATTACCGTAGCTATCACGCTGGCCGCGATCTATGTTCCGGGTTTATGCGAAGTATTCGGTATCGCTCCGGGATCATTCGAGACTGAAGAACTGGTTATATGTGTCATGCTGGCATTATCAACTTTCCCGGCTTTTGAGATCGGTAAAATGATCAGAAGAAAAGCCATGAATGAAGAATAATTGAATTGGACGCTTCGGCGTCCTTTTTCTATAATAAGCATATGATATATGTTTCCTATTTTATTGTTATTTATGCTCTGATCATCATGGCTGCCCGCTATGATTTTAAGGCAAATGGAGGAGATTATCTGATCGTCTTAGGAAGCGGTCTCAACGACAATAGAGAGAGCTTTACGATGATCAACAGAGTCAATAGGGCTGCTCGCTATCTCGATAAAAACCCTGATTGTAAAGTAATCGTTTCCGGCGGTATTACTCACAACAATACCGTTTCCGAAGCTTCGGTCATGAGGATGCTGCTGATCGAAAGAAATGTCGATCCTGATCAGATCATCATGGAAGATAAATCGACCAATACGATGGAGAATATGAAATTCTCAAAACAATTCATTGAAACAGATAAAAAGGTCGTAGTCTGTTCATCGGATTATCATATCTGCCGGGCCAAACTGCTGGCTCATAAATATGGCTACAAAGTTCATGATATCTTTGCGCCTTCGATGATCGTTGAACTTATTTATCATCTTCCTTATGAAGAATTCCTTATCATAAGAGACCTTATAATAAGAAACTGAATCACTTGGGATCCAGTTTGCTCATATAAAGATTGAATTGTTCCTTGTTGTATAAAGACAGAAGGAAGTTTTCTTTTGCCTGCGGATATTCATGATATATCTTATGCAGCATTTCCTTGATGTCCTGTCTTTTTGTATAGCCGTCATTCGGACAGCCTGATTTAATTATCGGTATTTCCAGCTGTCGGCAGGCTTTAGCAATATCCGATTCAAATGAGAGACAGAAAGGCCTGATAAAGGTTGTATCGGAATGATCAAGATACATTTTCGGATCAAAAGTTGCGATCCTGCCGCCATAGATCATATTCATTACAAGTGTTTCTACCGCATCATCACCATGGTGAGCGAAAGCCACTTTATTGCAGCCGAGTTTCTTGGCCGCTTTTATTACCGCTCCTTTTTTAAGCGTTGAACACAGCGAACAATCAATCCTATCGTTATGTAAATTCAGTTCCAGGATATCTTTGATCTTTGATTCTTCACAATATATTTCGATCGGATACTGTTTGAACCAGTCCAGAAGGGGGTTTATATCTTCTTCGCCGAAATTGAGATCGATATGGATACCTACTAATTCAAACTTCTTATGATAAGTATTTTCAAAAAGGAAATGATAAAGATACATGGCGTAGAGAAGAAGCGATGAATCTTTGCCACCCGAAAGACCTACGGCGATCTTATCACCATCTTCAATTAAAGAAAACATCTGATCGGCTTTTCTTATCTGAGCCAGCAGTTTTTTCATGATCATAAAGGTATTATAACCCATGATATAATTGCACTGTATGAAAAACGTTCTATATGTCAATAAACCATCGGGAATGACATCCTTTGATGTCTGTTATAGATTAAGAAAAGTTTTGGGAACAAAAAAGATCGGTCATACCGGAACGCTAGATCCTTTAGCCAGCGGTGTGATGATCGTTCTTTTTGACAAGGCAACAAAAGCCAATCAGTTTCTGGTTTCAGATAATAAAGAATATATCGCCAAAGTAAAGTTTGGAATTGAAACTGATACCTTGGATATTGATGGCAACGTAATTAAAGAATCACCTTATTCTTTACCGAATAAAGAAAAGATAATTGAAGTATTAAAATCATTTATTGGTCCAGGCAAGCAGGTTGTTCCTATGACCAGTGCTATCAGTGTAAACGGTAAAAGATTGTACCAGTACCAAAGAGAAGGCAAGGAAGTTGAACTGCCTGTCAGAGATATAAATGTTTATGAAATCGAGCTTCTCGAAATGTTTGACGATGGCTTTTCTTTCCGATCCAAAGTTTCATCCGGAACCTATATCAGGGCTTTATCCAGAGATATCCTGAAAAAACTTGATCAGATTGGCACATTAGAATCCTTAGTCAGAACTGCGGTAGATGAAATAACGATCAATCAATGTGATAAACTTTCAGAAATAGAGAATGGCAATTATTTCGTTCATGATCTGTATGATCTTTTAAGCAGTAAATATCCTGTAGTTCAATATAAAAACACTGCAGATATTATGAATGGCAAAAAGATCATATTGCCAATCAAGGAAGACAGAGTTCTGATCGTTCATGATGATGAAGCGCTGGCTGTTTATGATCGAAATGATGATGATACATACAGCTGTACAAGAGGCCTGTGGTGAAAACAATAATTTTTGATAAAAGAAAATCATACACAGATAAAATAATGGCCTGTATAGGCTATTTTGATGCGATGCATTCAGGTCATCGGCAATTGATCGATCTTTCTGTTTCGCAAGCAAAAAATAATAATTGCCTTTCCGCTATGATCTGTTTTGATCCGGATCCTTTAGAAGTCATTACGCAAAGCAAGCAGGATCATCTTTTCTCTTTCAGAGAAAGAAAGAAACTGATCAAAGAATCGGGAATAGATGTTTTGATCATTATTCCTTTTGATGAATCTCTCATGAAATGTGATCCGATAGATTTTATCAGTGATTATCTTAATAAACTGAATATTGTTGAACTGTTCTGCGGTTTTGATTATTCTTTCGGATATAAAGGAAAAGGTAATCCTGAACTGTTGAAGAAATATGGTCATTTCAATGTAACGATTGTTCCTGAATATAAGTATTATGGTAAAAAAGTTTCTTCGACCAGGATCAAAAAAGAATTGAATAAAGCTAATTTCAAGCTGGTAAACAGGCTTTTAGGATTTGACTATTATCAAATCGTTAAAGTATTAAATACATCTGAAAACGGCTCAAAATGGCTCATAAAAGCTGTTCCTGCTGAAAAAGAAGTTATGTTACTTCCTCAAGGTGATTTTTATCATTATTCTTTTGACGGTAACTGCATTTCTTTTGTTTCTGACGAGAAACTTAAAACAGGAGAAAAATATAAATTATGCCTGTAGAAAATGAATTATTCATAAACAGGGTCAGAGAGTATTTCGGCGATGATTATGAAAACTATCTTAAGAAACTGGAAGAAAGTGAAAGCCATGCGTTTTTTCTTAATACCCATAAAGCCAGTAAAGGAGATATATTATCAATTATTGATTTCAAGATCTGGCCAAGTGAGTTTTCTGATGAAAGCTATTACCATGACTGTGATTCCATTGGCAAGAGTAAAGTCTATGAACTCGGTCTGATCTATCCTCAGGATGTGGCTGCTTCTTTAAGCAGCGCCTATATTGATACCGAAAATATACATACGGTCGTTGATATGTGTGCCGCTCCCGGAGGAAAGACGATCGATATCTTGAATAGGATAAAAAGAGATGTTTTATGCATAGCCAATGATTATTCACATTCTAGAGCTCTGACTCTTTCTTCAAACCTGGAAAGACTTGGTTTTTCTAACGTTATCATCACCAATAAGAATACAAAAGAACTATCTGAACAGCTGGAAAACTTTGCGGATCTCGTCATATTGGATGCGCCATGTTCAGGTGAAGGTATGATCAGAAAATATCCGGAGATCTTGGATACTTATTCAATAAACAATATTCATTCTTTAGCAACCTTACAGAAAGAGCTTCTGGATAATGCCTACACGATCTTAAAACCAGGAGGACAGTTGATCTATTCGACCTGCACTTACTCTTTTGAAGAAGATGAAGATCAGGTCTCTTCGTTTCTTGAAAGATATCCTGATATTGAACTCATCAATATCGATCTTGAATCATCTTCAAAACTGAAGGGGACAGTCAAATTATCACCGTTATTCAATACGGAAGGTCAGTTTTTTGCGCTGATGCGAAAAAAAGGAAAAGGCGAAGATAATTCCTTCAGGATGTTGAAACCGATCAAAGAAAAACTGGTTGGTGATTTTATTCATGAGAATCTGGATCTAAAGGATTTTTACTTATACAGGAATAACGATCACTATTATCTGTCTTTAATTCCATTGATTGATTTAAAGAAAAATGTCCTGAAATATGGGATCTGTTTGGGTAAAATAATCAACAAACGATTTGAACCAAGTCATAGTCTTTATCGCGCTGATAGTCTTTTGCCTTATTTCAAATACAGTTACGATTTAAGTGACGACGAGTATCAAATTTTTGTGAGTGGAAATGAAATAAAGAAAGATATGGATAAGCATTATTATCTCCTTACTTACAAAGGCTATCCGCTTGGATTCGCCAAAAGCAGCAATGGTTCCCTAAAAAATAAATATCCTAAAGGATTAAGAAGAATGTTATAATCAGGAAGAGGTAATTACGTTATGGAAGTTATTCAGAATGAAATTGGATCCTATACGATCTCCGAAAAAGCTTTTCAGGACATTGCGGCAATCTGTGTCAGCGGAATTAATAATGTCTATCCGGCAAAAAAAGATAAAGATTTTGTTACCTGCAAATTTGGCAAGAATGGTGATCTTACAATAGATCTCTCCATCAGAGTTAAACAGGGTGTCGATATTGTTAAACTGTGCAAGAAGATCCAGGATGAAATAAACGAAAATATCCTGTTGATGACCGGTGTTGAATGTAAGAAGATCAATATCGATATTCAGGGATTTGAAACTAAGAAGTAAGGCGTAAGCCTTTTTCTTTTTGAACAAATATAAAAAGAGCCCAGCATTGCTGGGCTTTATGATTAGTTGGTTACTACACTCAACGTTCCATCTTCTCCGTTAATTGAAATGGTTGCAGATGCCTGTTTTTTGTCTGTATTAGCCGTAACGTATAAAGTTCCAGAAGCTCCGTTAACCGAAACATTCAATTCCTGAGTCTCTTGACCTGACACATTGAACGAACCAGTGTCGCCTGAAACGTTCCATCCACTCCATGTACTGTCTGAATCATATGAAGGCGAAAGTTTTACTGTTTTGTGATCTTCTGTTGAGACAGCAATTATATTAAGTGAATGATCCGGCTCTCTATAGTACGTTATATAAATACTGTAATTAGCGTTATTTATTGTTACTGTAGTTCCTGGTTTGAGAACAGCACCGTTTGAATCTTTAATTTCAAATGATCCGGCAGGATGAGATCCATCAGGTTTTGATTCACTGTAGTATGCGAAACCATATCTGCTGCACCAACTTTCAAGTTCTCCAGCACTATTTGGCAGAATCATGCTGGATGTAACACTCTGGTCAGCAGAAACTTTATTTGATTTGAAGTCTCCGCTTTCATATGCGTAATACATTTCAACGTGTACTTTGTCACCAGGCGAAACATTCAGGTTTGCCGAAGCTTCGTTATTTTCGCTTGATACATGAATGGTCTCATTGTGATTTCCTGAGATCGTAATATCAGCCATATATTTGATTGGTCCGTAAAGTTTGGAGAAACTGAACAGACAGTTACCTGAGGCAGATACCACTACTTCACCATTAGAGTTCTTTAAAGAGATGTCTTTAGTGTTACTTGCTTCCTTGAGCTTTGACTCATCTGGATAAGTGGGCCACTTCATTCTTAAGTAACCAGAAGTTCCATCAAGTTCAACCTTAATGTCTGAAGACATGTTTTCGACTGTTGGAGTAGCTAAGCCAACAAGTTTAACCGCATCAGACTTGATAAGACCTGTAGTTCTTAATGAAGGATCCATTCCCTCTGAATAAGCTGCATATGGCCAGGTTCCGATGACGTGAGTAATTGAAGTTACACCAGAAGGCTGGGTAAGTTTGGTTGGATTGCCACCGCCGTATTTGTATGCTGCTTCAAGAATTAGATGAGCGATCTTACCTTGAGGTCTATCGTTGTAATAATAGTCTTTTGTGATATATGACTGCTGACCTTTGACGGCTTTTTCATAGCCGACCCAGGTGCAGGTAGTGTAATCACTGGTTGCCGCAACGAGCCAGCCATCTTTGATAGCTCCGTTAGGGATACCGAAATCAGCACCGGAAGTGCCGAAGTCTGTCGTACCTGTCTTACCATAGACCGGATAATCATCTGTTTTTACAAATGAATATGATCCACCGTAGTTCTGGACATTGGAATACATCAGTTCTGCGGTAAGGAATGATGCCGCTTCCGACAGGATCTGAGTCTGAGTATATTTAGGCGTGATAGGGGATTTGCCATTGGTAAACTCGATACGTGAGATCGTATGAGGCGGTGTATATAGACCATAGTTCATTAAAGCTGCATAGGCTGCGGCGTGCTGATAAGGAGTTACTTCGCAAGTCGTACCGCCTATAGCGTACTGAACGTTAAAGTCTTCAAGTGTAAAGTCATAGCCTAATGATTGGGCATAGTTTACAACATATTCATATTTTTTGGCATCCAATACCTGTTGAAGTGTCTGGATTGCACAAGTATTGATGGAATTACCTAAAGCCTGTTTGAGAGTGACATCACCGACATACGTTCCGGAGTCGTTGGTGACGATTATCTTGTCTGTCGTATCATAGAACATCGGTCTGTCAGTTAATACATGGTCAGTTGCCCAACCAAGGTTTTCAAAAGCCAAGGCATAATCTAAGATCGGCTTTATAGTTGAGCCTGGCTGCTTGTACTGTTCGGTCGCGTGATTAAGCAGTAACTGTCCGCCATTGGCGTAGTTTCTGCCACCCATGATACCGACGACTTCACCAGTCGTATTCTTGATACATACGGATGCACATTCGAAATATTGATCAGGGAAGGTAAGATATTCTTCATCCATCTTGCCAGCCTGGATCTTATCCATTTCTTCCTGGATGTCCTTGTTCATATATGTATAGATATGCATTGTTGTTGTGTATGGATCTAAACCGGTGATGGAGATACACTCAGAAACGACCTGATCGATATAAGCCTGATAAGGAATACCTTCGCCTTCAGTAGTTGAAGTGTATGGATCATTGAGCAGATCTTCGATCCTTACACTCTTGGCGAGTTCGTATTCGGCTTGCGTGATATAACCGTGATTCTTCATCTGATAAAGGACCTCAGTAAGTCTTTCCTGTGCTTCATCAAGATTGTAGAAAGGGTTATAGAAGTTTGGTGCATTGATGACACCGGCCAGTAAAGCACCTTCAACGAGGTTTACTTCTGAAAGATCTTTACCGAAATAATACTGTGACGCTTTCTGAATACCACGGATGTTGTTGGATCCACCGAAATTAAGTTTATTGACATAGGATTCAAAGATATCCTGTTTTGATTTTGCTTCTTCAAGTTCAAACGCTAATGCGATCTCCTGTACTTTTCTTCTGATACCTGAGGCACCGGAACGTGCGGCATTTTCACCTGTTTCATCGTTGACGAAATAGGTGTTCTTGACTAACTGCATGGTGAAAGTAGAACCACCCTGACCGAAGGAAAGGGTGCGGATGTTTTCTAAGAATGCTTTGGTGAAACGGGGTACATCAAAACCGTTATGTTCGAAATAACGGGAGTCTTCTATGGCAACAAAAGCGTCGATGACACAGTTGGGAATATCATCGTATTCAATGTTTTGTCTGATGACAGTACCGAGGTTTGCGATCTCATCACCTCTTGAATCATAGACGATCGAAGATTCGGCCTGATCAAAATCCGATACGTTAAGGGTCGGCTTGTTTGTCAGCATCGTCGCAATAAAGATGATGCCTACTACGAAGCAGATCAATCCCATGATAACGATAAAGGAGACGATCACCGCCCATAGATTTGTTGAATTGATTTTCTTTTTCTTCTGTGTTGTTTTCTTGCTCATAAATCACCCTGCAGTCCAAAGACTCTTTCTACCACTTTCAGATAATCGCATGGAATGAAGTAGTTCGAGGCTATTTCAAAACCATTTTCTCTGATCCAGTCATAAGGAAGAGACTTCCTTTGCGCTGAATCGTAGAATTCAATAAAATCTTTAGCTTTAATTAGAAAGTCTTTATTATACGCGGACATACGCAATATGATAAAGGCTACTGCCCCGTGCTTGATCACATCAGACAAGTGTTTGATCTGATGTGCGTGAATTGATGAGAACGGAAAGGAAGTTTCAGATTCGCATTCCTTGGCTTCAAAGTCGATATATTTCCCCAAATATATACCGTTATAGTCGGTAGTTGAAGCCAGCTTGAAATAAGCTTCGGTGATCTTGGCAGCAGAGCGCTTGGGATAATCAACCTTCACGATCGTGATCGGAGTAGGCTTCTTGTGGATGACCGCCAGATCGTGATTCAGATAATAGCGGTTGGTCCTATTGATGTCTTCCTCCAGTGACATTCCGCGATGTGCGGCTGATTCCTTAGGCTTGGAATATACTTTGTTGCTGTTGGGATACTTCATCTTTTCACTCCTAATTATTATATAATATTGATAATTGAAACGCTAGTTTGCTTGAATATAGCTGTTTTTTATATTATTATTTTTTGTAGGGAGATAGATATGGAACAGTTAAACTTGACTCCGGAAGAAATTCTTAACAAAGAGTTTAATGTAGATTTTAAAGGATATTCACCAAATGAAGTTGATGCTTTTTTAGATAATGTACTTGAAGATTATCAGATCATGGAAGATAATGTTCAGCAGCTTCTGGATGAAATAGCCAAATTAAAAGATCAGGTAAAATCGTTAACAGCGAAGAATATTGAACTCGAAGGCAAGAAGATGGCCTTTGATCTGTCCAATACAACTTCCTACAGTTCTGTTGACGTATTGAAGAGAATTTCCCGTCTGGAAGAAATCGTTTATAACAAATAACATCGAGACAATCGCTGAGCGATCAGAGGAAAGTCCATGCTCGCACATCCTGCGATGGATGTAGTGTTTATGCCAGGTCAAACAATAAGCCTGGGCAGCGCAAGCTGACGGCTGGCGATATTCCTAAGGAGCGATCTATGGAATTAGCCTGTAAAAGTGTCAAAGAGACGAGTTTAATGGAAACATTAAATGTGGAACGCGATAAACCCCATAAGCGAGAAACCCAAATAAATGGTAGGGGAACCTGCAATAGTGAACTGAAACGATTTGCGGGGCACTTCGGTGCAGATAAATGATTGTCCTATACAGAACATGGCTTATTGATGTTGTTTATACAAAAGACCGCAAGGTCTTTTCTTTAAAGTTTTAACTTGAAAATCATTCATCTTTATTGTAAAGTTAATACGGAGCAAATGTGATATTATATAAATTATGAATTTACCTAACAAATTAACATTATTCAGAATCTTACTCGTTCCCGTACTGTGCCTGGTGTGGCTTTTCCCATATGAAAGCGTTGGATTAAATTTAGGTTATATAAATGTCGGCAATGTTACTTTGCCTGTACTTAACCTGATCGTTCTGGCGATCTTCTGTGTGGCTTCTTTTACGGATTATCTGGATGGCCAGATCGCTCGTAAAAACGATCTTGTGACTACTTTCGGCAAGTTTGCCGATCCGATCGCGGATAAGCTTTTGGTCAATATGATGCTGCTGATCCTGTCTTATAAGCACATGATCCCGTTACTCTGCTGCATCATGATGATCTTGAGAGATATCGTGGTTGATGGTTGCCGTATGATTGCGGCCCAGCACGGTGTCGTCGTTTCAGCTGGCATGCTTGGAAAACTCAAGACCGTCTTACAGATGATTTCGATCATCGTTATTCTGCTTAATAATCTGCCATTTGAATTATGGTATATTCCGGCTGATGAAATCCTGATCTGGTTCACTTCCTTTATTTCAGTTGCCGGTGGTTATTCTTATTTTATGCAGGTTAAGAAATATATTTTTGAATCTATGTAAGGATTTTTACATTATTTTGGCAATAATGTAATAGGAGGAATTATCTTAATGGCTAAAAAAGATGAATTAAACAGCGAAATCACCCCTGAAAAGAAGGATCAGCTGTTAAATGAAGCGTTAAAAACAATTGAAAAACAATACGGTAAGGGATCGATAATGAAGCTTGGCGAACATGCTTTCGTCGATGTCGATGCGATCTCGACCGGATCACTAGCGATCGATAATGCTTTGGGAGTAGGTGGTTTACCTCGAGGCAGGATCATTGAGATCTATGGACCTGAATCTTCAGGTAAGACAACTCTGGCTTTACAATGTATCGCTGAATGCCAGAAAGACGGTGGTAAAGCCGCTTTTATCGATGCGGAACATGCGATCGATCCGCGTTATGCCAAAGCCTTAGGTGTCGATGTTGATGAACTGATCTTGTCACAACCTGATTCAGGTGAACAGGCTTTGGAGATAGCCGAAGTGCTGATCAAATCAGGAGCGATCGATCTGATCGTTATCGACTCAGTCGCCGCTTTAGTACCACAAGCAGAATTAGATGGGGAAATGGGCGATTCAAATATCGGCTTGCATGCCCGTCTGATGTCCAAAGCGATGCGTAAGCTGGCCGGTGCGATGAATGCGAACAACTGTACGACGATCTTCATCAACCAGCTTCGTGAAAAGGTCGGTGTCATGTTCGGAAATCCGGAAACAACCACTGGTGGCCGTGCGCTTAAATTCTATGCGACGATCAGACTTGAAGTAAGAAAGTCTGAAGCGATCAAGAGCGGTCAGGAAGTTATCGGTAATAAAGTCAATGTCAAAGTCGCCAAAAATAAGGTTGCTCCGCCGTTCAAGACCTGCCAGGTCGAGATCTATTACGGCGAAGGTATCTCTCATCTGTCCGAGATAATCAATATGGGTGTCGAGATGGGGATCATTGAAAAATCCGGATCATGGTATTCCTACAATGGTGAAAAGATAGGTCAGGGAACCGATGCGGTAAGGGCCTATTTAACTTCCAATCCTGAGATCGACGCGGAAATCACCGCCAAGATCAAGGAAAAGATGTATGACAGGGAAAGTGAAATCTAAGCTTTCCTTTTTTATGGTCGCTATGACTTTATAAGACCTTCATCTGAACTTTTAGCTGTATTATCAAGAGGTTGAAATAATATATAAATATTGTGAAAATAGTTTCAATATTGTACAATTTAAAAGGATTTATTCCACATAATTTGTTTTTAAATGGAGGTATAGAATATGAAAATTGATGTACTTTCCATTATTATCGGATTAGTTGTGGGTATTCTAATCGTTCTTATCTATAATTCAGCTACAGGTAAAAACGCTAAAAAAGAAGCCCAGAAAATCTTAGATGAAGCTAATAACCAAGCTAAAAACACTGTTAAACAAGCGGTTTTAGACGGTAAGACACAGGTATATGATCTGAAACTGCAGGCCGAAAAGGAAATCAAAGAAAAAAGAAGCGAAGTTCTCGAACAGGAAAACAAGTTACAGAGGAGAGAAGATTCGCTTAATTTCCGTGACGAAAATTTAACACAAAAAGAGCGTAAATTAGATGATAAGCTAAGAAAAGCAGATGCTAAAGCTGCTCAACTAGATAAAATGGAAGAAGAACTGCAATCCCGAATTGATGGTCAGATTGCACTTTTGGAACGTGTTTCCAACATGAGTGAACAGGAAGCACGTAATGAGCTGATGGAAGTAGTTGAAGCCAAGATGGCTGATGAAGTTGCCGGCTACATCCGTGAAAAAGAAGAAGAAGCCAAAGAAAAAGCGGCCGAAAATGCTCGTGAGATCATTGCGACAGCTATCCAGCGTTATTCGCAGGATGAAACGCTTGACCGTACTGTTTCCGTTGTTGCGCTTCCTTCTGAAGAAATGAAGGGTCGAATCATCGGTAGAGAAGGTCGAAACATCAGGGCTATTGAACAGGCTACAGGTGTTGACCTGATCATTGATGATACACCGGAAGCTATCACGGTATCCTGCTTTGATCCGATCAGAAGAGAGATCGCCAGACTTTCTCTTGAGACACTGATCAAAGACGGCAGAATTCAGCCTGGTCGTATCGAAGATGTTGTCGAAAAGACCAGAAAAGAAATGAATCAGAACATTCAGAAGTATGGTGAAGATGCCTGCTTCAAACTGCAGATCGGTAAGATGGACAAGGAACTTGTCAAGATGATCGGCAGAATGCGCTACAGATACTCCTATGGCCAGAACGGTCTTGAGCATTCAATCGAGGTTGCTTCCTTTGCCGGTATGATGGCTGCTGAACTCGGTCTAAATCAGAACCTGGCAAAGCGTGCCGGTCTCTTACATGATATCGGTAAGGCTGTCGACTTCGAACAGGAAGGTACTCACGTTGAACTCGGTGCCAAATTAGCGAAGAAATACGGCGAAAGGCACGAAGTGATCAACGCAATCGAATCTCATCATGGCGATGTTCCGGCTACTAATCTTATTTCCATCCTGGTCGCTGCTGCCGATACTTTGTCAGCTGCCAGACCTGGTGCGAGATATGAAGGCATTGAAAACTACATCAACAGACTTGAAGCTCTCGAAAAGATCGCTAACGAGTTTGAAGGTGTTGATAAAGCCTATGCGATCCAGGCCGGCAGAGAGGTCAGAGTCATGGTCGTTCCGGAAAAGGTCAATGACAACAAGTGCGCAATGATCGCTCGTGAGATCAAAGATCGCATTGAAAATGAACTGACTTATCCTGGTCAGATCAAGGTCACGGTCATCCGTGAGATGAGAGCACAAGAAACAGCTAAATAATGAGAATTCTGTTTATTGGTGATATTGTTGGAAAAAGCGGAAGAGACATTGTCTCTTCGCTTTTAAATTCTCTTAAAGAAGAATATGAGATCGATCTGACGATCGCCAATGGAGAGAATTCAGCTCATGGAAAAGGTATTACTTATAAAATCTATAATCAGTTAAGGTCCTATGGTGTCGATTACATTACGATGGGCAATCATACTTATTCCAAATCGGAGATCAATAAATATATTGAACAGATGGATAATCTTGTTGTACCTTACAATCATCTCAAAAGGATCAGCGGAAACTATTATAAAGTAATTGAATTCAACAATGTTAAATTCTGTTTATGCAATATTCTTGGCAATGCCCTTATGAATGAGACCGGTGATGATATGTATGAAGCTTTTGAGAATCTTATCGATGAGACTAAAGATCTCAACTGTGATTTCTATTTCGTCGATCTTCATGCGGAAACTACGGCGGAGAAAAGGATTTTTATGGAATATTTCAAGGATTATGCCAAAGTGGTTTTAGGCACTCATACACATGTGCAGACCGCTGATGAAGACATAATCAATGATTGTGCATTTATTACCGATGTGGGGATGTGTGGAGCTTATGAATCGATTATCGGACGGGATGTTGCCGAATCGATCATGAATAATGTCGATAAGGAACCGACGATTTATAAGATTGCTGAAGGTCCCGCAATTTTCTGTGGTGTGGTGATCGAAATAGATGAGGTTAAGAAACTGCCTGTTTCGATCAAACGCATTCAGATAAGGCCATAAAAAAACGGTCAGGCTTATGCCTGGCCGTTGATTTCTTTTAAGACTTCTTCCAAATCGAGTTTGTTTTCTTTGAAACTGAATGTGACAGTATCGTTTGTGTCATATCTCGGGATGATGTGAACATGCGTATGCATGATCGTCTGTCCCGCGACCTCATTCGTATTGATGAGGACGTTACAACCGTTGGCTTTAAGATTCTTTACAACTTTTTCCGCAATATTCTGAACTTTACCCATCAGAGCCTGATATTCATCATTAGGCATGGCCAGGAAATTATCGTAATGTTTTTTCGGAATGACCAAGGTGTGACCTTTGGTCGTCTGGGAAAGATCCAGGATCGCTAAAGTATCATCATCTTCATATACTTTTGCGCTTGGGATATTACCCTTGATTATTTCGCAGAAGATGCACATTATTTGAGCTCCTCATATGCTGAAGACATCAGTTCATACAGATCCTGATCATAGAACTTGATCTCATGAGTTGATAAGAAGTGATTTCTTACGGTTTCTGCTTCTGCTTCGGCAGCTTTCAGTTCAATATATTCATCCTTGAATTCTTCAGGATTTCTGCTTTCAACGTTCAATACATAATAAGTATTCTTTTCAACGGTATTGCCATCAGCATCCGTAGAAGTAGCGGTATTGGTGATTACCGTTGACAAACCGGTCTTATCGGTAGAATTGAGATAATCCTTAACTTCATAGACCAGTGACTGATCGGAATCAGAATAAACAGAAGTAGCAGGGGTATTGATCGAATTATTGTTGGCAGCAGCCATATCGAATGTAGAACCGTTATTGACATCTTCGATACATTGCTTAGCTTCTTCTTCGCTTTCAAAGGAAGCAATAGCCATCTTTACCGGTTTGTCATCCCCGATGATGGAATCATAATTCTGTTCGATGTAGAGTTTTGAGAGTTCGGAGAACAGCATCGTTGAGATATATGATTTCTTATAGGCATCAAGAGAACCGTAGGTAGCTACGATATAGCTTTCATAGCCTAATTCCTTATAGGTATTGATCAGTTCATCCGCATCGGCTTCGATCTTTGCCATGTCGATCTCTTTGGAACTCAGACAGATCTTATCCATGATATCGGTCGTGATCGCACTGGAATCGGTTATTTTCAGCTGCTTGTATAGATCCTGTTTTGTAAAGGTCTTATTAGGGCCTTTGAATAAAACAGTATCACCATCACTTACTTTGGAAAGATGAGAATCAGCACTACAGCCCGCCGCAAGTAAAAGTACAAATAATACTAATAAAATCTTTTTCATATTATTCTGCCTCACTTTCTGCGATCTGAGCATCGATCTGAGCTTTCAGTTCTTCATCAACGATCTCAAATCCGAGTTCATTACCTTTTTCAACGATAGCTTTTACGGCCAAAGTCGGATTGTTGTTCTGGATCTCGGATAAGTAGTAGTAATCTTCCAGAAGTTTTTCCGGAGTCTGAGCCATATTCTTGATGATGTGATAACCAAATTGTGATACGACGACATCGGAAACTTCGCCTTCCTTAAGGTTCATAGCTGCTTCAGCGAAGAACTTGTCATAGTTTCCACGGTTTTCTTCGTTGATCATACCGATATAGCCGCCGTTGGAAGCAGAGCCATCATCGGAATTGGAATAGGCTACATATTCAAAGGTGTTGTTTTCATCCTTTAAAGCTTCCTGAATTTTGTTCAGTTTTTCTTTCTGTTCATCAGTCGGGTTGGCTTCATAACCGATGAGGTTGCCATCAGCGTCTGTTATCTCCGTGGTGTCACATTTAACTAAGATATGATAGATCAGACGACCGTTAGTACCGATCGAATCAGTAAGATACTTATCCTGATTGGCCATGATGTATTCACTGACCAGCAGTTCCTGCTTTTGCGAATCAATGTAGTACTGGACCAGATCATCCATGCCACCTGTATAGCCCATTGATTCTAATGATTCCAGTACATAATCCTGTGAATAACGGGACAGGATCGTAGCTGCGGAATTGGTTGCATTGGTCTTCATTTCTTCAGTTGTTTCATAGCCGGCATCGAAAATCGCTCTTTCATAGGCGATTACGGCTTGTGAGAGACCGTTAAGTTCATAGAGGGTGTCATAGAGATCATCAGCCAGGACATCTTCACCATCGACTGAATATGCTACATACTTGCCGTCTACCTGTTTGTTGTTGACAAGTATTTCTCTGTTTTTATATTCATCAACCGCATAGATGCCGATAAAAACAATCAAGGCAATTCCTATTACACCTACGAACCAGTATTTTTTTAATAGTTCCTTAGTGTTCATATAAAACCTCCAAACGCTACTTATTATAATATTATTTCGTTTATTAATACAATTAAGAAATGCAAAGTTCAGAAAAAGTTCAGATTAGGCCAGATAATATTTAACGCCTAAAAAATAATAGGGTTTATAATATGAAAGAAAAAGGGTGATTATATGAAAAATTTGGAAATCAAGGATCTTCATGTATCTGTTGAAGATAAGGAAATACTAAAAGGAGTCAATCTATCGGTCAAAGAAGGCGAAAGCCATGTTCTGATGGGCCCAAATGGCAATGGTAAATCAACTTTACTGGCAGCGATCATGGGCGATCCACGTTATACGGTAACGCAGGGATCTATTTTCTATGATGATAAAAACATTCTGGAGATGCCTGTCAACGAAAGAAGTAAAGCCGGTATTTTCTTAGGGATGCAATACCCGCAGGAGATAAACGGTGTCACCAATTCCGATTTCTTAAGGGCGGCTATGAACGTCAGAAGAGAAAGACCGGTCTCTTTGTTCCAGTTCATCAAAGAGATGGAAAAGACGATCGATGATCTCAAGATGTCACCTGATCTCGCGCACCGTTTCCTCAATGAAGGTTTTTCGGGTGGCGAAAAGAAAAGAAACGAGATCGTCCAGATGCAGATGCTCAAACCCTCATTGGCGATGCTCGATGAGATCGACAGTGGTTTGGATGTCGATGCGATCAAGATCGTTGCCGATTCCATAAACAGGATCAGAAAAGAAAACAATATGTCTCTGATCGTTGTTTCACACTATGAAAGATTCCTCGAGCTTATCAGACCAGAGATCACACATGTTTTGGTTAATGGCAAGATCGTTCTTACCGGTGGTCCGGAATTATATGATAAGATCGATGCCAACGGTTATGACTGGATCTATGAAGAACTTAACATCGAACCGGAGAAGGAAGAAGAAAAGAAACGTCCGCAGATCTCCATCGGATCATGTGCCGTAAGAGAGACTTTGAAAGGTGCAGATTCTAAATGATCATTGATAAAAATCAGGATCTCTTTCTGGATAAAGATTCTTCTGATTTTGAGATCCTCGGTAAGGATATAGAACTGAAACTTGATGTTAAAGAAGACTGCAATGTCTTTTTAAGGATCAGGGAAGTCGATTCATTAATTATAAAAGGATTGGTACCGGAAGATAAAAAGGTCTCGCTTTTCTTCTGGAATGAATGTGAAAATCCTTTTGAAGCTATTGAAAACTATGATGTCGGATCCAATGCTGAACTGGTTGTCGGCTATGGCGAATGTAACAGCGCTTCTGTTAAAAGATCAGTATCCGTAAACCTCAAAGGTGAAAGATCAAAAGGCAAGGTTTCAACAGCTTCTTTACTTAACTGTAAAAAGAACTATTCCATCAGAGTTGTCAATAATAATATCCATACCGATGCTTTGATGAATAATTATGCCGTTGTCTTAAAAGGCGGAGAGCTGATGATCGATGCAATTGGTCAGATCCTCAATGGCGCTCATAAATCGACTTCTCATCAGACTTCCAGAGCTTTAAGCTTTGAAGAAGGACAGAAAGCAACTATCTTACCGGAACTGCTGATTGATGAAAATGATGTTCAGGCTTCCCACGCGATGTCGATCGGCCGGGTTGATGAAGCTCAGCTTTACTATCTGATGTCTAGAGGTCTCGATATTGCTGAATGTACGAAACTGATCTCTTTGGGCTACCTGCTTCCGATCGCCGATATCATTGAAGATGAACAGTTACGTAAGACGATACAGAGTGAACTGGAGAACAGGATAAATTCCTTATGTATGATGTAGATAAGATCCGTCAAGATTTCCCGATGATCGTTAATCACCCAGAGCTGATCTATTTTGATAATGGGGCGACGACCTATAAACCTAAACATGTCATAGATGCGGTCAATTCTTTTTATACGGATTACACCAGTAATGTTGAGCGTGGTGATTACGAAACCGCTGTTAGAGCTGATCGAGCTTATGATGATACGCGTAAAATAATCGGAAGACTCATCAATTGTGAGGCTAAGGAAGTTGCGTTCTTTGCCAATATCACAGCTGCCTTGAATCAGGTGGTTTATGGTTTGTCAAAACAATTGAAAAAAGACGATACCGTCTTATTGACCCAAGCTGAACACGCTTCAAATCTTTTGCCGTGGTACAGATTAAAGGAAGAAATGGGCATCAATATCGCTTATATTCCTGTTGATTTACAAGGTCGTATCGATCCAGATTCCTTGGAAAAATGTCTTGATGAGACTGTGAAGGTCGTTTCTGTTGCCTATGTCACAAATGTTTTAGGCTCTGTACAGCCTTTAAAAGAAGTTATATCAATATGTCATAAACACAATGTCTTGACCGTAATTGATGCCGCGCAGGCCATTGGTCATCGCAAAGTCGATGTAAAGGATCTCAATTGTGATTTCCTTTGTTTCTCATCACATAAGATGTGTGGACCGGATGGAGCCGGGGTCATGTATGGCAAATATGATCTTGTTAAGGATATGTCTCCTTTGCTTTTAGGCGGAGGTATGAATGCAAGGTTCTCCAATGACGGTACGATCATCTATAAGGATGCACCATACCGTTTTGAAGCCGGTACTCCGAATATCGAAGGTGTAATAGGACTTGGTGCTGCGGCAGAATACCTGATGAATATCGGCTTGGAAAATATTCACCAGCACGAAGTTGAATTAAGAGCTTATCTTATGGATAAGATGCTGAAGCTGGATAATATCAATATCTATAATCCTGATGATGAATCAGGTCCGATAACCTTTAATGTCAAGGACGTCTTTGCCCAGGATGCGGCCGGTTATCTGGCAGCACATAAAGTCTGTGTCAGATCAGGAAATCACTGTGCCAAGATCTTGCATAACATTATCGGTACTGATCAGAGTATCAGGGCATCTCTGTATTTATATAACACTAAAGCTGAAGCCGATCGTTTTGTGGAACTTGTTTCGCAAATCGATATCAATTCGGCTATCGGTATATTTTTCTAGGAGGATATCATGGGCGAAAAAGATCTGTTTGATGATGTAAATTTCTTAAGAGAACTGGTGCTTGATCACTATAAATATCCGCACAATCATGGCTTGGTAGAAAAAAATGGCTATGTTTCAAAACACATGGCTTCCGATTCCTGTATCGATGATATAACAGTACAGCTTGATGTCGAAGATGACGTTATAAAGGATATCCGCTTTGACGGGGTGGCCTGTGCCATTTCAACGGCTTCAACTTCCATGATGGGTGATCTTCTGATCGGTAAGAATAAGAAAGAAGCCAAAAAGATCATTGATGAATACTTCAAGATGATAGAAAACAAGGAATATGATCCTGAAGTACTTGAAGAAGCCAATGCTTTCAAGAATGTCTATAAACAGGCCAACCGCATCAAATGTGCGACGATCGGCTGGAATGCACTCAGTGAACTGTTAGAAAACGAGGATAAATAAGTGAGTGATCTGAATAAGAAAGATGATGCGATCTATTCCCAGGATGACTATAAATACGGTTTTCATGATGATATAGAATCGCTTATAGATACCGGCAAAGGTCTTAACGAAGATGTCGTAAGACAGATTTCAAAATACAAGAATGAACCGGAATGGATGACTGAATTCAGGGTCAGGTCTTTTCATCTGTTTGAAAAGATGGAGATGCAGAAATGGGGTCCTGATCTGTCTGATATAGATTTTCAGGATTTTACCTATTACCGTAAAGTTTCCAATGAAACAGAAAAAAGCTGGGATGATGTTCCGGAAGAAGTTAAGAACACCTTTGAAAAACTTGGAATTCCGGAAGCGGAAAGAAAATTCCTGGCCGGTGTCACGACTCAATATGAATCTGAAGCTGTCTATCATAATATGCTTGAAGAAGTCAGGGAAAAGGGTGTTATCTTCCTTGATATTGATTCTGCTTTAAAAGAATATCCTGATCTTTTCAGGAAGTATTTTGCGACCATCGTTCCGCCATCTGATAATAAGCTGGCTGCTTTAAACAGTGCGGTCTGGTCAGGCGGCAGTTTCATCTATGTCCCGAAAGGAGTTGAACTGGAGAAGCCTTTACAGTCCTATTTCCGTATCAATTCCGAATCAATGGGCCAGTTTGAAAGATCGATCATCATCGTCGATGACGGTGCCAAGTGTTCCTATGTTGAAGGATGTACGGCTCCACAATATTCCAAAGATTCCATGCATGCGGCTGTAGTTGAAGTCTTTGTCGGTCAAGGGGCGACCTGCCGTTACTCTTCCGTTCAGAACTGGTCAGACAATATCCTTAATCTTGTCACCAAAAGAGCGAAAGTTGAAGCACATGGCACGATGGAATGGATCGATGGCAATATCGGTTCACGTATTTCGATGAAATATCCGGCTTGTATACTGGCTGGAGAATACGCCCATGGTTTATGTATATCTATCGCCGTCGGTACCAAAGGACAGAACCAGGATACCGGAGCCAAGATGATCCATCTTGCCCCGCATACATCGTCTTCGATCGTCTCCAAATCCGTATCCCGAAATGGCGGTATCACCAATTTCCGCGACTGGATTCATTTCTCAAAAAAAGCCGATTACGCTAAAGCCAAGATCGAATGTGATACTCTGATTCTTGATAATATTTCCAAATCAGATACGATCCCAAAGAATGTCAACGAGAATCATCTGGCGACGATCGAACATGAAGCGAAAGTTTCCAAGATCTCGGAAGACGAACTGTTCTATCTGATGTCCCGAGGGCTTTCCGAAGAACAGGCTACCGAGATGATCGTCATGGGCTTTTTAGAGCCTTTTACCAGAGAACTTCCGATGGAATATGCCGTAGAACTTAATCAGCTTCTGAAGCTGGATATGAGCGGTTCGATCGGTTAATGAGTAACTACCAGGTAGTTACTTTTTTATGGGATAATACAACTGTATGTATCTGTTAAGTGTCTATGTAACAAACGCATCTTTGAATGTGAACAGACCTTTTACCTATGCATCCTCAATCCCTGTTGAGAAGTATTGCCGGGTTAAGGTGTTTTTTCATAAAGCCGAAAACATAGCTATAGTCGTTGACAGTAAGTATACTGAATTGAATAAAGAAGAACTTAAACAGGAAATGGGCTATGAGGTCCTTGATATTCTTGAAGTCATCGATGAACAGCCTGTATTGAATGATTATCTGTATTCTCTTTCTTCCTGGCTGGCCAGAACAACGATATCGCCGTTTATTTCCTGTCTGAATACGATGCTTCCGAAAGCTTTGAAGACTTCAAAAAGCACTATCGGACCAAAAATGATCAGAAAGATCAGAAAAAACGAAATCAACTGTGATCTTTCAAAAAGACAGAAAGAAATATATGATCAGATCTCTGATGGAATGGATTATACTAAATCTCGTCAATTATCAACAACGATAGTTCCCAAACTGATCAAAATGGGCGTTTTAAGTGATTATGAAGAAGAAGCCGTTTATCAGAATAATGAAGTTGATATTAAAGCTTTCAAGGAACTGACTGAAGAGCAGGAAAAAGCCTACCGTTCCATTATCGATTCAGATAAAATGGTTTCCTTACTGTTTGGGGTGACCGGTTCCGGCAAAACGGAAGTGTATCTTCATCTTGCACGTTACTATCTGTCTAGATATAAAGATGTTCTCATTTTAGTACCGGAAATATCTCTTACGCCGCAGATGATAGAAAGAGTCAAGGAAAGATTTGC
>JAFRJA010000032.1 GCA_017432545.1 Erysipelotrichaceae bacterium
ATATCTGATGACAATGTCAAACAAACTGAAGATACGAAACTAAAAGAAAAACCTTTAAAATAAAGGTTTTGAAGAATAGATCAAATAAGTCGTTATAAGATCACGTATAGTGTGCGTTTCAAGGAAAACCTCCTTCATCCGCAGCCAGAGAGAATCAAGCCCGGTATATGGGCTTTTTGTTTTGTCTGATCAAGTTCCATATGAAAGCACATCCGAAGATGTGCTTAGATCATAAATAATATCTATTTCATCTCGTTAGATTGGAATTGCCGAGTTTTTTTGTTGCAAACTACGCCTTGTTGAATTTATCTTTGGATTGTTTGCAGCGCGGACAAACCCAGTCGGCGGGCAGATCCTCAAAAGCAATCCCGTCGTGTTCGGCAGGATCGTAAACGTAGCCGCAGATCGAACAGACGTATTTCCCGGTCCCTTCATCAAGCACGAAATAATCCTTATCTGGCCATATCGTCTCAGGCGGATTGTCAAGATCCATGACTTTCTTTGCCTCGAGATTTTCATATCCCAGAGGAGTATGCGTTCCGCAGTACACGGTAGGATGATTACGGATGAATTCGCGGATCGTATTCTGTGTGCTTCTCGCCAGATGGATATCGTCATATACGACGGACAGCTTATCCGCATACATGGCTTCGTCCGTGTAAGTGATATCTCCGTGGAACATATAGAACAGTCCGCCGTCTTCGGCGATCACGATGCTGTTTCCATAGGTATGGCCCGGAGCGGGCAGCATACGGACGCCGGGAGCGATGATCTGACTTCTTGTGAAGTTGTAGTACGGACCGTCCGTGAAATCCACAGGGGTGATGCCCGGATGATCCTTCAGAGCTCTTACTTCGTCCGTATCCATCTCGACCCTGTTCACATAGAACTTTGCGTTCGGAAAACTTCTGATCTCTCCGGAGTGGTCGCTGTGTTTGTGAGTCAGAACGATCTTCGTCACCTGAGACGGTTCATACCCCGCCGTTTTCAGGGCGGATATATAATCCTCTTTCCATTTACCTATGAACGTGTTCGCTTTTCCGTCCCATACGCCGCCGGGGGTCTCCTTGGGAAGTCCCGTATCGACAAGGATAACATCATCTCCCGTGTCGATGACGTAGTTCTGAAGGGAGCCGCGGTATCTGACGTTATTGTCAAAATGCTCCATACCGTCTTCTCCGCCGAAAGCGAAGCCCTGGGCATAAAATCCTTTTTCGAAAAACTTGACTGCTTTGATTATCATCTCTCCATCTCCTTTTCCATAATGTTTGATATTTTGACAGATCCCGATCTTGTGTGCTTTTTCCATCAAACTCCGATTCAATTGCGACACGTTGTCGTAAAAGATGAATTATTATCTTTTAAACTTAGATATCAGCAGGATTATCAAACTCTTTTGAACTTGTAAACTAATTATATCAAACCATTGCTCATTAATTCCTCACAAATCCCGATATATCGAGCTCTTTATTTGAACTCTATGACCAGATTCTTCCCCAGCCCTTCTGCTATCCTCTGCAGTGTTCTTATGGAAGGATTGGCAGTACCGTTCTCCAGCTTGGAAATATCTCCCTGGGTGATGCCGGTGATGGAAGAAAGCTCCTTCTGGGTGATGCCCTTCTCGTTCCTGGCATCGATCATCGCTTTGATGATCTGGAATTCCGGTTCCATCGATTCCCATTCTTTTCTGAATTCAGGATCCTTCATCAGTTCGTTCAGTGTATCTTTTGCATATCTAGGCATTTTATTTTCCTCCTCTTTTCAGAAAATTCTCTCTTCGATCCTTCGCCAGCTTGAGTTCTCCCGGAGGAGTCTTCTGGCTTTTCTTTACGAAGCCATTCGTGAGAATGATCCTTTTATCCTTATAGAAGAAATACAGGACTCTGGTGATATCCGAACTCTGCTTGATCCTTAATTCAAAGATATCATCTTCCAGATGCTCAGAATATGGAAGCCTGAGCTTTGTTCCGTAATCTTCCAGAAGTGAAATCGTCCATAGGACTTTGGCCTTCATTTTGTTGTCCAGGGAAAGAATGAACTCCTCCACCGGATATGTGCCATCGTCCTTCTGGTAATATTCAGCTATAAACATAGAACTCCTTTCATCCAAATAATATATGTTTTATCATATATTGTCAATCAACTGCCGATTTGACTTTCTGCAATTGTGTACATAAAAAATAGCAAGATTTCAGCAAGATCGGTCTTCATAAAGTAAGATAAAGTCCAATATCTGATGACAATGTCAAACAAACTGAAGATACGAAACTAAAAGAAAAACCTTTAAAAAAAGGTTTTGAAGAATAGATCAAATAAGTCGTTACAAGGTCACGTATGGTGGGCGTTTCAAGGGAAACCTCCTTCATCCGCAGCCAATAGTTATTTGAGCCCTTAAAATGGGGCTTTTTTTATCGATTAGATGGGTATATGTTTTTGACTATATGAAACATTAATAAAAATGCCCATTTGGGTGTCCCCTATTGAAACATTGCCTATTAATAATCAGGATGTTTTCTTGCTGTTTTGAGCAGATCCGG
>JAFRJA010000033.1 GCA_017432545.1 Erysipelotrichaceae bacterium
ACTTCTTCCTCCAAAGGCTCTTCCTCTGTCCCCTTGTCGATCAGAGTTGCTGCAAGCCTGTATGATTCTCCTTCATAGAGCCATTCATAGTTGACCGTATCGATGATATGGGCAACACCGTCGGCTACATAGTTCTTGGATTCAGATTCTTCAAACAAAGCAGATGTTCCTATCTTTATCTGATGGTTCTCGATCTGATCGGTATGAAGAGCGATAGACGAATCATGCCCGATATCGAAGGTGAAAGGCTCTTCCCACTTATACCAGGTATAGTCCTTTTCCTTTGTTTCGGTAATGGTAAGAACGGTATCTTCCTTGATCTTCTCTATAAAGATCCTTCCTTCTTCATCGGTAATGAATTCTCCAAGATCATAATCTTCATCCACTCCATCCCTTTTTACTCTGTGAGATGTGATATGGAATGATACGCCGGATAACGGTTCTTCCGTATCATCCGCATTGACTTTGAGTATTTCAAAGTCGGCACGGTAGAGTTCATCGACATAAATGGTCTGATTCTCATCCTCAAGATCCCTGTGTTCAGCCACTTCTATCTCTTCCTCGTCTACAACATGGTAGAGCGTTTCAAAGACGACAAGTTCATGATTGTCCAGATCATCAAGCTGCTGTGAGAATTCAATGGTTTCAATACCGACATCGTACTTTGGAACAAACTCTTTTCTGACTACATTGTCCAGAGATACATTATCTGTTTTATCCCAGAGTTCGCCTATCAGAATATATGTTTCTCCTTCATAGACGTTCTTGTAGGATACCTCATCATAAATGTGTGCAACTCCATCTGCTACATAATGTTTGTTGGATTGGTTATCCCATTCCTTCTTGCCGGTATCATCGAATGTGGCTGTCGTATGGATCTCCACCTCATGGTCGATCATGTGGTAGTAATGGATCTCTGAATCATTTTCAGCGATCGGAGTTACATCCTTGTCAATGGCCAGTCTGAAGTTAGGAGCCACATACAGTTCATGAAGATGGTAGTTGATTGTTGATGTCAGACCTTTGATGATGTGAGGCTGACCATCCGCAACAAATTCATATACCACTCTTCCGGTTTCCGTTTCGATCAGCTGAATAGTTGCCACTGCATCAGGATCGATCAGATCGCCATACTGGTCGAGCTTTTCGATTTGGATCCTGGTAAGCTTATCCCCTATCTCCAGGGTATATTCAAAGACAGCGGTATTCCTTTCCTTTACCGGGGCTTCCAGTACAAACTCCGTCTCATTGATCGCAAAGCCATTGGGAGCTTTCTCCTCAATGATCCTGAACTTGCCCGGCAAAAGAAGCTTATCGGTATCAACGCCGTTGACCCTTTCATACTTGAGTTCGCATCTGCCGTTTTCATCGGTAGTCAGCGTTCCATAATCCACCGGTGGGATATCTACCAGCTGAGGATTCTCCTTATCTGTGCTGTATTCTCCTGTCCTGTAGATATGGAATACTCCTCCTTCAAGCGTTGCGGTGGAAGTAATGTTCTCTTCAGGAAGTTCGGCCTTTCCTGTTTCTTCATCCACTTTCTGCAGTATGAGATAGACAGACTGCAGATCTTCTTTTTGAGAGAGATCTTCATTATCCACTTCCAGTGCTCCTCCTGAACTGATGTCATGCTTCGCATATCCTCCGGCATCGATGACATGTCCCACATAGACGTTCTCATCCCTGGCATAAAGCTGAGGCGCCAGAGTCTCTTCGATGGTGAATGATCCTAAAGGAAGATAAAGATCACCCGATTCATCAAACAGGATATCGTCACCTCTTACAAAGTGAGCCCTGTCAAACGTTACGACAGCCTTGCCCTGCGAATTGAATTCCGGTTTGAAGACCCAAGTGTACTTAGGATTGCTTGGATTATTCGACTGACTGTCATAATACTTCAGAGTAAATTCCGCTTCATCCAGATGATCGACATACTTTGATTGCCTGGCATCAAGCTTGTAGAGAATAATGTTGAACGGGTCAAAAATCGGGGTCTCTATGGATGTTATGCTGGCGGTTTTTCCCGCAACAACCTTAACCTGATACATTCTTATATCAAGAGTAAAACCTGGTGAAGCAGAAATCTCCTTGATATAGTATGTTCCAGGATCAAGAGCTTTAGATTTATCTGTATAGCCATCATCACCTGTTGTCAATTTTGTTATTAAATCAGTACAGTTCTGGTCAGAATATACGCCATAGACTGCTCCTTTTAAAGAATAGTTGTTCGGGCAGTTGGCTACATAATCAAATGCGGTATCTGCTGCTTCCTTATATATCTGGATGTATCCTCCAAGTGGCCAAGATATTGGATCCTTGGCCTGTGTCTGCAGTCCTGCACCGCCCCAGGTGGATACGGAAAAACCAAACAGTCCATTTGATTTGAAATCGGAATCGTTAGGATCAATATAGACTCCGTTAACATAAGACGGATATCCTTCTTCATTCCATAAGGCTGCCTGTATTTCTGCCTGAGATCTTCCATTCAGTTTTCCCATGGCAATGATTTCTGCAGCTCTGTCTGAAATTGAACCTAAAGAATCATAAGATGTTCCTATTTCGGAAAGTGGAACAGTCGCATCGATACACCAGGATTCCACACCTCCGATCGAGAAGCCGTTATGGCCACTGTATCCCCAGCCGCCGGTAAGTCCCCAGTTCTGCTGGCCTCCATATCCAAATGACTGACTTCCTTCAGCTCTGAGTAATGGCGCTTTAAACAGTACCAGTGAATCTTTATACCAGATGCCCTGATAAAGGATATCACCGTTATCATACATGTAGGGTTCATAGCCATTAAAGACATAGCCTGAGACTTCGGTTTGCTTAGGATATACCGGTTCATAGGAATCGATATCTTTTACTTCTTCCTTCTCAGGAAGCAGATCCATGATCTCATCAGGCAGAGATCCAATACCATCTCTGGCTGTTGCATCGGCAAACATATAACTGACTGTGAAATAAATATCCCCTGCGCCATCAGATTCTTGCGTTGCATTTTCAGCAACGGTTTCTTCACTTATCTCTTCTTGAATCTCATCGGTTTCGATCACTTCAGAAACATTTTCTTCTTTCGCTTCTTCAGGAAGTGATTCTCCATTTTCTTGAACGACCTCAACGTTGCTAGAAGATGCATCATCAGCTGTTTGATCATCTTCCGCACGGACAGAATAAGTGAAGCTGGTAGTAAATAGCAGTAACATCATGAATATCACTGCCGTTTTTTTGAGTGTTTTCATACTATCCTCCTTCATCTCAAAAGATCTATTAAAAACACACCCTGATCAAAGGTGTGTACTTTCCCAAAAAGAAAACGCACCGACTAAGGTGCGTTGATTAAAATATGATTCAAACTATTAGTCATCAACCCAGATCCTCTGCTCTTCATGATGAATGGTCTTGTATTCCGCTTCATGGTGAACTGTGGTGTATTCATCCGGTTCGCATCTTGTTTCGTATACGGCATCATGATGGATGATGGTCCTGTTTCCATGCCAGTAAGGATCTCCCTGGGCAATCTGCTCATTATGCCACCCTCCGTGATCGGGATGCTCGGACATATGTTCGGATATCGATCCGTAAAAAACTGCTCCACAACCGTTACATACTTTTGCTTCTCTGGTATCTGATCCGTACCATGCTCCATCTTCCCATACTTCCTCGTCCCAGGCATTCGAGATCTTTACTTCTGTACATTCTCCTTTCTTTACCAGGATCTGTTCATCATAGGCTTCTTTTACAAGTACGGATTCATCATAGGAGGGAATGATCTCGTAATGACCGGATATCTTTTCTGATCCGGATTGTGAATAATCTGTATTGGTTATATCATCTTGGTAATGATCATCTTCAATATCTGCAGATCCGCCTTCTGCATCATCAATTATTGTATAGCCGGTAAGAATGGTATCCTCTTTTGATTCACTGATTAGATCAGTGTTGATATTGCTCTGATTGCTTGCTGAAGTGTAATCACTTCCTGATTTGAATATGATGAGTGCTGCTATGATCAGCAGTGTTGCAATGATGATGATTGAAATTATTATTCTTTTTGATTTTTTCATTTTCACCTCCTATATTTCATAAGTGCTTATCAGTTCCATAAGCTCTTTTTCCGCCTTTGAACTGGCTAATATCACAAACGGATATACTTCATTGGCTTTATTGTCCGTATCTTCAAAAGAGAAGATATAGTTGTTTCTTCTGCACCAGTCTCTGATGACCTTGCAGACTTTATCGTTTGATGTGCTGTAGCGTATCAAAATTAGTTACCTCCTATAAAAATCGTTGTAATCTTCTTCATCACTTTCCTTCTGATATGGAACGTAGATAGAACCGGGTTCGTATCCATCCTTTTTCAGTGCTTTATCAGCTTCCTGAATATCTCTCATGTGAGCCGTAAAGTTCATCGTTACATAGCCAACAATGTTTTTGATTGCTTCTCCTTTGCCGTCTTTCCAGCCTCTTTGCCTCAAAACATCAAAATAACGTAAGAGCGAATCTTTTGACGATGCAAGTTCCCTTTTCCGGATTTTGGCAAGCAATTCCTCAAACGCAGCATATTGATCGTCGTTAAGCCCAGACAATACATAATCCGCATAATCTTCATATGTTTCAGATTCGGCTTCTTTTTCTTTTTTGGTTTCGATAGGTTCTGAGCACGGATAATCATTAGAAACTGAAACTGAATCTTTTTCATTATTCTTGCTAATCTTATTCTTACTATCAGGTAAATTTTGCCTATCATGATCGGTATTTTTTACCTGTCCTGATAGGTAATTTTTACCCATCATCTCTTCGCTGCTGAGTGATGGGTAATTTTTACCTATCACTTTTTCATCAGGATTAAGACTGTAAGTTTTACCTGCAATGATCTTTTCATAACTTAGTGCTTTCAGGTATATAATATTTGCCTTCATCGCACCCTGCCTTTTCTTTTCGATCAGATTAGCATCTACCAGTTCCTTGAAATAGTTATATGCGGTTTTTTCACTGACATTCATCAGTTCTTCGACATCATTCTTGGAAAAATACATGTAAACTCTATTTTCTTTATCGATCCATCCATTTTTTAATGACATCTTGAATCGATCCAGAATCAGCGCGTATAAAACCTTGCTGCCGTTGCTGATATCGAAATCCATGATCCATTTAGGAAGCTTGTAATAGCCATCTAACTGTACAAGCATCTCTGGAGTATAGTAAATTGTCCTGACTTCTTTTTCCTTATTAGCCATGGTTTTTTACTTCTCCTTTCATCTCTTTGAACTATTTGATGTCTTTTCTCTGTATTCCATACTTTTCCATAATGGCCATGATTGTTTCTAAAGCGTTTTTCTTCAAATCTTCGATCTGATACTCCCTTAATCCAAGCTTTTCAAAATCAAGTTTCTGATGATGAGTTTGAATTTTATTCAGATATTTGAATTCACTGTCGAATACTTCTAGACCCTTATCGGACGAGGACTGTTTTTTCTGGTTTTTATTTTCCTGAAAAGCGCTGTAACTTCCGTAACTCTTGACTTCCTCATAATTTCTGGAATTAATGATCCATTTATCTTCGATCATTTTCTGGATAGTCCTTGATGATACGGATAGATACAAAGCCAGCCAATCAACTTTCCTGCCATCGCCATAGACAATTTCACCACTTTGTTTTTTTCTTTCATATGTTGCCTGTGCAGTCAAAAACAGATTGTACTGCTCCAGAGGATCGTAGTCCCTTGCCTTGTTGCCGATCAGCCTGATCAGATCTTTATCTTCATCGGTAAGATCTCTTCTGTTGACGGTACAGGGAATTCCCTTTGTTACAGGAGAGATTCTGGTATGTCCTTTCCACCGAGAGGTAAACTCGGGATCATCTCTTATAAGCGAAAGGAAAGCCGTATATCTTCTTTCACCACTAGTGATCTCGTATCTACCGTCTTCCAGTTCTATGACAT
>JAFRJA010000034.1 GCA_017432545.1 Erysipelotrichaceae bacterium
TAAAACAGAGATGATCAGCAGTAAACTTAAGAGTTTTTTCATTATTTTATAAATCCTTTCCGTTCCTTTCAGATACTCTTCGTGTATCCATGGCTCCATATTATACGAAAACCAATAATTTGTCAAGTTTATTTTTCCATTTAAAGAAAAATAAAAACCCCTGTACCGGCAGATGGCTGTGCCGACACAGGGGGTGGGCGCCGGGCCTACCCGGCATCTTCTTTGGGGGGGTGGGCGCCAAAAATGATTTTTGTCCGTAAAACAGCTTTTCTATCCCTGTTTTTGGCATAAAACAGAAGAAGACGTCTGCTGTTTAAAACATAATAGAAAGGGGGAAATTATGGCTTTGACAGTTCTGTCATTGAATGGCAGGAGGCTTTCTTATCTGTTTTGCGACAGCTGTTTAGAACATCTGATGATAAACGAAACATACAGATATCATTCATAAGAACAGAAGAATAATTATTTGCGGATGCAGGTAATGATTCTCTGCAGAATGAAGATTCCGTATCACGTAAATCTTCGATGTCCCCCATGCTTGCGCATGCAGGAAGAATACTTAAAGCCATCATAGTATTCATCCTTTTTTCCTCCTGATTTTAACGACTTCTCTGTCTTGCATAAAAATATCCGCCAAATAAAAAGAGGAAAACACAATTCGCCTCAGTCACAGTTCAATCGGACTTTTTCGGAATAATGAGCTGCCTCTTACGAACAAGATATTTTTATACACTTATTATAATCATATGGTGCCATCTATGTCCAGATGTTCTGGTTGTTTTGACCATTCCATTTTGCCCGTCCTCCTTGAACAGCTAGGTGCGAAGTTCGGACAGTTTTTTTGATTTGTGATCCACGGTTCTTTTCATCTTTATTTTTTAAAAAAGGCATTCACTGGGAATGCCTTTTTTAAAAGATTTGATCTTCCTTTCAATCAGATCATTTTTTCTTCTTCTTTGTCACGATTCCGCGGTTCCTCAACTCTTCATCAGTTAAGAACGCTTTATACTCGCCATCGACTTCTTTGTATGCTGCTTTCTTTATTTCATCCATCGATATATTCATGATCTCCGACATCTTCTTCATAGTTTCGACTTTGGGCAGCGACTCATTTTCAAGCATCAGAAAAACCTGAGTGTGGCTTGTGCCAAGATCCCTCGCCAACTGTCGGTATGTGATCTTCTTGTCTTTGACATATGTTTCAATGATTTCACTCAATCTCATACTTATTTTTCCTTCTCATTTGTTACTGGTTTTACAGTGATACTATATCATATTTTTGTGTTTCCGTAAAGTTATTTTTTCCAATCTACACTATATCTACACTATCAGATCTACACTATCAGTAGAAATTTTTTTAAATCCTTAGACCTATGCAGAATAGGAGCGACCTTAGTCATCTACACTATCAGTAGAAATTTTAAATCCTTAGACATTGCACAAGGGTATATGCTGTAATAATCTACACTATCAGTAGAAATTTTAAATCCTTAGACGTTCGCAAGAATGTTCAGTCCGGTTCAAATCTACACTATCAGTAGAAATTTTAAATCCTTAGACTTGTGGATAACAGGTTTGATAAGAGCTATCTACACTATCAGTAGAAATTTTAAATCCTTAGACATTAGTAGGAACGGTACTCACATCTCATCTACACTATCAGTAGAAATTTTAAATCCTTAGACAACATAAGTCTAATAAGACCCATAAAATCTACACTATCAGTAGAAATTTTAAATCCTTAGACAAGATATATACATAGCTTCCAACAGTATCTACACTATCAGTAGAAATTTTAAATCCTTAGACGTCATCATACACATCCGTGTCGGAACATCTACACTATCAGTAGAAATTTTAAATCCTTAGACCACAATTTACATTTTTTTGGTCTGTTTTATAACATTTTATAGACTTTTGTGTCTATTTTTGCTTGTTTCCGCCTGCCTGTCTAATGATTTTTGACTATATGACGTAGGTTTGCAATCACTCATTCCTATCTATTCTGATTACCTCTTTATCTTCGTGTTTTGCGTATCCGTATCTTATTGCTTCACTTGATCCTGCTATTCTCAATATGTATACACTGTCCTCCTCACCAAACTTTTTCTTATATGTATTTTCAATGACGTTTTTGATATTATTCAGTATCCTTTCGCTATTATCGATTTTCCATACTGAATATTGAATCCTGTATCCATATTTTTCAAGATCTTTCGCAAATTTGCGTCTTAGTTTATCGTTAGCAATGTCATAACTTATCAGAATCATTTATATTTCCATTCCGGCATTTTCTCATCCAGTTCTCCTTTCATCGTTTTTCGATAATAATCTCTGACATACAGATATATGTCTTCCCGATATTCTGTAATAACTTTTACAAATATTTCAGAATATGCCGCGTTTTTCTTCTTTTCAAGAAAGTACTGTCCGCTCCATTTGTAGAAATCACATTCTTTGAATTGTCCCAGATTTATTCCTTTTTTAACCTGATTGTCGATTATTACTCTAAACGGCTCTATCAAATCGCAAATCAGCGATTTTCTCATATAAAACTGTGTATGCAGTATTCCTTTATATCTGTCGAAACCGAATAACGCAGCAACGCCGTCAATATACGAAAACAGCATAGTGTATCCAATATCCAGAAGCGAGTTCACATAATCATATTTGATTCTCGGTTTTCTTCCTTTCCAGGCTACATTATCGAACCACGACTTGAAATATACTTTCGATGCTCTTCCTTCAATACTCATGATTTCTGCAATGTTAGATGCCGACGGAATAAGACTAATACAATCATTTATAATGTTGATGGCTCCTTTATCATATTCTGTTTTATCCCTTTTTGTTTTTATGAGGCTCGACTGATTTTCCATCTTGTTTTTTATCAGAGTCTTGGCTGCTCCGATATCAGCATATTCATATTGTTTCTCTCTTAGCAAATAATTAGATTCGGCAAACGGGTTTATAACACAATATGGTCGAAGCGTCGTTGTCATAAGAACAATGGAAAATTCAAACTTCCTTGCTCTTTGCATCAGCCCGGACGTTATAGATACATGTCCGATAATCATGATCGCAAACAATCTGTAACACGTGCATTGAAATACAGTCTTGCCCTCTTTATCGCTGATTATGGCATTGTCATTGCGAAAAGACAGTTTATCGCCTTTCATTGGAGAGTAAATAATAATCTGTTTTTCCATAAAATCAGGTCTGCTGAGCATTACACACTCCTGTCACACATCGGCTCATATATACATCGCAAACATTTTGCCGGGTTGTTCTGTCTGAAGTCATTTAAGTTGAACAATTCTATTTCTTTGATAAGATTTTCAAATTTTTTCATCATTGCCGGATCATTCTCTGGCAGGTCAATATCATATGTCTTATTGTCATCAAGACTGTGAATAAGAAGCTTTTCAACGTCATATCCCATTTCAGTCATTGCAAAGTACTGGCCATATAGCTGAAATACCTGTCCATCATAGATCTTCGATATCTTCTTCTTGCGTTCTGTCAGTGCCCTTGTGGCAGAATCGTAAAGATCTATCTTTCCGATCAGATTATACTTTTCACAGTAAACGTCGATGCTTTGAATTCTGGCTGCACCGGTATATTTTTTAGTGTCGATTGTTTCATGCGCTGCTTTGCCGTTTATCTGATCTGACGTCTGATATGTCAATTCATCAACGCCTGAATATGCATTATGAAAATATATCGATGCCGGGCAAAAAACAAAATCATTCAGATTGGATATTATTATCGGGTTTTCCATAATTCTTTCTGACAGTATTTCAGATAGTTCAACCTTTTCTTGTTTTGCTCTTCATCTTTGATTTTCCAAGTTTCTTTGTCGATTCTGCCAAACATTCTCAGACCCTGAAGAGCTATATGAAACGCACCGTTGGCATCCCCGTCGATCGGCTCGTTTTCCTTTGCCTCCCTGGAGTCAAAACAACGTCCGTGTCTGACGATCGGTGAAAGAATGTAATCTTCCTTATCGTCTTCGTATCTGAGCTGTACGAGGCTCTTAAACAGCCACAGAAGCTTTCTGAAAAATTCAGCATCTTTGATTTCATCAAGCTGACTAACGATTTCCTTTTTGACATCGATACCAAAATCGCTGAACAGCTGAATGAACTCCTCCGTGACATTTAAAGACTCTTTTGTGTCATATCCGTTGACCTTGGTGTGAACGATCCTGCTTCCTGAGGTGGAACAGACAGTCCAGTCATTCTGCGGGTCCTGCTGTTTCAGGCCGAAACTTGAATATTTAAAGCTGAATTCAAAATATCCCTCTGCTTCGTTGTATCTGATAGACTCAAAATTTCTGAAAAATTCCAGGGTGCTGTTACGGTTCCTGTAGTCAAATTCGTTTTTGGTAAACAGGTTGACAAAACCCGTAACAGGATCGATCTTGGATGTGAATGCTGCAGGTACATAGAAAACAATTCCCGTCTGGTTAATATGGGACAGATCTGATACTTTATCCAGCATATCCGCAAGCTGATAACCATTGTTAACATCTTTGTCTTTCGGAGCTACGTAGTTGAGTCTGCTGATCAGAGCCTTTTCGAATTCCGTATATACCGACTTTTCAGAAATGGCCCTCCTGAATCTGTTAAAGCCCTGATTCAGATCTTCCAAAATAATGATCGCATTATATTCCAATGCTGTATTGATGATCTCGTTTATCGCCCAGGAAAGATAACCTTTCTGCATATCGGCGATTTTGGATATTGTCTTCCAGTCCTTGCGCGCACGCATTCTGTCGTTTTCGATCTGAGTGAGCTTCGCATGATAATCAATGCCGTTGATGATGTTCAGAGATTTCTGCAGCAGGATCTCGCCTTTCTGATTTATTACGCTCATATATAGAAGATTTCTTTCTCCTCTGTCGATCCCGACGATGTTGATGTTTGGATCCTCAGAGAGCTTTTTGACCACTTCCTTATTGAGATTGTATTTTCCGGTAACAGCATTTGAGTTGATGTCAATGGAAAAATGGAATTCGAATTTGTCTTCCATATACCTTTTGTCTTTTGTGATATCGTACCTGGCCGTTTTGAATTTTACATCAGGATACTGCATTTCAAGATCAGCGATGCCTGCACCACCGTTAATCTTGGAATAAATCAATTCAATCATTTCACCGTTCAGTGGTTTGCCTTCCTTTGTGACTTTATTGAACAGAATGCTGTTTTTCCTATGGACAAACGGATTGTCTATGCTTTTCGGCCTGTAGAACAGTTCTCCTCCGCCATTAAGTTTAAATGTCGGGTGAACCATATTTTCGTCTGTAAACAGGTTCAGGAAATATCTGGTGAAGTTGTTTGGTTTTCCGGTTGAATGCCCGGAAAAATCTTTATTGTAGATCCTGAAAAGATACAAAGATCCATCATCCACCAGATCGTTCACTTCATCATTGCTGACATAATCCCATTTAAGGAACAGGTTCGATTTTTCAACATCGGCATAAAATTCATCCAGACTGTTGTAGTCCCCGGTTTCCTTGAAATCAAATTCAAAATCTTCATAATTCGGATATTCTTTCGCACATTTTTTGAAATAATCAATAAGATCATGCAAAAAATCAATATCAAAATTTTCACCCGGTTTATATCTTTTTTCTTCTTTATAACCTCTGAATATATACAGAGGGCAGTCGTGATTCTTAAGCCAGCTCCCGGAAAAGAAAACCTTTGGAAACATCTTCATAGGGCTGGGCAGATATTTGTAATACAGTTTCCTGTAATCGCCTGATTCCTGTTTCGCTTTGCATGTCAGCTTGCCTTTGAATGTTTTATTGTAAACTCCAAGATAATATTCATTGCCTCTGTTGAGAATGATACAGCTGTTGTCTTTTTCTTTGGTGATATCCCACCCTGCAGCAAGTGTACCGTTGTCGAAATTCAGTTTATACTTTCTGGTCGAATACGGTTTTCTGGTTGCATAATTTCTGACCTTGTTGTAGATGATCGTGCAGGCTGATAGCACCGAGATCATCTCATCAAGTGCCGAATAGAACATAACGTTCCGGTCTTCGCAATTTTCCTTTACGGAACCGTCTTTATTTTTTGCAGTTGTAGAAAACGTTTTTAGCAGCTGATTCAGTGCAATTACACTATCAAGGAATGATTTTATTTCATCATAGCCTTCGATACTGTCACGGCTAAGAATATTATTCAACGGTTCATATGCTGATATGATTTCGCTGACTGTCCCTGTATATTTTGTTTTAAATGCATCAATAATATTTTCAGGCAGACATTCGTCAATGTAGCCGACCGTATACGGCTTTCCTTTTTTTGCTTTGATCTGGTCTCTTATATAACGAAAATCACTAAAAAGATAAGAAGAAAAAGAATTAAGGTTTCTGTCTAAAATGTAAATATCGTCGTGATTGCTTTCATCTTCCAGCAGTTCGACGATTTCATCGGATCTGTTTTTGATATAATCCATAGAAATCCCGGCGACCACCGATACCGCATCCAATACATCACGGTCGTTTTCAAAAGGTTCCAAAGCAAAACTCAGCGATTCTTTATCACTTAGGATCTGGTTAAAAAGCATATTGAATTTCCGTTTCTTACTGAGCAGCTTTTGCTGATAGCATTCGTTCAGGATTTCGTTCAGACCCTGTATTTTTGATCCGTCTTCATTCACATATCCGCCGATTGCCTTATTGTATTCTTTAACTCCTGCCTGACAGAGATATCTGTCATAGCTTTGCGGACGAAACAGCTCAACCGGACAGCATTCTTTGAGTTTCTCACGCACCTGAGGGGGAAGCGATTCAAACAGCAGGATGTTTTCACCGAATTTTGCGAAATTGTCATTAATACATCTGTAAGGAATCGATGCGCTGCTGCCGGACTTGAATATATTATTTCTGCTGGTGTTATACTTGCTGAAATATCCGTCGAATCTGACAAACGCTTTTAATATATCAATTTCATCTTCCGTGAATGGATATCCCGCACAGTTTCCATTTTTAACGGCAGATTCGATTATATCTTTAGAGGTGATGGAAACACCGGAAAAAGCATTCTGAATCTTTTCTTTTATAGTTCCGACAGACTTGTAATACTCGTTGAACGCTTCTTTATCATTGCGGTGTGTTTTTACATTACGGTATTTATCAAAGAGTTCAATCCAGTTAATGTTCAGATCCCTAGCACTGTTTTCCGAAAGGATCAGCTCTGTGATTGATCTTAGATACTGATCCAGAATCTGCTTGGCATCCTGATATTTATGGGCTATATCTATATCTTTTTCAACAACTTTGTTGTTTTTGATCCAATCACCGGTTTTCCCTACCGGTACCAAAGAAAACGATAACGTCTTTGTAATCTTTTCGTTGTTTTTAAATGTTTCGTAATATTTTTCCATTATCCCTCCATTCACGCACTACGTATGGGATATATCCCGATTTTCCATTCTTCACGTCAAACAAAATAAGGCTTCAATTCATACATCCTATGCGAGATGTAACCGCAAAATGTATTTGCGCTCTTTTAACGATTATTGCAAAGAAACAAAAAAAGATAACACATAACGCAAATTCATTTGTTCCCACGATTCCTCCTTTCGTTTGTTCATACCTCTGGCACCATATTATCTTAATTATCCTATTCTGTCAACTTTATTTTTCCATGTAAAAAGGCAGATCATATGTCTGCCTTTTGATTGTTGTTGCAGGTTCCTCAGTTCTTTTGGTCTTGTATTGGCCTTGGGCACCCGGGTGCCCAAAGATTATTAACAGAAACAGAAATATAATCAAGCATCAAATTAACGTCTTGCGGCTGTCAGTGAATAGTTAACCTATTCTTCTGTAGAATTCATTTAAAACATTGATTACTCCCTGTTCGACAGTGCTGGAGGAATATATTTCAAAGTTTGCCGAATTAATAGAATTAGAATCAGCGGACGGATAAGCCGCTCCATCGGTTGCGTAATACTAGGTGAGCCCTTTATATTCAATCGATCTTCCACCACATTCGATCGTTGATGCATAGTTTCCCGAGGTGGTATATATCGCAACAGCAGGATCCAAGGCAATAACAACAGGACAAATCCAGCCATTTAAATTATTGAATATGCCAACGATTGCAAATCCATTAACGCTTTTTGTATAGTTTCGCCCATTGCAGCTGTATATCAGTCCCGTTCCCGTCATGGTTAATCGGTTGAAGCTAAATTGTGTCATATCAACAACGTATTGTTCTGCCGAAAACAGCAGCTGATCGGAATATACCCCTGGCAACATCGGGATCCCGCCGAGTTCAAATTCAATATCATAGGACCCAGCCGATGTTAGGCTTAGATTACCCCCCTCCACAATTGTGTAGGGTACAGAATCATCTGCGCAAATCAGATAATTATCATTTTGTGACGAGCAGGATATATTGATTCCGAAATTGTCTTTAACACAGTAATTGATGGTTCCGCCGGTACAGACGTCGATCTGTGATGGTATAACCAGATAATATTGTGCGTCATCTATACGGTAATGATTTTCATCTATAAACAACGGATATACTGCCGTATTTGATGTTATCCGAATACTGTAGTCATGGTCGGCCGAAAGACAGGATAAATGGTTTTCATCTGAATACCACCCGGCAAACCGATAACCTGATCTCAAATTCGCTTATGCTCTCAAGGAATCGTTTCGTTCGATCTATAACTGCAAGACTACAAAAGATGCCGAAGAAGCCTACGCCAAGTGGTGCGATTCTATTCCTGCAAAAGACCCGAGATATAAAGGATTTATCAAATTCACTAAAACGGTGGATAACTGGAAAAAAGAAATATTCAATTATTTTGACTATGGAAGATATTCAAATGCCGTCACTGAAACCTTGAACGGCATTATCAAGAAGGTGAACAGAGCCGGCAACGGTTACCAGTTTGAAGTGCTCAGGGCAAAGATGCTGTACGGTGCAGGCAGATCCACCTATACGACGATCAAGAAAAAGAAAGAGGAAAAGAAAGACGATTCAAAATATCCTTCAACCGGAACATTCCAATTGTTTATGCCTACTACAGACTATGGTCTTATTACCTCTTTTGGCGTAGATATCGATGAACTGGAAAGAAGGATCGATGACGGATCATTCTTTGAGGTGCTTGATGACAAATCTTAAAGGAAACACATACAAGAATCCGCATCTGAATAAGAAACAGAAGCGTAAGATTTTAAGACTTCAAGGTGAACCCGCCAGAGGCAGACCCAGAAAGCACTTCACAACCGAAGTGAACAAAAAGGAAAACTGGTATTCACCGGATGATGTTCTGAAGGATCTTGAGGCTATCGAAAGAAAAGATAAGCATGCTCAGAAATAAGCATTACTATTCACCGATATCCGAGCTTATGTTATAATAGCGACAGATATAGAGTTCATTTAAAAGTCACTTTTTGGTGGCTTTTATTTCATTCATTTGGATATTTGTATCCGTGCTATAATTAAAGTATTAAATATCTTGTTCGAAAAATTCATAGCAGTTTATATCAAGGGATATAAGCAGTTATAATTTAATGCAGACATAAAGGAAAGCTTCCCCTAATGGGAAATCGCAGGGGAAGAATTAATTCTTTCTCTGTTTGTACATAAATAAATAGAGAAAGGAGACTTAATGAAAATTGTTGAGGAAAAAATAAATGATACCATTTTTAATCGGATTAAGAAATCGAATCTAACTTGGTATCATGCTACAACGAATGTGGATATCAACAAAGATAATTATCTTGAAAAAATATTGATATTCGATTCTCTTGACGATTATGCAAATTACGAAAGAGTCAATGATTGTTATGTGTACGACAAGCTTGGAAGAAAGAGATTTTATGAAAGTCGTGGTCGTATTAATCTTGATGCAGCTTTTCATGGATTCTATCTGACATGCAGTAGAAAAAGAGCAGAAGAGTGGGCACGGGCTCAAGCCAGAAAAGATAAGAGCGTTAATATTTTGTCATTCTCCATCAATAAAGAAATGTTTGAGATGAAGCCAAACAAAATATTATGTTTTCCGAATGATGAATGGTTTGAATTTATGTGTCACAATTTTGATAGAAAAACAGACAAAAACGAACTGTTATTCTCTTATACTTTGATGCTCGATGGCGAAAAAGATCGTGTTATTGATTATGTTTCAAATGGAATGCTCGATGATGCTTATAACGAAGCTATTCATGGAAATTTGAGAAAATATCAGCTCGATAATCACGAATGGAACTATGATAGTTTTCAAAGTTCAATAGACATTTCAACCGGTTATTTGCTTCAACTTTGTATATCGTCTCAAAAGCTGATCAAATACTTGAAATTCGTTGATTGTAAAACTATACTATAGTTAGAAGGAGGAGAAAAATGTCACAAGTAGAACTAACAAAAATTGTTAAAAGAATAATTGACAGTTTGAAAAACGATCTGATTAGCGACTATGGTCTCACTTCTTCAGAAATCGACAAACTAATTAAAGACTCTGACATTGAAAGAAGAATAAGGAAATATCCAGATGTCTTCATGCACATGACAAAAAGCCAGAGACTTGATTGTATTCTTTAACAACAAAAACATCGGCACTCGCAAAAGCGGGTGTCTTTTTTTAATGTTTAAATCATATTCCAAAGCAGCAGTAATTCGTTGCCATTCTCAATCGATTTAACCTGCCCGGAGATCTTTTCCAGGCTTTTATCATCCATTTGACTTGCGTTTTTATACTTAACGCTGCACAGGGGCTCATGTGCCCCTAACACATTTATTTTGGGCACCTGGGTGCCCAGAATCAGTATCTTGGCCCGTCGTTGGTCATTTCGATCTTACCGTTTTCCATGTCAACGATATCTTCTATCGAGAAAACGCAGCTTAAGGATCGGGTTCTTAGAAATATCAGGATCTTTTCGTGCAGATCTTCATGTTTGCACAGCCAGTCGATCTTCTGATAAGGAAGCAAACTAAAGAGATTCTTGTCAAAATCGGGATATTGTTTCATCAGGCACATCACATGCTGATCCGGGATCGACGATAAAAAAGATCTGACATAAAACCGCCATTTTCCGTTTTCGTTTGCGAAGCATTTCCGATAATGGGCAGCTCCAGGCCTTCTGTTCTCTTCTAGGATATTGTTTTTGCGACGATTTCTTTTTCTGTCGTGAATCTCACGTTCATCTTCAGACATAGCCTGGAAATCGGGAACTATGCTTTGAATAACTGCATATATCTCTTTAAAAGACTTCTTTGTTTCTTCTTCTGTCGATTCAGGAAGACCGTTGTTCTTGCCTTGAAGGATCATGTTTATGGGGAAACGATTGACGATACAGGTTAAAGCGTTAATATCCCCCAGTCTGTAGGCACGATCATACAGCCTGATAATCTCAATATCTCTGATCTCAGTCTCCAGATCATCAAGATCTCCATGCAGCAGGATCATCTGTCTTTTGGTATAGTTCATTACCTGTTCCAACAAAACTGATATCGGAGTTTCATCAACGAATGGTGCCATAACGATTCCTCCTTCCGTTTCCTTCTTAACAGAAAAAGAAATCTTAATCAATGGTGTATCGCGTTCTCCAACATAGGTCTGTTTTAAATATTCTTGTGTTGTGGGAGAAGCTTATAGTCCAACATAAAAGTTAGAAAAAGACTAAAATTCAAGAAAACTAAGAATTCCAACATAAAATTGCGAGCGGCGGATTTTGGCGATTGATCTGTGACTGTCAGTTGCCACCAGAATACAGATCATATTTCTTGATATGCCTCTGGGGAGTTTCTTCACTTTCTTGATCTTTCCGACTTCCTCGGTATGATAGATCTTACTCTTGTCCACGTGGACATAGGTCTCATCGACATATACGGGAGAAGAAAACTGTATGGACTCCTGATAATCCTTTAAGGAAAGAAAAATCTTGTTCATCCATTCAGAACCTGTTTTCACTGCTATTTTGGCGGCGATGGAGGCGGCCCTGACTGAAGTTCCGGAAAGGACGCATTCCAGAAAAACAAACCAGGCTTCAATATTTACCTTGGAGGAATGGAGTAAGGAACCGGTAGAAGTAGAAAAGGTCTTCTTGCAGTCCTTGCATCTGTAGCGATGAGAGCCTGAAGCGGAGTGGCCGAAAGATACCAGATCTGATGATCCGCAATTCGGACAGAATGTCTTGAAGTTCAGATCTTCCAAAAGGATCGCAAAGCGTTTAAAGTCGTTTGTGTGAAAACGCTCATAGTCTTCCTTGATCCTTCTGATCAGATTCTCTTCGATTAAGTTTAAAGAGCCTTCTTCAAGTTTTGAAAAAAGCTTGCGGTAAGATGATTCATGTGTCTGGCTTTTCATAGATCTCTCACTGTTGTTAAGTAGGATACCAGGTGAGATTCATCGCCAGACAAAACTATAAGACTGATATCCTACTTAAAAACATCTTATTCTCACATATATATTGGTTTTGTCTGGCACTTTCATTATATACCAATGCATGATATCAACAATTTGCGTTTATGGGTCGAAAAAAAAAAAAAAACAAGAGTCACAGAAAGTATCTTATCTTTGGGGCACAATATACCTCAAAGAAACAAAAAGGGGTCTTATGACCCGCAAATATCATTTCTTGCTTTTTTGTCTTCCCGGTATTCATCAGTGCATTTCATTATAAATCGTTCAACCGCAACCGTTTTGGATAAGCCGGTTTCTTCACAGTATTCTTCAAGTTTATCTATAATTTCAGTCTTAAGATAAAATGTGGCTTTCTTTGCATCCTTTTTTGCTTTTGGCATTAGTTGAATACAGCCGGTATTGTTCGTCGCTGTAAAGCAGAGCGAACTTTTCATCGTTTTCAAGGCTTTCTGCTACGGGCTTTGCTTCGCTCCTGACAAGCCAGTAGTCAAAACCATATCTCATCTGAAGTGTCTTTGGCGATATATACCCTTTTTCGGTATCTATATATTCGCACATTATATCCTGTTTGCCATTTACTTCCTTCATGAATACTTCTGCCCTCGGATCGATATAGGCCCTGTAGCCGAGAAATTCAGCATATGCTCCGCAGTTGAAATCAGTGTAGACCTTATATTCTCGACATTGCTCATATTCGCTTCCTGTTTCTTCCTCAAGTTTCAGAAAAGCTTCATATGCCGGCGGTGTCATTTCCTTTACCGGATCTTCGAGACTCAGTTTATATACGTTGAAGCATAGTATGATGAATCCTATGCATACAAACGCCTTTATCTGCTTTTCTTTGAATATAATCTTTATGTCTTTGTACATGGCAGAGCAGATGATGCCTGCATACAACAGAAAATAGGCCGTGTTCCTTATTGCGTAGATCGACATAAACAGGGTTCCGGCAAAAAACCAGATATACCTCAACGGTATCCTTTCCTTCTTTTTTCTGATGACATATATTACAAACGCCACGATTATAAAAGCGTTCATGAACAGGAATTGTCCGATTTCAGGCGGCATCAGTTCGGCTATCGCTCCATAGTCCTTTACCCCTGCCGATCCGAATATGTAAAATACCGACCGGCTTCCGTACGGATTGATGAATCCGGCCAGAAAGCTTATCAGCATCCATATGATCAGCGGCCGTCTTTCATAGCTTCGGCAAGGAAGCTTCAGCCGATCCGAAACGATCTTCAGTTCAAAAAGATACGGCAGAAAAGCTATAAAGAACATCAGCCACATCGTGGAATGAAGCTGCATGTAGGCAAGCGAAAGTAACGGCAGCAGATACAGCCTGTTCTTATCCGATTTTGCGTACTGCTCCAGGATATAGAACTCCACAAGCAGGATCGCATAGGAAAAGATCTGAGGCCTGGAGACAAGGAACAAAAGAAAGAACATCGAACAGATCATCAATGTAAAAAGTGCCGCTATCGGCCGGTTATTGTCTGATACGTACAGAGAGATCCTGTAGAACAGAAATTCGATGATCAGAGCCATAATATACACCATGGCTTTTATTCCGACTTCGCCAAAGGATCTGTACACCAGATAGAATATCAGGCAGCTCAGCCATTTTTCGAAGCTGAATGCCAGTCCTTCGTGTACGGTGAACGGTTCGATTGAAACAAACGCTCCGTTAAAAAGCCCGTTTTGCACCAGGTATCGGCCATGGTTGATGATGAACCACACATCGTTATCGAGCCACTTGTAAACAAGGGCGAAAGGCAGAGTAAGCATCAGAACAAGTGATACATCAAAAAGGATGCGGTTTCTCTTTTTGTTTGGCATTAACTGTCCTCCTTAAGATTTAAGTATGGTCATCAGGACTTTGAGTCCGTCTGAAAAAGTGCTGAGTTTGGAGTATGATCCTTCAGGCCTGTCCCGGTATTGCACCGGGACACACCTGATGCTTTTCTTGTTTTTCAGTGCGAAGATCGTCATTTCCGTTTCGACCTCAAAGCCGGGGCTTTTGACATCGATCTGCTTAACGAATTCCCGGGAAAAGGCCCGGTAGCCACTCATGATGTCGCTTACCTCTGCTTTGTATTTCAGCTTTATAAGAAAGCGGACCAGCAGATTTCCAAAACCGTGAAAAGGTCTTCTGTTCTCAGAAAAATAAGTAGAAGAAAGGCGGTCCCCGACCGCCATATCTGCTCCATCTTTTATTAAATTGATCAGTTTCTGTGCCTCTTCCGCCGGATAGGTGTCATCGCCATCAACCATCAGATAGATATCGGCTTCGATATCCCTGAACATCGATCTGACAGCATTTCCCTTGCCCTGCAGGGGCTCTTGCCTGACGATAGCTCCGGCCTTTGCGGCCAGCTTTACCGAATCGTCTGTCGAGTTGTTGTCGTAAACATAGATATTTGCTTCAGGCAGTTCACGTCTGAAGTCCGAGACCACTTTTTCGATCGTCATTTCTTCGTTGTAACAGGGAATAAGTACGGCCGTCTTGTTCATTACATCAGCCCTCCTTTTCGGGTTATATCGAATTCAGGAAGCGGAAGCGTTGTTTTGGCTTTAAACAGCTCCTGAATTTTCCCGGCGATAAGCGAAGTCGGAATGCTAATAAACGAAGATCCGTATGGAAGACTTAGCAGAGTAAAAAGTGCCAGCAGATAATAAATGATATCCCGTCTGTCGACAGTACTGGCTAAAGCATTTCCTGCCGCTTTATCTTTAACAGCCAGGAATGACATTAACATCACAAAGCTGTAGACATACCAGACAAAATATCTGCCAAAGTCACAGAAGATAATGAATTCAACCATTATAAGCAGGATCACGATAAGACCCATGCCGATATAGGTCCCTTTCCGCTTTTCAAGTCTGAAGATATTCTTTATGAACTTCAGGCAAATCAGGATATAAGGCAAAAACCAGGTGCACAGAAAGACGGGCAGTTCGATCATTTCCTTTTCCTTGTATTCCGCGTCTTTGATGACGGCATAGCCTTCCGGTACATCCATTCCCAGTCTTTGAGCTATGTAATTGCTGTGAACGGAACCTCTGTAATTGAGTGAAGATGCGTATTTGAAAGCTGAAACAAACTGTTCATATGTTCCATGGTCCTTGAAAAAGACGAAATAAACTGCCGGTGCACAGATCGAAACAAGCGATCCGGCCAGCAGCAGAATATATTTTCTTTTGTTTTGAGATCTGGCGATCTTATATGCAAGGATAGCAATATTCACACAGGCCGTCATGCAAAGAAAACCTTCATGAGTGCATACCTGCAGGATATTCAAGGGGATAATGAGCCATTCATGTTTTTCTTCGATCAGAAGATAAGTCTGAATGATCGTACAGATAAAAAGAAAGGAATCGGTCTTGCCGAAATTGGAAAGTGAGGAAAAAGAGACGCAGACGATCATCATCCCCAGAAGATAGAGGATGCTGAAGGCACGGTTTCGTACTTCGTCTGTGATTTTTGACCTTATGTATCTTCCGAATCTCCAGAACGTGAAATACATCACGATGTTTATGGCAATCATAAAATACAGACAGCCTGCCGCCGTCCTCAAATCAGGAATGATCCGACAAAACAGATCATAGACCGTGGACAGCAGCATACGTGATGCAAGGCCGTATTCCAGGTAGGAAAATGCGTATGATGTAGTCGAATAGCTGTCTGTCAAGCCACCCGTGAGCTTAAACAGAAACAGCGTATAAATAAAGATAAGCAATGAATAAACATTGTATTTTCTTCCTGTCATTTTTTCTCCTTTTTTGTTCTTTTTATGACAAATATGTTTTGGGCACCCAGGTGCCCAGAGGTTTGTGAACTACTCGGTCATAAATGGCCGAGCTTCCTGCTTCAAAGCCCGTTGCTTATCGTTCGTAAGTCTTACATAGGCTCCACAGGCTTATATTCGGGTCGTCCCGACCCTATGTCAATATCAGTCTTTTGCCTTCATGGGCAATGTTGATCGCACTGTTGTAATCACGATCTATTGAGATACCGCAATCACAGGTATATGTTCTTTGTGATAGTGGTATCTTTTTGATTGATCCGCAGTTTGAACATAACTGTGTAGATGGAAACCATCTGTCGATAGCGATAAGCTTCCCGCCTCTGGCTTCAAGCTTATAGGAAAGCATATTGATAAACATGCCATAACCATTATCCATAGTTGCCTTGCCTAGCTTAAGTGATTGAGATAAGCCTTTCATATCAAGATCTTCCACAGAAACAAAGTCATAGGAATTGGTTATCTTCTTAGACTCCTTATGCAGAAAATCTGTGCGTTGTCTTGAAGTATGAATGGCGATCTTATTTACTTTAAGCTGCTGCTTATACCGGTTATTGGAATGAAGCTTCTTCTTTGAAAGCTTACGTTGTTGCTTAGAGAGTTTCTTTTGTGAGTTTCTATAATAATGGGGCATGGCACACTTATTACCGTTAGAGTCAACATATAAGCCATCAGACTTATAATCTAAACCTAAGACAAAAACAGTTTTATCATCAGGTTTCACAGGAATAATATCTTCCTCATATTCAAACAATACGGAGATGTAGTATTCATTGATCACATTTCTTGAAACAGTAACAGATTTAACTTTCCAGTCATCATCAGACAAACGGTGATACTTTGTTTTGACAGATCCAAGTTTTGGAAGCCTGATCACTTTATTGTCAAAATCCAGAACGATATTGCCGTTTACCATATTGGTGGTATAAGACTTCTTAGGATGTTTCTTTGACCTGTATCTGGGAAAGCCGATCTTTTTGTCCCTGAAGAAATTTGAATAGGCGCTTTGAAGGTTAAGCTGTACATTGGCTAAAGCCAGGGAATCAACATCTTTCAGAAACGGATATGTATCCTTGTATTGGGCAGGAGTAGTCATGAGCGACTGACCTGTTTTCTCATAGTGTGAGATCTTGTCACTGAGCATCAGATTCCATACCTTGCGGCAGCACTCGAAAGTTTTCTCAATGAGGGTTTTCTGTTTTTCGTTTGGATATATTCTATATTTATAAGCGATGTTCATCTTTGAACGCTCCATTATGTTTTATAATACATATAGTTGTCACAATCAGGTTTTCATCTCCCACATGAACGAGGGAGAATTCCCGCCTGGGTTACTTAAATTCTGATTCTTTTCAACAGGATCCCTGCCAGATAGATGATCGCCACACTTTCGGCAACAGCGATCACAAGGATCGTCAGAATAAAGAACATGATCGCCAGTTCAAAACCATGCGGTATGCTGAAAATTTCAAACAATCCCGTCATTGCCCTGATCCTGGATGAGACTCTCATGCCTAAAAGCGGATAGATCAGAAAATTTACCGCCAGCTCGCTTGCGGAATATGCTGCAATACTGGAAAAAAGGAGCCTTGTTCCCAAGACCCCTTTTTCTATGGAACGGCAAATAAGCATTCCCGCGGCGGCACCTATAAATGTATAGATCCATGTCTTGATATCGCCCAGCAGAAAGCTGAATGCAATAAGGCATGCAGCAATGATAAGATCGTTTTTAAGGCCGTTTTTAAGGCCGCAGACGATGATTATCACCGAGACGATAATGTTACAGCAGTCAGAGAATATTCCCCCGAACTGCCTGTTTAAAATAAGTATGGCGCCATATATGCCTAGATACATGGCACCATCTGTTATTCTGTATTTGTTTTTCATCTTTATCAGTGTTTGACCGAATCGATTGCATATGTGACCTTGGACAGATCTACAACAAATACCGGTCTTACCATATTCGTTCCTCCTACACCGGTGTGGCTGGTAGAACCCGGATTGCTGTAATACTGCATCAGCCTCTGTTTTGAAGTGCTGGAAGTCGAAGCTGTCCAGCTGGACAGGAGTCCTGTATTTCTGGTCGTGGTATAGATTGAGTCATAAAGGAACATCGACAGTTCCCTTGCAGTAAACTCATTCTTGCCGTAGCATTCGATCAGATCACTGACGCTCGGTATAAAGATGTGCCTTGTTCCTATCGGCGCTGTGGCTATAAGCCGCTGCGCAAAATGCACGCTGCCGCCGCAGAACGAGCTGATCGGCTCTCCGATATAGGAAACAATGTCCGTAGAGGCATTGGCGATCTGCATGTTGCTGTCCGCTTCGTACAGGCCCTGAGTAATATTCTGGTCGATGATCGCCTCCCTGATGTTGGAACTCAGCGAATTATAGAATTCAACATTGACATATTCGTCTTCCTGGGTAGGACGGGCTCCGTTAACCAGATAGTTTCTGTTGGAATCGTCATAAGTATACGCTTTTTCGCCGTTGCTGAAGGTCACGGTTATATAGTTACTATAGAAAGCTTTGACCGTATCGTTGCCCAGATACATGACTTTGGCGATGTTTCCGTTCTTGCTGATAAGCCTGTATGGCTTTGTTCTGTCGCCGTTAAGATAGATTATTCTGTTTACATCCGCAAAATAATCCGTATCCAGCGCAAAGCAAGGCGTCAGAGCATAACTGACGGTATTGTCATACCTGGTGTATCCGGTCGAACTGACCACATATCTGTTCGTATCGCCGACGTAGGTAAGAAGATTGTATCCCCGTGCCGATGAACCATAATTCGTCGCGATATAAGCAACATGTTCTGACCCGGCAGAGACTCTGTCATACTTGCAGAATCTTTCGTATCCGTTGTATGAGAAATCGGCTTGCGAAAGTATGAACAGTTTATCCAGAACATACTCTTCGTTTCCGGGGTTGCTGGACGTGACTTTGTAATATGATTTTCGGGAAGCGATGGCGCTCTGGAGTTCTTCCGGGAAGCAGCTGAGCAACGCTGTATCAGCCGTATAGTTTTCGATGCCGGTTCCATATGTTCCATTGGCTTTGCTGATGTCGGTATCAGCACTTATTCCGTTGAGCACAGCCCTCATTCTGCTTTCCGGCCACACTCCGCCTTTACCGTCGCCGCTGTAGGCAATATTTCCAAATCTTGTATTGCCGGTTCCCGTAATTATTTCGTTGTACAGGGCACCTGCTCCATCGCCCGTTACCTTGCCGGCAAATGTGTCGGACTTGAAATTGTCATTCAGCTTGAGAACCAGAGAATGGGTGCATTTTTCTCCAACGCACTGTTCATAGACATAAGGATCGACGCTGTTCCAGTAAACTATCGTCTCCCAGTCATCGTCATGGATGCACCTATGGGCGTGGTTTTTGGCCGTTGTGCCGGAAGGCGTATGAGAATGATAGGAGCTAGTGTAATCGGCGCCAAGTGCCGGACCGAAGGTCAGTCCAAGATACTTGTTGTTTGCATCGACATCCTGCCCGATTCCGTAAACGGATACGGCATATATGGCCTTGCTCTCAGCCTTTTCCCAATGGGCATATACCGTGCTGTTTGCGGCCGTATTGGCAGCAATAACGGTGACCGCGCTGCCGTTTTCGGCTGCATCATACCAGCCGATGAATTCGTAGCCGTCTTTGACATAACCGGTCGTTTCCGGAAGATTCAGCGACTGAGTGTATTTTCTGGTCACAGAGTCCTGTGAGCCCGAGGTCGCCCCGTTGCCGTTGAATATAACAGAGTAGCTGTTTTCACTCCATTGGGCATAGAGCGTCCTGCTGGTCTTCAGTTCCGGATAATATTCCGGACTGTATCTTCTTCCTATCAGTTTTTCTCTTTCCGTTTCATAATCATCCGGGTTCGTGCATTCGTAATTTGTGCCTGAACCGTTGGCTGCCGTATTCCAGAAGGTGAAGGTATATCCTTCTCTTTCCGGTGCTTCCGGCATCCTGATATCGGAGTAATTTTCGACAGTGTTCCAGGAAGCATACATGGTCACATTGCCGTTGCCGCTGTATTCGGCTTCTGAGCCGTAGGCCTGTGTTCCGGCATTGTTAATGTTCCAGTTGCGCTGGGTATAGTTGGTCGTATGTGTCGATATCTGATCTTCAGGTGCCAATGCCGAACCGTTCCCGCTGAAACTGATGACGATATCATCATTCGCCTGTTCGATGCTGGCGATGAACGGTCTTAAGGTCAGGCTTTGAGTATGATATTTTGTCTGTGATGCCGGGGCATCTCCGTGCCCGTTGGCATTGTAGCTCACGGTATAGGCCTTTTCATTCCAGTGAGCGAAAACATTTATATTCTGGGTGGTGTTGGCGGCGACTGATGTGATCCTGTTTCCACCTTGCGCCGCGTCATACCAGCCTGTAAAGTCATAGCCTTCATTCACAAATGTTGTTGAAGTCGGCAAAGTAAAGGATGCCGTATATTTACGGCTGTCGGTGCTCTGCGTTCCCGAAGCTCCGTTTGGATTATAGGTAATGGTGTAGCTGTTTTCCTTCCAGTGAGCATAGACTGTTCTGTCGGATGCCGTGTTGGCGGCGATAGAAGTAAGTCTGTTGCCACCCGTCGCCGCGTCATACCAGCCGTCAAAGGCATAGCCGGTCCTTGAGAAAGTTGTCGTTGAAGGCAAAGCCTTTGCTTCCGTGTACTTTCTTTCGAGCTGAGCCTGTGATCCGGTTCCACCGTTGGCATTGAAACTGATGGTATAGCTGTTTTCATCCCACTTGGCGTAAAGATTCACCGTTGCCTTGTCGGTGCTTGTAAGATTGGAGAACGACGCTCCCGCACTGTAGCTGTTTCCGTTGCCGTCGGCTCTGGTATTCCAGTTTTTGAATGTATATCCTACAGTCTTGTAGGTATTGGCTTTGAACTGGTAGGTCTGATCGTATTTCAGACCCGTCTGATCGCTTACATTCACATTTCCGGTATCGATGTTGGCCCCTGCCGGTCTGTTGGCGTTGTAGCTTATCTTGTAGGTATTGGCATCGTATTGTGCATAAAGAGTGTTGTTTTTATTGGCGTTGTATGTTCCTCCTGCCTGATAGGCATTACCTGAACCGTTAGCTGCCGTGTTCCAGTTTTTGAATGTATAGCCTGTTTTGACCGGCTTGTTAGAACTCAGGGTTATATCAAGACCATAATATTTGATCTGATCTGCAAATGTGCCCGTACCACCGTTCAGGTCGAACTTCAGATCATAATCCTGCCTGATGACGGTATAGTTTTTTGAAAGATTGAGATCTCTGTGCTCATCCGTTCTTCCCGTGACCGTGGCTGTCGCCTCGATCGACAGGTTCGTACCCTGAGGAACGTTGTTTTTATATGTTGCGATATAATCGCTGTCTTTGCGAATCTGTCGTCCGCCCTGCTTGACAACAGTCTCGGGCTCGACCGGATTGCCGGCGTACTTAATGACTGTTCCCAGCGACAGAGAGTAGCGCATGTCCGTCCAGTGAGCGTAGATGGTCTGATCCGAAGGCGAACCGGGGGCCATGACCGTTTCTGAGGTAACCAGTACTCCCCCTGTCCGGTTGGTGAACCATCCGTCAAAACGGAAATTGCTCCTTACAGGGGTCTCGATCGTTCCATACTTGTCTCCCTGTCTGACCTTGAAGAATACAGTCGTACAGGTGCCTCCGTTGGCATCAAGGTAAACAGTATATTCTCCCGGGACGGGAGTTGGAGTCGGTTTCGGAGTTACCGGGTCGAAATCTACATCGTGCATGACTTCTGTGTCACCCTTCTCCTTCTGCCTGCCTATTCCGTCAAACAGAGCATCTTTCATCTGGTATCCGACGCCGCCGATCAGTACGGCACACATCAGAAAAATAACGACCCTGATAAATACCTTGCCGTGTTCTTCAAAAAACTGTCGCATAAACATTCTCCTTTCACTTTAAAAACTCTGGGCACCCAGGTGCCCAGAGACGCATTTTCTGTTTCTTGTGTATGGAGCCAGAATTTCTGATTCCATACACAAGAAAAAGTTCGGACTTTTTTGATCCGAACTTTATTGCTTTTATTTTCAGTCCACAACAACTGTACGAGGCAGACCGGACTGCTGCACAGCTTCATCCAAAGCGTTTTTATAATCAGGATCAGTGTACCAGATAGATCTTTCATCGATCGTTTCGATCATCTTGAGGTCGATATAACGATCATAGATATCCAGTTCGCTTTCGTCATCGACCGATGTTCTGTCGACTATCTTTCTGTTTGCTGCCTTGGTAGTGGTCTTTCCTTCCGAGTTGGTTACGGAATAGGTGATCGCAAAGGTCTGCACCTTGCTCGTGTCAAGCGACGTAACATGTTCATCGACTGTGCCGTCTTCGTAAACGATCCTGTCAATGACCACTCTGTCGCTGATGTTGCCGTCCTTTTCGTCGTTGGCGCTTACCGCCGAAAGCAGATCCGCCGCACTGACATCGCTGCCGACATAGTAGATACGGTCCTTGATATAAAGAGCCGGTCCTTTCGTCACTTTATAGACTTCAACGAGCTGGCCTTCGTTTTCGATGGCGTTAATACCGACTACTTTGATGTAGTAGGTTCCGGTGATCGTCGGGGAAGTGACTTCGCCCTGCAGTTTCGCCGTTGTGGCTTCGCCATCATAGATCATATGTTTCCCGCCGTAGGTGTTCCCGCCGTCGGTCGAGATCTGGCAATAAAGCTGAGTGATGCCTGTTACAACGCCGCCGCTTGTGATCGGGGTATCGATCGCGCTGATGCCAATGACATGCGGAACATCCAATGTTTCAGCATTGGCTCTCGGCGTGGTCTGATACTTGCCTTTATCGGTTCTGATCGTCTTTTCGGCGTCATTGACCGAATAGAATGTCACCGTTATCTCCGGAACTGACGAATGCTTGACCTCAAGCCTCAGCGTGATATCCTTGCTTCCGGCGTTGTAGTTGCTGTTGCCGGCTGCTGTCGCCCTGATTACAAGTGTATAGTTGTCGACCGGAGTTTCCGCCGCGATCTTTATCTCCGTAGAAGAAGACGATACAAGCGAGATTCCTGACACCGCGCTTCCTGAAGAATCCTTGACACTGAGCAGCTGATAGGTCACTGCGCCCTGGGCGTCCGTTGCCGGATCAAACTCAACGCTCTGATCAGACAGAGAGTAATATACCTTTCTGTCCTGCGGAGTAACAACTTTGATCGGATTGTCCGCCTTATAGATATGAGCGACGATGCTCTTGACTGCTACGCTGTTGTAGTTGCTGTCACCGTCGACTCTGTAATAAACGGTATAGTTCCCGACATCCGTTGCCTGAGGTATCTCGGTAGAGTAGTTTACATTATCAAGGCTGTACTTGATGGTTCCGCCTGTTGTCGACCCGACATTGATCAGATCCTGAAGAGCCGTATTATAGATCGAACCTTTATCTGTCGGTGCCGTGACGGTCGGTGTAGCCTTGTTTACTGTCAGGGTATATGTCTTATCTATATTCGCAGAATTGTAGCCGCTGTTTCCGGCCACACTTGCCCTTAAAGTGATCTTATAGGTCCCCGCCGGGGTTCCGGCTGCGATTGCAAATGATGCATTCGACTGGTTCGGAATGCTGAAATAGGATACATCCGTGCCGGATGAGGTCTGCTGGGCCTGGATCGTATAGATCAGAGTACCCTGAGCACCGGTAGCTCCGGTAAAGTCCTTATTTTGAGCGGTCGGTGAATAGGTAACGGATCCGCTCTGATCAGAGAAAGTCATCGGATTGGCGATCTTGTTGATCGTCAGTCTGTAATTTATATTTACCGTTCTGCTTACAGCTGTCATAGCCTTGTTCTGGCTGTTTGCCGACCAGTTTACCGATCCTGACTGATTTGAGTCTGAACCAGATGGAATGCCACTTCCGCCGATGTACCATCTGCCGTTTGCGGAATCATAGAGCAATCCCGGGATCTTTGACTTGTCGATCCTGGCGGCCGGACGGTATGAGCCTGTACGTTCCGCACATCCGCCATTATTGTCGGCCCCGGTTATCGCACCGTTTGTATATGTTTTTGTCGCCTGAATGACCAGATCATAAACGTCAGCCGGTGTTGATCCGGCGATCGAAAACGACGATGAGGTGTTTGTCGGGATCGAGAAGTAAGATACGTCTGCTCCTGCGGATGTTTTCTGGGATACCAATCCGTATGTCACGCTCTCTGAAGGCGCTCTGACACTCATACAATTGATACTTCCGCTGGCTTTATAATAGACCGGTCTGAAAGCCGTTCCTCTTCTGGTCATTCTTCCGTTTCTCGTCCAGATCAGAGTATCGCCTGCCGAATTGTAGAAATTGCCTTCCAGGGCCGTTTCCCAGGATTTGCCATATGCGTATTTTGCATATTCATCAGCCGAAATAGCGTAGATCCTTCTGGCTCCTGAAGAACCCATGTTGCTCGGGCTTGATCCGCCATAGTAATAGTTCTGGGACTGGATCGTGATCTGCTTGAGATAGCTCTGTTCCGTGCTGCTCAAAGCGGATTCTATTGTCTGCATGTGTCTGTCCTGCATACCGCCGATATAACCGCGGTCTGTGGAATCATAATGTTCCTGATAGCCGGATGTACCGGTTCCGCTGCCATAGGAGAAAAAACCCTGGCCGGATTTTGTCTTGGACAGAATAAAGATCTCGCTGCTGTCCTGATAGATGATCACCCATTCTCTGTCACCAAAATAGATGGTATCACCTATGGTAGGGGTCTGAGAATCAGCCAGAACGGTTTTCTGTATGAAAGGACTGGCAGCAAGAGTCATGAGCATTGCCATCATTAAAGTACAGAGCGTTTTTCTTAATTTTTTCATTAGACACCTCCTTTCTTTTTCTATGGTACCATAGTTTTTAGCTAAAATGACAAAAAGGGCGGTGCATCAGGCACCGCCTTTTTTTATTATGTCGACAATGGCGGTTTTGGGACATCTGCATTCCCCGATCGTACCGTCGAATTTCTTATAGCGGGCTACTACCACTACGGAAAGCAATCCTTTTTCAATATCGGCCGCATAGACTTCTATTTCGTAATCAGCGTCTGAAGTCTTAAGCATAGCGATATTTTCCTTAAAGTAGTTTATATAATCATCCGAGCTGCTGAACGTCACACGGGCATTGTCGGTGTTGAAGATACGGTCTTCGATCTGTTCACGCATGGCGATCTGGGTTTGGGTCATGGCCTGAGTGGTGATGTCGTTGGCTTCTGTTTCAATGGCGTTGATCTCGCCGAGGGTCATGATACTCATGATGAAGTAGATCCCCACCACCATGACGCCGAAAACTCTGTAAAGAACCTTCATCGTGCATATCCTTCGATCGTTCCGTCCTTGACAATGCCGAAGATCGGGACTGTGACCGTATATGTAAGTTTAACTTTCACATCTTTCCTGGTCTCTACAGTGTCATAGCCTTCGACACTCAGGTTCCAGGTATCTCCGAAGACCTCGTGGATCTTATCGTTCATACTGTCGACGTTGGCCGTATAGTAGCTTGACTGAATGGTATTGACGGCACTGGTGAATAGCCTTCTGGCGTTGACGACCTGCATCTCTCCGACCATGATCGACGTGAATGCAAACATCAGCAACACCATGACCATCGCTGTAACCATATGTTCGTAAAGATTTTTCATGAATTTATCTCCTTTTTGGGTGACAGATCTGACCGATTGGTATGCACGTCAGACCTGTCTATAGATTGATTAAGAGGAGATCCCCGGGTCCTGCCCCGTAAAAAACATCTGTAATTGCCTTAAACAATCTTTTGCCCGAAACACCGTTTACACAGCATACTCAACGAATGAGTTCTCTGTTTAAACAACTGCCACATAACAGTCTCTGTTCCGTTTGCGGCTCACTTCTGTTTTTCAGGATCTCCATAATATGGTGCCTTCCGAGAGGCTCGGACTCCCGAATGGTCGCTTACAAGGCGACTGCCGTTGCCACTGGGCCAGGAAGGCATTTCTGGGCACCTGGGTGCCCAGAGAGTAAAAATGTTATCGGTAGATACCGAAATAATTGATTTCCTTGCCATTGACCGTTTCCTTGGTCATCAGGCCGATATGATAAGCTCCTTCAGTGATCTCATCAGCGATATCCACATAGTCTCTTGTCTCGATCGTGATATCGAGCGGCAGTTCCACCTTTATGACCGGCTTTCCGTTATAGACGGCAAACACTCCGTCACTCTGGGTGTAGCCGAGGTCGATGAATTCCTGCCAGGTATAACCGATCGGCAGGATATATGGTGAGGCATTGATCGTGATATCCATGACTTCGCTGAAATACAGATTATTGCCGAGCGCTATGCTGTCTTGGTCATTATCTATCGCTTCATCGAAGATCGCCATCGGTATATTGTAGGCATATGAACTGCTGGAATATGTTCCGTCGCCGTCAACATTCACGATAGTCGCCTTAAGGGTATATTCACCTTCCGGAATATCCTCAAAGATAAAGTATCCTTCATCATCGGTATTGAGGGAGATGTATTCCTCTCCCGATCTGTAGAGTGAAAGGTATTGCATCCTGTCTCCGGATCTTCCGCCGTAGGATGCTATTCTTCCACTGATGGTATATTTCACAGGGTTTTCCTCTATATCGAAATATACCGCCTGCTTGACGCTGACCCCTTCCCATTTCAGGATATAGGTCACGACCTGAGATATATTAATTCTGGTATTGATCAGCTTTATGGATGAGATATCTGTGGCATTGATATAGGCCTCAGGAATAACGAATTCCGAAAGGTCTATCTTATGCGCTACACCGTCAGTCTCAACGACGGCGTAACAGGCATTGCCGCTTAAGGCATCATCGAATCTGATGTAGTCTTTCCAGTTGAATTCCGAATTGAACGGCAGGGTCTGAGCGTTGATCCTAAAAGTAATGCTGTCTTCGTAGCTGACTTTATCGCCTTCATATTCAACTGTCGAATTCTCTGAATCAGAGAAGTCGATCGCCTTGTCCTGAACAAGTTCGTCGTTCATCACCGTGGAAAACATACCAAAGATGCCGAAGATGCAGATCACGACGACAAGTGCCATTCCCAGTTCTTCAAACAGTGATCTCATTTTTATAATCCTCTTTGGCAAGAAAACCCATCAGTCTTTAGATGATGGGATGAATTGCCATCCTTTGAACTAAAGTTGTACATCTTGCTGTTCTCCTTTCACAATTCGTTAATTTTACTGTTTTAGGATTACTGAATACTTGTTTGTTACCAAAGA
>JAFRJA010000035.1 GCA_017432545.1 Erysipelotrichaceae bacterium
CCCGTCGTAAAGAACTGCTTGAACAGCTGAAGGTTCCGTTTGAAATAATCGTATCGGATGTTGATGAAACGATCGATTATGATAATGATCTGGTCAAGGAGATCGAGAAACTCTCTTTCCGCAAAGCAGATGCGGTATATCAGGAAAACAAAGATGCCTTGGTGATCGGTTCAGATACGATCGTCAAGATCGACAATAAAGCTCTAGGCAAGCCTGCTTCAATCGAAGAAGCCAAGGAAATGCTCAGAGAATTATCCGATAAGACTCATGAAGTCGTGACCGGTGTAACGATCATCAAAGACGGCAAACCGGAGACCTTCTCGAGTGTTTCAAAAGTTACCTTTTATCCCTTAAGTGAAGAAGAGATAGATGAATATGTATTGAGCAATGAACCAATGGATAAAGCTGGTTCATACGCGATACAGGGTGATGCAGCTAAGTTTATCCGAAGCATCGAAGGTGATTATTATACGATCGTCGGGCTTCCTGTCGCCGAGCTCTATCACAGATTAAAAAAGTATTTGTAAAATATTTATACAGAAGGTAAAATATTTTTACAGGCCGATATAGTATAACGGTAATACAGGCCCTTGGTAAGGGTCAGCTCCAAGTTCAACTCTCGGTATCGGCACCACTTTGTCCTTAAGCCTGAAAACAGGCTTTTTGTTGTTTTACGATCTTTTAGAAAATCGTTCACAAGATATTGACAAACTGATGAAATGTGATATTATTATATCAGAAGTTCAGATGAACTCTACATAAGGTTATCAAAACCTTTAGGAATCGGCGCTGACCTAGCCGTATACTGTTGGCGGAATTTTTGGAGGTGAAAACTATGTTAATCATTATACTATTTGTATTATGGCTCGTTTTAAGACCTGCATATTACCATCGTCCGATGTTCGGCGGATGGTTCGGTCCGATGTTCTACAGAAGACCAATGTATCATAATCGTCCGATGTTCGGTCCTGGTCCTATGTTTGGCCCTGGCCCGATGCGTGGTCCTGGATTCGGCCCTGGTCCAATGCGCGGCCCTGGCTTTGGCCCAGGTCCTAGAGGCCCAAGATTCTAAAAAAAGATCCGCCTGCAATGGCGGATTTAAAAAAACAGACTCCGTGACCTATGCGGAGTCTGCTCACCACAATATGCTTTTCAGCATTCTAGAAAGGAGGTGTATAAGAAAGAAATCCCCCAAGAATAATTTCTTTCCTACAACTCCATTTTACTACAAATATGTGCCGTTTGGCACATATTTTATTTTTCTCTTTGGGTATAATAGATATAGATATAAATAATATCAATAATTAATAGGGAGGACATTATGGGTCTGTTTGACAAGAAATACTGTGACATCTGCGGTAAGGAGATCAAGCTGCTTGGTAACCGCAAACTTGATGACGGCAACATGTGCAAGGATTGTGCTTCAAAGCTTTCTGTCTGGTTCAGCGGAAGAAGACACACCAGTGTTGTGGCGATCAAGGAACAGCTGGCTTATCGCGAGAGGAATGCGGAAGACTTGAAGAAATTCAATCCGACGCGCATCATCGGTAAGAAATACAAAGTATATATCGATGAGAATCAGAAGAAGTTTGTTGTGTCCAATCTGAGCAAATGGCGTGAATCCAACCCGGATATCATTGATTTCAAGGATGTGACCGATGCCGATGTCAAGATCTTAGAAGACAGGGATGAGATTTATACTGAGGATGAAAATGGCAAGAGAGTAAGTTATGATCCGCGCCGATATGAATATGAATATGAGTTCAGAGGTCATATCAATGTCAATAACAAATTCTTTGATGATATGGATTTTGAACTGACATCTGATCGTCCTGATAAACCATATGGTGAAGTATATGAAGAATATCTGCAGATGGCCAAGGATCTGGTCAGAGTATTGACCGGTAAGGAATATCAGGAAGAACGTCTGGCTTTCACTTATTCGGATGAAAATGCCTCGGCAACTGACGGCCAGTGGTACTGTCCGAAATGTGGGACCAGGAATAGCGGTAATTTCTGTGTCAAAGACGGAACGCCACGTCCAGTAGATTACTTCAAGGAATTCTACTGTTCTAAATGTGGTGAAAAGATAAGCGATCCGCAGACGGCTTTCTGTCCAAGATGCGGTAATAAAGTAAGATAAACAATAAAGGAGAAAAGCTTAAAATGGAAATGAAATTTTATCGTTGCAAGAAATGCGGCCAGATGGTAGCGATCGTTAAGAAGAAAGGCTGCCCGATCATGTGCTGTGGTGAGCCGATGGAAGAGATCGTTCCGGGTACAACGGATGCTGCACAGGAGAAACATGTCCCAGTCTATGAAGTAAAAGACAATCTGGTATATGTAAGTGTCGGTTCAGTCGCCCATCCAATGACGGAAGAACACTACATCGAGTGGATCTCATTGCAGACCAAACAAGGCAATCAGCGCAAAGCCTTAAAACCTGGCGACGAGCCGAAAGCCTGCTTCGCTTTATGTGAAGGTGATGAGGTCTTGGCAGTATACGCTTATTGCAACCTGCATTCACTCTGGAAAGCATAGAATACCTTTCAGCCCTGCAAAGGGCTTTTTTAGTGGGAAAGTTTTAAAAGATTATTGAGTTTTGTGAAAAGCGCAGAATAAAATAAAAGTAGATCAAAGGGGGGTGAAATGATGGACGCAGGTCCTTATCACGATCTACTTACTTATAATCTGAATTGATTTGACATGTGACAGTCCTTTTTCGTAGCTGTTACATGTTATGAAAGGGGACGTTATGATAAAAATCTATATTACCAGAAAAGGGGTACTGGAACAGATCGATGAACCGGAAAAGGGCTGCTGGATCAATCTGGTACACCCGAGTGAGAAAGAGCTTAAGGAGATCGGAGGGAGATACAACATTGATGAAGATGATATCACCGCTCCGCTTGATATTGAAGAAGCTTCCCGTATCACCAAAGAAGATGATTATACTTTGGTCTTGGTCGATATTCCTTCCATTGAGGAAAAAGGCGGCAAAGACCGTTTCATCACTATTCCGTTAGCCATAATCCTGACCAAGGACGCAATAATTACCGTCTGTCTGAAATCCACACCGATCCTTGATTTCTCCAAACATTTCAAGAAGTATCCGATCGATACCAAGAACAAGAACAGGATGATGCTCAGGATCCTTTTGGAGAATTCCAAACTGTATCTGAAGAATCTGCGTCAGATTGATAAACAGTCGGAACAGCTGGAACTGGTTTTACACCGTTCGATCGAGAATGCAGCATTATTGGAAATGATGGAACTTGGGCGTTCACTGCTCTACTTTACAACTTCCTTAAAAGGTAATAACGCGGTCCTCGAGAAACTGACAAAATCAGCTTCGATCACCAGATATGAAGAAGATGAAGATCTTCTGGAAGATGTCATCATCGAAAACAAGCAGGCTTCCGAAATGGCGGATACCTATTCCGGTGTCATCAACGGTACGATGGATGCCTACTCTTCGATCATCTCCAACAATATGAATGTCGTTCAGAAGTTCATTGCCATTGCGGCGATAGTCATCACGATCCCGAGCCTGTTCTTTGATGCCTATGGCATGAATATCGAAGGGGTGCCGTTTGAACATTCCCGATATGCCTTCATCATAATCATCCTGGCAGCGACGATCGCTTCGATGATCGTCTACCAGTACTTCAAACATAAAAAGATGTTCTAGATCCTGAAAATGGATCTTTTTTTATTTCAGAAACTTTTTCAGTTTTGTTCAGATTGAATTCACATTAGACGGATAACATTAAGACATAAGGAGGCGCTTATGTCAGAGACTTTTGAAAGAGTTGAGAAGAAATATCTGCTTACTCAGACTCAATATGAAGACATCCTGTCCAAGATAGACAGCTATGTCGAACCTGATAAGTTCTATAAGAGTGATATCAGATCGATATACTATGATACTGACAGATTCGAAATGATCAGACGTTCGATCGAAAAGCCTGAATATAAGGAAAAGATCAGGATCAGATCATATGGTGAACCAAGCCATGATGACAAGGTCTTCGTGGAGTTCAAAAAGAAATTTGACGGCGTCGTCTATAAAAGAAGGACCAAGGCCAGATATATCGAACTGCTTAACGATATATCAAAAGCCCAGTTCAAGGATGAACAGATCGGAAATGAGATCAGATATGCGCTAGATCACTATGGAGGCGTAAGGCCTGTCATTTATATCGGCTGTCAAAGAAGTTCGTATGTATCAAAGGAAGATAAGAGACTTAGAATCACCTTCGACAAAGATATCTGTTACCGGATGAAACATCTGTCCTTGAGCAGTGATCCTGCGGACAAGAATGTGACTGATAAAGTAGTCATGGAACTGAAGGTTGAAAGAGCGATGCCGTTATGGTTAAGCAGAATATTGGATGAAACAAAAGCGTATCCCCAGGGATTTTCGAAGGTGGGTAGCGCATTTCTTAAAGAGATAAAGGAGAGAAACAATCATGAGTAGTATTTGGGGAAGCATTTTTACAGGGTCACTTACCCTTGGCCAGTTCTTACTGGCAATTTGTACCAGTATGTTGTTTGGACTGGTACTGTCACTGGTGTTCATGTTCAAGAATACCTATACAAAATCGTTTATTACTGCCTTAGTGCTTATTCCGGCAGTTGAAACAGTTGTCATTATGTTGGTTAATGACAATCTGGGTGTCGGATTATCTGTTGCCGGATCATTTGCCTTGATCAGATTCCGTTCTGTTAAGGGCAATGCCAAAGAATTAGTTGCAGTGTTCATTGCCATGACGATCGGTATCATCTGTGGTACGGGTTATGTAGCGATCGCGGGTGTATTTACGATCTTACTGTCATTAGTTATGTTTATTATTACGATCAGTGGGTTTGGTGCCATTTCGGAAAACGATCGTACGCTCAAGATCACGATCCCGGAATCGCTTGACTATGATAAGGTATTCGACGATGTATTATCCAAATATACCAGTTCCTATGAGCTTGATTCAATCAAGACACTTACGCTGGGATCATTGTTCAGACTTGATTACAAAGTTACTTTGAAGAATCCTGATCTGACCAAGAAGATGATCGATGAATTAAGGACCAGAAACGGTAACCTTGAGATCATCTGTATGAGACCGGCGACTAACAGAGATGAATTATAAAAATGTGAGGTCAGCAATATGAAAAAGACTATACCTATATTAAGTTTATTATTACTGATATTTCTCAGCGGATGCACAACAGTGATCGCTGATAATACCGTAAAAGATGATGATAAGGAAGAAGAAGCGACAGCTTACAATCTGAGTTTCAATGAATCCGACAGTGATGGTTCCTATCAGATCAATGGTTCAACTTTGATTGAACTGGGTAATGAGGATGTAAAGATCACCAAGGGTGGAACTTATATCTTAGAAGGCACACTGAACAACGCAAGCATCATTGTTGAGGTTGAGAAAGATACCGATGTACAGCTTGTATTAAATAACGTTACGATCAATTCAGGAGATTTTGCGGGTATCTATATCATTGAAGGTGATGAGATAACGATCACTCTGGCACAAAACAGCGTAAATACGATCTCTGATTCTTCATCATATACCCAGATCGATTCTAACAGCGTTGATGCTTTGATATATTCCAAAGCGGATCTGATCATCAATGGCAGCGGTACACTTAATCTCAAATCCGATTACAACCATGGCATCGTCTCCAAGGACGATCTGATCATTACCGGCGGCAATTTCAATATCGAAACAGCCGGTCAGGGCTTGAGTGGCAAGGATTGCCTGATGATCTCTGATGGCAACTTCAAGATTACTTCCTATAAGGATGCCTTGAAATCGGACAACAGTGAAGATGAATACAGAGGCTATGTCTATATCAGCGGCGGTAATTTCGATATTACGACTTATGCGGATGCGATATATGGCTATTCATTAGTCAACATTGAAGATGGAACCTTCAAGATCACAACAGCCAAGTCCAATACGGCTGATTCATATAAGGCAATCAAGTCAGAAAAAGAGATCACGATCTCCGGTGGAACTTTCAACATCAATAGCGCTGATGATGGTATCCATACCGATGGCAATATCACGATCAGTGGTGGAACTTTCAATATCGTTTCCGATGATGACGGTATCCATGCGGATGCCAAGGTCGAGATAAGCGGTGGAGATATCACGATCGAAGCTCATGAAGGCATTGAAGCGACTTATGTGCTGATCAATGGCGGCAATATCAATATCTCAGCTTCCGATGATGGTATCAATGCGGCCCAAAAGGTCTCGGATTATACAGCCACTTTCGAGATGAATGATGGCTATGTGACCATCAAGATGGGACAGGGTGATACCGATGGTGTTGACTCTAACGGCTACATCTATATTAATGGCGGCACTATCGATATAACCGGACAGTCACCGTTTGACTATGATAAGGGCGCTGAACATAACGGTGGTACGATAATCGTCAACGGAACGGAGACGGATGAGATAACCAACCAGTTCGGTGGAGGCATGGGCGGCTTCGGTGGCTCAGGAGGCTTTGAGTTTGGCCAGGGTGGCAATAAAACAAATAAACCAGATTTTTCAGGCGGTGATCAGACACCGCCTGAAGGTCAGTTTCCCAATCAGGAACACAGACCGGGAGAAGGACGTCCGGGTCACTAGAAATGATGCAGCTTAATGGCTGCATTTTTCTGTGTTGAAGACCTGTTGCGTGATAAAAATAATGTATAATTATTATTAGGGTTATTGATATGAGTGAATTGAAAGATTTTAAATGTCCCAATTGTGGCGGCCGTTTAGAATTTGATGCCAGATCGCAGAAACTTAAGTGTCCGTATTGCGAGGGTACTTTTGATCCTGATCTTTTTGAAGAGCCAAAAGAGGTAATCGTAGACTCTGAGACCTGGAACGATGATGAAGTGAAAGTCTATACCTGTAATTCCTGCGGCGGCACACTCATTACCGATAAAGATACGGTAGCGACCAGCTGTCCGTATTGTGATAATCCTGTCGTGCTTACCGGCAATGTTTCGGGTATCTATAAACCTAAGAAGGTCATTCCGTTCATGCTGGATAAGAAACAGGCCAAGGAAAGATACAGAGAGTTTTTGAGGGGCAAACCTTTGCTTCCGAAGAAATTTACGGATGAATCAACTATTGATGAGATAAAAGGCATTTATGTACCATTCTGGCTTTTTGATGGCAAGGCCAGTGCCAGAATGTGGTTTAATGCGGCGAGACAGCGTGTCTGGTCAGATGGAAGTTTCAATTATGTAGAGACCAGTACCTATAAGCTGTTCAGATCCGGATATGTCCGTTTTGAGGATGTGCCGGTCGATGCCTCAACCAAGATCGATGATCAGCTGACCCAGTCAGTTGAACCATATAACAATGCCGGAAGCAAGCCTTTTTCCGAGAACTACCTGGCGGGCTATTTTGCGGATAAGTATGATGTTGATGTCCCGGAATCAAGAGATAAGGCCAACGCCCGTATCGCTAATTCTACGGCTTCGCTGTTTGCTCAGACAACGACCGGCTATGCCAACTGTGTTCCTGCTTCTACCCATATCGGGATCTCGGAAGGCAGACAGCAGTATGTCATGTATCCTTTATGGCTGTTAAATGTTGAATATCAGGGCAAGATGTATACTTTTGCGATGAATGGCCAGACGGGTAAGTTTGTCGGAGATCTTCCGACAGACCATGGCAAGCTCATCAGGATCATGTTAGGCGTATTCTTTGGCGTTACGGCAGTATTGTCTTTGCTTCAATACCTGATGTATATGGCGAGGTGAGTCTATGAAAAAGATATTAAGTATTTTATTCATAACGGCTCTCTTCCTTTTATCGCCGTTTAAAGTATCAGCTGATAATGAGCACGTCATCATCAATGATGATTCCGATCTGATCAGTGTGGAGAAGATCGCTGAACTCAACGAAGATCTTCATCGTATTGAACAGAACTATAACGTCTCTATCTACTTCGTCTATGATACAAGTATTGCCGATAACGAAGATGCGGTAAGCAGATATGCACAAAGTTTCTTAGATCAGCATTCAGGTTCAACCAATAACGTTGTCCTGGTTCTGGCGGAACACTATTTCCGGGTCGTCGCTAAAGGACCGCAGGCCAACAAGATCGCAGCTAATGAAGATGACATTTGGAATGCCTTCTATGGAAAGGCAACTTCCAGTATGCAGGATGGTTTCGCGGAAGGTATAAGGAGTTACTATCAGCTGGCTTTGAAGCTGATCAATGAGGAAGCTTATACCAGCACTTCGCCAACCGTTAGAGGCACGCCTTTAGTCAATGACTACGCTGATCTTCTGAGTGACAGGGAAGAAGAAAACCTCTATGTCAAACTGAGAAAAGTCTCAGATAAATATGGTATCGATACAGTCGTGGTAACGACGAATTCGACCAATGGCAAATCGATCGAAAACTATGCCGATGATTTCTATGACTATAACGGTTACAAGACAGACGGTGTCATGTTTGTCATCGACATGGGTCAAAGAGAGATCTATATTCAGACCAATGGCAGATGCATGAAACTGATCACTGATTACGGTATCGATACGATCTTTGATCATATGATGTCTGATCTCAGTAACGGCAATTACTATAATGCCTTTATGACCTTTGCGAGTGATGCCGATTCGCTTATGAAGAGCGGCGAAAGCGGCAATATCATTGATGTCGATAATAAAAAGACCGACAGCTTCGGGGCCAAGAACGTAGTCATGTCGGCCATCATCGGAGCGATCGCTTCCCTTATTACTTCACTTGTCATGAAAGGCAAGATGAAGACTGTCACCAGCAAGCGTTTTGCGGGAGATTATATCGTCGGTAACAGCTTTGTTCTGACCGGTGCTTCCGATATGCTGGTGGACAGACATGTTTCAAGAACCCCGATCAGAAGGGAAGAAGGAAGGATGCCAAGTTCCTATTCCGGTCATTCAGGCGGTGGTTCACATATTCACACTTCTTCAAGTGGTACTAGTCATGGCGGACATGGCAGACACTTTTAGAATAAATAATTAAATCAAAGGAGGAATGAAAATGGGTTTAATTAAGGCTTTGACAGGTTCCATCATAGGTACAGCACTTGATACGTGGAAAGATTATTTTGTCTGTGATTCCATGGACAACGACACACTTATGATAAAAGGAACCAAGAGAGGTAATGGCGGTTCAAGTGATGTTATCACTAATGGTTCCGGGATCGTAGTAAACGAAGGACAGTGCGCTCTGGTTGTTGAAGAGGGCAATATCCTGGAAGTTGCTGCAGAGCCAGGAAATTATACTTTTGATTCATCATTATCTCCAAGTGTTTTCGATGGCGGTTTTGAAGGTATCAAGAATGCTTTCAAAGAAGCTTTGGAAAGATTCACCTATGGTGGTGTCGCAAACAAGTCACAGAGAGTTTACTACGTCAACACCAAGGAAATCATGGGCAACATGTATGGCACAGCCACACCTATTCCGTTCAAGGTCGTAATCGACAAGACTACAGGTACTGATGTCGACATCGCTGTCAGATGCAATGGCGAATACTCATTCAAGATCGTCAATCCGGTCATCTTCTACCAGAACGTTGCCGGTAACAAAAAAGACAGATATGACAAGGAAGAACTGTTACAGCTGATGAAGTCAGAAATGATCGATGCCCTCAATCCGGCATTCGGCAAGATTTCTGAACTCGGTATCAGATATTCTGAACTTCCATTACACACTGCTGAGCTGAAAGATGCGATCTGTGCTGTTGTAAACAAGAAGTGGGAAGAAGAAAGAGGTATCGTTTTCCAGAGCATTACAATCAATTCCGTTACTGTTCCGGAAGCTGATGCAGAAAGAATCAAGAACGCTCAGTTCGCTGCCCTCAACAAGGATCCTAACATGGCCAATGCCAACATCATTCAGGCTACTGCTGATGCCATTAGAGATGCTGCCAACAATGCCAATGGCGCAGCAACAGGCTTCATGAACGTCAACATGGCTCAGAACGTTGCTTCCGGTCTGATCCAGCCTACAGGCGGAGCTGCTCCAGCTGCTGGTGCTGCCGGTTATTGCCCACATTGCGGCAAGCCGATTGCTGTTGCTGGAGCTAAATTCTGCTCATTCTGCGGCAAAGAATTACAGTAATCATTTCTTAAACTTATTATCAAAGCCATATGGTTAAATGCCATATGGCTTTCTTTAGTATGACGGGCATGTCATATATCTAGGGTGAAAGTCCCAAGGAGCACCTGTTACCGGCGAATCCGATAGCGACTCCCAAGCCTGACTTCCGTGAGGAAGCGGAGAGAAGAAGGGATAGCGAAACTGTGGCTCTACGTACAGAAACCTGATAC
>JAFRJA010000004.1 GCA_017432545.1 Erysipelotrichaceae bacterium
GAGTTCCTAAGAAAGAACTCAAAAAAGTCGTAAAAGAAACTGCTAAGAAAGAAGCTGTTAAAAAGGTCTTAAATAAAGAAATAGAAGAAAATAAGAAGAAAGAGAAGAAAAAAGAAAAAGCGGAGAAGGTCGTTACTCCTAGTGGCAGTGAGATCAAGGCCGTCAAGAAACAGAAGAAATCTTCCTTAGGGTTAAAGAAGAAATATAACGATATCGAAGATCTAAAGAATGATCTGGTCGACATGAATAATCAGGGCGTGGATATCGTACAGTCTGATGTCGTCAATGCGTTAGACCGTTTTGAGATGAGCGATGATGAGATCGATCAGTTCTATGACTGGCTCAATGCGGTAAACATCGATCTGATCGATGAATCCGATGATGAAGAAGATCTTGAGAATGATGATTATCTGGCTAGTGAAGGCTCTGATGAAGATGAAGATGCCGATTCTGAAAAGAATATCGTCATCAACTATGAACAGGCTTCAACTTATACTAAGGTCAATGATCCGGTCAAGATGTATCTCAAGGAGATCGGTCGTGTACCGCTTTTGAAGGCTGATGAAGAAGTTGAGATCGCCAAGCGAATTGAAAAAGGCTTAAAACATCCTAAAGATCAGAAACTCGTGGCTGATGGTATAGCTGCCAAGAACGAACTGATCTCCGCAAACTTAAGACTGGTTGTCGCCATTGCGAAGAAATATACGGGTAGGGGCATGTTGTTCCTGGATCTGATCCAGGAAGGCAATATGGGCCTTATCAAAGCTGTTGATAAGTTCGATTACACCAAAGGTTTCAAGTTCTCAACATATGCGACCTGGTGGATCAGACAGGCTATAACAAGAGCTATTGCCGATCAGGCCAGAACGATCCGTATCCCGGTCCATATGGTCGAAACCATCAATAAGATGACCAGAATCCAGAGACAGCTCGTTCAGGAATTAGGCAGAGATCCTAGTGCTGATGAGATCGCTGAAAGAATGGGTGGCGGCATGTCCGCTGAAAAAGTTCGTGAGATCCAGAAGATCGCTTTGGATCCTGTATCACTTGAAACGCCGATCGGTGAAGAAGATGATTCTCACTTAGGTGATTTTATCGAAGATAAGGAAGCGATGTCTCCTGATCAGTATGCGAACAATGAACTGCTTAAAGATGAGATCAATCTGATCCTGTCTACCTTAACTGACAGAGAAGAGAAGGTCATCCGTTTAAGATTCGGTCTTGAAGACGGCCGTACGAGAACTTTGGAAGAAGTTGGCAAAGAATTCGATGTTACGCGTGAACGTATCAGACAGATCGAGGCCAAGGCTTTAAGAAAACTCAAGAATCCGACTAAATCAAAGAGATTAAAGGAATTTTTGGAAGACAAGAAATGATCTCACCGCGTTTATTACAGATAGCGATGTTGGTTGAAAAGAATAAGGTAGTATTTGACGTGGGTTCTGACCACGCCTTACTGCCTTGTTTTTTGGTTGAAAATAATATTTCTCCTAAGGTCTATGCCGGAGAGATCGCTTTAGGACCTTTAAACAAAGCTAAAGAAAACATTGAAAAACATCATCTGGAAGATAAAGTTATTCCGGTTTTTTCCGATGGTTTAGCCAAAGCTGAAGATGATGTCGATATCGTCATCATTGCCGGTATGGGTTATCACACGATCAAACATATCCTGGATTCATGTGATGTCTATAAATATCAGTATTTTCTTATTCAATCAAATTCCGATGTTGAATTAGTAAGACAATATATATCTGATCACATGTATACGATCGAAGATGAAAGAGTCGTCTATGACGGCTTCTATTATCAGATAATCAGATTCTCGGCCGATCTTCATGAACCATATACTGAATTAGAAATTAAATATGGTCCTATAAATTTAAAAAGAAGGGATGAAGTATTCATTTCTTATCTTCTGGATTATAAAAAACGGCTGGAAAACATAAATGTAAAGGCTAACAAAGCTGAATATAGCCAAATCATAAGGGAAATTGAAGAAATTTTAGGATATAATAATTAGCACTGAGGTGAATTTTATATGAGAAACGATTTTAAGAATTATCGTAATGAAGCCTTCGCAAACAAAAAGAAGTTTATTGAATACTTTGACTATTTTGCTCATATCCATTACGGAAAAGAAATTCAGGAGACCGGTCTTATTGAAAAATACGTTGTCTTAGCACAGATGGTAAGAACATATATGCTGGAAGACTGGCGTACGACTAAACAGACCGTCAGAAAAAACAAGCGTAAACAGATCTATTATTTTTCTCTTGAATTCTTATTAGGAAGAATGCTCAGAAACAATATGATGTCTTTAGGCATCTATGATGTCGCCAAACAGGGTCTGGCGGAAATGGGAGTTGATATCAATGATATCGAGGATGTTGAAACTGATGCCGGTTTAGGCAATGGCGGTTTAGGAAGACTTGCTGCCTGTTTCTTAGATTCTTTAGCAACTTTAGACTATCCGGGTTCAGGTAATACGATCCGTTATAAATCTGGTCTTTTCAAACAGCTGATCGAAGATAATGAACAGATCGAAGTTCCTGACCAGTGGCTTAGAATTGAAAATCCATGGGAAGTTAGAAAAGCCGCAAGAACCGTTGATGTAAGATTTTATGGAACAGTCGATATTACCAGAAATGAAAGAGGTGAGCTCGAATTCCATCGTAAAGATACGGAACACGTCCTGGCTGTACCATATGATATGCCTATTATTGGATCTAACCATAAGACAGCCAATACCTTACGTATGTGGAACGCTGAACCTTCTGATGAATTACCGGATGGAAGAGACTACAGAGAATATCTTTCTGATGTAGAAGATATCTGTCTGAATCTTTATCCTGATGATTCAACGGAAAAGGGCAGGTACTTACGTATCAAACAGGAATATTTCTTTGTCGCGGCTGGCTTACAGTCGATTATCGATGACCATATGAAAATCTATGGAACATTAGATAACTTTGCGGAAAAGGTCGTTATTCAGCTCAATGATACTCATCCGGCTTTAGCTATTCCGGAATTAATGAGAATCTTCGTTGATAACTATGATATTCCATGGGCTAAAGCCTGGGATATTGTAACCCATACTTTTGCCTATACCAATCATACCGTAATGCAGGAAGCATTGGAAAAATGGCCTGTTGACTATATCAGAAAGCTCATTCCGCGTATTTATCTGATCATTGAAGAGATCGATAACCAGTTCAAACAGTCTCTGGTTGATATGGGCAAGAAACATAACTTTATTGATTCTGTATCTATTATTCATGAAGGCAATGTCAGAATGGCGTATCTGTCTATTGTCGGATCTTATTCCGTCAATGGCGTGGCCAAGATCCATTCCAACATCATCAAGAATGATACCTTCCGTGATTTCTATGAGATCTTCCCGGAGAAGTTCAACAACAAGACAAACGGTATTTCTCCAAGAAGATGGCTCTTATACGCTAACCCGGAACTCTGTTCTCTGTTAGACAAGTATATCGGTACTGATTACCGTCATGATCTCAAGAAGATCGAAAAACTGAATGAACATGTTGACGATCCGAAACTGCAGCAGCAGTTCTTAGAGGTCAAGCATCTCAAGAAGGAACAGCTGGCTCACTGGTTAAAGAAGAACTATGACATCGATGTCGATCCGGATTCAATCTTCGATTCGATCGCTAAGCGTCTTCACGCCTACAAAAGACAGCTCATGGATATCATGTATGTAATACATCTGTATTTCCGTATCAAGGATGATCCGAATTTCTGGATGCCTAAGACGACCTTCTTATTCGGCGCAAAAGCTGCTTCAGCTTATAAGTTTGCGAAGAAAGTCATCAAACTTATCAACTGCGTAGCGGAAAAGGTCAACAACGATCCTGATGTCAATAAGTTCATCAATGTCGTCTTCATTCCTAACTATCGTGTAACCGTAGCCGAAAAACTGATGCCGGCATCTGATGTATCCGAACAGATCTCGACTGCCGGTAAAGAAGCTTCCGGTACCGGAATCATGAAGTTCATGATGAATGGTGCGATCACCTTAGGAACATTGGATGGTGCCAATGTTGAGATCAGAGAACTGGTAGGGGATGACAACTGTGTGATCTTCGGTTTAACTGAAGAAGAAGTCAATGCCCTGAAACACGGTCATTACAATGCCTATCACTTCTATGAAACCAATCCGATGATCAAACGTATCGTTGATTCCTTCACCGATGGTACCTGGTCAGAAAACAGACATGACTTCAAAGATATCGCCGATGAGTTCTTACTCAGAAATGATGAATATATGGTCTTAGCTGATTTTGAAGCATATTGCGACGCTCATGATGTAGTCTATGAACTATATCAGAATCAGTCCGAATGGGCCAAGAAGTGTCTCATCAATATCGCCAATTCAGCATATTTCTCATCTGATCGTACGATCAAGGAATATGCGGACGATATCTGGCATATCGAAGAAATTCATTAAAAATGTATGGTTTGTTCAAGAGAACAAACCATATTTTTGTATTTTTAGGCCATTTTTTCACAAATTTTGCCTTTTTAGATTGTAAACCTGTACTTTTTAAATCATAATACCTGACTTTCGGATCACACGTTTGAATATGGTGTAAAAGTCAGATATGGATCAGATACAAAAGAAGTGCTGGCACAAACTTCAGAGTTTGTATTCCAGCACTTTTTTGATCTGTTTGTCATTCAGTCTGCTGTTCAATATCGGCAGCTTTGTTTTCTGAGCCAATGCTTTGATGAAATCGTTGGATGAAGTGATATTGATGTTGATGTGCTCGTCTTTGACGACTTTGAATTCTTTGAAGAAAGAATAGATGTCGCTTGATGAAAATTCGTTTTTCAGTTCGATGAACTGAAGCAGTCTTTCCAAAAGAACAGTTATGTAGCAGATGAAGAAGTGTCCCTTGATCGTGTTCTCCTTTTGTAAGAACACCGGTCTTGCATCAAGATCGGACTTCATGATCTTAAAGGATTCCTCAATCCGCCACAGATTGTGATAGGTATCATAGATGTCCTTATCCTTCATCTTTATTTCCGATGTGACAAGAAGGTTGTATCCGGCAAGCTTCAGATCTTCTTCGATGGCTTTCTCATTGATCGTGACTTTTACTTTATCCTCAGTGATCTCCCCTTTGGATGTGGAAGAGAAAGTGACATACTTTGAAGCTTCGCCATACTCGCTTTTCTTGGCTTTGGATAAAGTGAGTTCTTTTGCCTTTTCCACCATTCTGTTTATTTCGTATCTTTTCTTTCTGGAAAGATCGGGATTATAGGTGACAAGTCTTTTCTCTGTAAGTTCAAAGGTGTGCTTCTCTTTTTTCTCGTCTTCATAGACATAAGGGAACTTGTCGATGCAGGACTTGTAGGAATAAAGGATGTTTCCCTTACTGTCTTTGACATCTTTATAGTCGTTTTTCAATAAGACCCAGACCTTTTCTTTTCCCGGAAGCTGCTTCACCGACTTGGAGAAGAGATAGCCATCCTTGTTTTTCTTTGAAAAATAGATGTTTCTGGCGCAGTTGAGTCCCTTGTCGGCGACGTGGATCGTCCTTCCTTCGATATTATTCTGCGACTTCAGGGAATCGATCACTTCCCGCATCAGCGGCTTCTCGCTTTCATTGCCCGGATACAGCTTCATGCCGATGGGGATCTGATTGGCATCGAGTAATAAGCCCATCCCCACGATCGGATCCTTTCGGTTTTCCTTGGAAGGACCTTTTCTTCTGAAATCATCTTCCCTGTCGATCTCAAAATAGAAGTTGGTGCAGTCGAAGTAGGTGATCGAGGTATCAAGCAGATACTTTTCTTTTACCTGGCCGGTAAACAGTTCGATGAATTTCTCATAGTCATTGCCATAATAGTCCAAAGCATTAAGCAGCTGATCATAGGAGAAGTCATAATCCTTATACAGACAGGGTATGACTTCATGGAAGGTCTTATGCTTGGAACAGGGTTTGACGCTTCTGGCATAGATCAAAGCACAAAGGATATCGTAGAGATCATAGTCAAAGGAAGTATTGAGCTTGAAGAAATCGATGTATTTCTTCATGTCCAGTTTCCGCATGATCGCATCCAAGGGGAAGTAGCCAAGATAGCGTATCGGTGATCTTTCGCTTATATACTTACGGCTTTGATCATCTTCATTCTTTTTTCTTTCTTCGTTGAGCTTATCGACTTCCTTCTGATAAAAGGCGATCGGATCTTCAATGCCTTTCTTTTTTAATGCTGTGATCGAACCCAAAGATTTGTAGCACCTGTGCCTCGTGCCTTTGATCTCAGGGGAATAATAGGACTCATAGATCGCCAGATACAGATTGTTTGACTGATTCGCCTTCTTCAGGAAATACGCCATAATGCACCATCCTTATTATCTTATACCATAATCATACACCATTGCACTACATAAATCAATACTCTAAAAGAATTTTGTCAAGTCTTTGAAACATTAAAATTCGATAACTAAATTCAAGAGGAAATTCACAGTTTTATGAAGTTTCCTCTTTTCTGATTCTGATCATGACGAAAACGGGAGATACTGTCTCCCAAATGGTTAAAGGATGATTTATAATTCAGTTAAGAACGATACA
>JAFRJA010000036.1 GCA_017432545.1 Erysipelotrichaceae bacterium
GATAAGATCAGGAACGAATTCATGCCTGATGAAATAAAAGTCGATGAAGATGCAGCTTTGATCGCCGTTGTTGGTCGAAGAATGAAAGCAATGCCCGGTATTTCAGGCTCTCTCTTATCCGAATTTGGCCGCAATTCAATAAATATCAAAGTCATCAATCAGAGTGCTGATGAATTATCGATCGTTGTCGGCGTTGAAAACCGAGACTTTGAAAAGGCGATCAAATGTATCTATGATCGCTTCATTCTGGAGGAAAAGGGTTTATGAAGATAGGAATTATCGGAGCCAGCGGTGCGGTTGGCAGAGAGATGATCAATTCTCTTGAAGATTACAAACTCGATGTTGAAGAACTAAGATTATTTGCGTCCGAACGTTCTGTTGGGAAAGCGATTTTATTTAATGGCAATCCGGTTGAGATCGAACTACTGACTCAGGAAAGACTTTTCGGTCTGGATTATGTTTTGGGTGCTGTCTCAAATGAACTGTCCAAGAAGTATTGGCCGATGATCGAAATGGCCGGAGCTGTTTATGTAGATAATTCATCAGCTTTCAGGATGAATGACAATGTGCCTCTGATCGTTCCGGAGATAAACGGTGAAGATGCTTTGAAACATAACGGCTTGATCTCTAACCCCAATTGTTCGACGATCATAACGATGTTGGCCTTAGCACCGATCAATAAGCTGTCGAAGATAAAAGACGTCGTAGCGACGACTTTTCAGGCCGTATCAGGGGCAGGGAATAAGGGCATTGAAGAATTAAAGGATCAGATCAGGGCTTTAGAGAATAATGAAGAGATCAAAAATGAGGTTTTTCCTAAGCAGATTGCCTATAACTGTATAGCGGAAATAGGTTCATACCTGGATAATGGTTACACCACTGAAGAGATGAAGATGCAGAACGAGGGCAGAAAGATCTTGCATAACAATGATCTCAATGTCTCCTGCACCTGTGTCAGAGTCCCGGTCTACAGAAGCCATTCAATATCCGTAAGGTTAGTTACCGAGAAGAAGCTTGATCTGGATAGAGTTTGTATGGCCGTAGACAGATATCCTTCTTTAAAACTGTTTGATGAGGATATTCCGACACCTTTAGCTTCCTCCAATCAGGATGATGTCTATGTGGGCAGGATCAGAAGAGATCTGACAGATGAGAATGGAATATGTCTGTTCTGCTGCGGGGATCAGGTCAGAAGAGGTGCTGCCAGCAATGCCGTACTGATAATTAAATATCTGGAAGACAACAAACAATAATTTTTTATCATAATTATGCTAAAATTATACTGGAGGTACCATTATGGAGAAAATTAGGCCCGTTTCTGATTTAAGAAATAATTTTGCAGAGATATCAAGACAGGTCCACGAAACACAAGAACCGGTTTTTCTTACAAAAAACGGGTTCGGTGATATGGTTGTTTTAAGCATGGAGGCATATGAAAATATGCAGTTTGATTCCGAGGTTTATTTTAAACTCAAGGAAGCAGAAAAATATGCAGATGAAGCAGGGGAAACTTATTCATCAAAACAAGTACTTAAAAGATTAAGAGAAGCAATTAAATAATCATGTATAAGATCGAATATCTTGGTCCTGTATTGAAAGATATGGAGGAAATTATTTCCTATATATCACATACACTACATAATCCTGAAGCTGCAGAAAATCTTGCCGGGGAGTTTGTTGAAAAAATCGACAGTTTAAGTGAATTTCCATATGGCAGGCCGTTATATTATCCAATAAGAAAGCTGGCACATGAATATAGAAAACTCATAGTCAGAAAATATACTGTTTTTTATTGGATAGAAGAAGATAACAAAACGGTTAAAATTGCCAGAGTTATTTTTTCGGCAAGCGATATTAATAGAAAATTGTCAGAATAGATTGTGAGCTTTAAATAATTATGCCTATTTTGGACAGCAAAAACCAGTATTTCCGGGAAATAATATAGATAAAAATATAGAAAAACAGGAAAAATTCAGTAACAATTTCTTGTTTTTTTGTTGAAAACGCTTAAATTCTGAAACACCAAAAGGCGTTGAATAGGTGATATGCAAAATAATCAATAAAATAGGCGTTTTTTGATAAAAAGTTGTTGAAAATCGGAAATTAAAATCATATAATATACGAGCGCTCGCAAGGATATGGAAGATTGCTGGCACACTGATACCTGTGTGAATGTGTGATAACCAGGGAACTTACATGGAGCGAGTTATCCGTAAGGATTAATGGAATATAGGAGGAAAATTCTATGGCAAAAAACAACGTAAGAATTAAATTAAAAGCTTACGAACACAGATCATTGGATGTAGCTACGGAAAAGATCGTTAAGGCTGCTGAAGATGGTGGTGTCAAGAAGGTCATCGGACCTATCCCGCTTCCTACTGAGAAGCAGATCGTAACTGTATTACGTTCCGTCCATGTCAACAAGGACTCACGTGAACAGTTCGAAATCAGAACGCACAAGCGTCTGATCGAAATCATTGGGCCTAGCTCAAAGACGATCGATGCCTTATCACGTCTTGAACTGCCTAGTGGTGTAGATATTGAAATCAAATTGTAAAGAAAGGTGACATCATGAAAGGAATACTTGGAAGAAAACTTGGTATGACTCAGGTCTTCACCGCTGATGGTGATCTTATTCCGGTAACTGTTATCGAATGTGAACCGAATGTCGTCTTACAGAAGAAGAATCTGGAGACTGACGGTTACGAAGCATATCAGTTAGGTCTGGAAGACAAGAAAGAGTCCCGTGCTACCAAGCCGGAATTAGGCCACGTTAAAAAGGCCGAGACTGCTCCGAAGAAATTTGTCAAAGAAGTCAGAAATGATGAACAGACATATGAAGTCGGTCAGGAAATCAAAGTTGATATCTTTTCCGCTGGTGATATGGTAGACGTTACCGGTATCTCAAAAGGTAAAGGATATACAGGAACAATCAAGCGTTATCACGCACACATGCTGATGGAATCACATGGTACAGGTCCCGTCCACAGACACGTCGGTTCAATGGCTACGACCGGCAGAAACAACGGCCGTATCGAAAGAACACACCGATGCCTGGTCAGGACGGCGGCTTCAAGACGACTAACCAGAATCTGGAAGTCATCAAAGTTGACGCTGACAAGAATTACATGCTGGTAAAGGGCAATGTGCCAGGTCCTAAAAAGGGTTTGGTCTTAGTCAAGACGACAGCCAAGAAGATCAAGCATGTTGAACCTAAGGTTCTGCTCACAAAGGAGGCTGAATAATCATGAAGTTGGATGTTATTGATTTGACCGGCAAGAAAGTCGGCGATGTCGAATTAGCTGATTCGGTGTTCCAGTGTGAAGTAAATGAGCAGGCTATCTTCGATGCCTTGCTCAGACAGCAGAGTTCCTGGAGACAGGGCACCCATGATACTAAGGGCAGATCTGAAGTATCAGGCGGTGGCAAGAAGCCTTTCAGACAGAAAGGTACAGGTAGAGCAAGACAGAGTTCTACCAGAGCTACACAGTTCAGACATGGTGGTGTGCCATTTGGTCCGACACCAAGAAGCCACACCTTCAAACTGAATAGAAAGGTAAGAAGATTGGCCCTTCGTTCAGGTTTGAGCCAGAAAGCCAACGAAAAGAATGTGCTCTGTGTTGAAAACGTCAGCATGGATGCCATCAAAACAAAGGATTTCGTGAAAGTATTAAAAGATCTCGGAATCGAAAGAAAAGCATTATTTGTAGTAGACATTGAAGAAGATTTCAATAACGCATATATGAGCTTAAGAAATCTGAACAATGTAGTCATGACATCTGTTGAAGGTCTGAACATCTATGATCTTACCAATGCCAACAAACTGGTCCTGACTAAGACTGCTGCAGTTAAATTAGGGGAGGTATTAGGCAATGAGTAACGCCAGAGACATTATCGTTCGTCCTCTTGTAACTGAAAAAACTATCAAGTCCCAGGAAGACAGGAATACCGTCGTATTCGAAGTCAAGAAGGGTACAAACAAGATTCAGATCAAACAGGCAGTTGAAGAGATATTCAACGTCAAGGTTGATTCAATAAATGTAGTCAACCAGAAACCAAAACCAAAACGTATGGGAAGATACGTTGGTAAGACTAACCATCTCAAGAAGGCTTATGTCAAGCTGAAAGATGGTTACAACATCGATATCCTGACTGATAAGTAAGATATCGGAAACTATCGGAAGAAAAATGCTATTTCCGGATAATTTGCATTGAGGAGGAAAATTAATTATGGCTATTAAAAAGTACAAGCCTACTACTCCTGGAAGACGTGGAATGACCACTCTGACTTATGAAGAGCTGACTAAGAGCAAACCAGAAAGAAGCTTGTTAGTCTCTCAGAAGTCAAACGGTGGACGCAACAATACAGGAAGAATCACAAGTAGACATAAAGGCGGCGGTCACAAGCAGATGTATCGTGTCGTCGACTTCAAGAGAAATAAGGATGATATCCCGGCAACCGTCAAGGCGATCGAATACGATCCGAACAGAAATGCCAACATCGCATTACTGTTCTATGCAGACGGTGAAAAAAGATATATCATCGCACCAAAAGATCTCAAAGTTGGAATGAAGGTCATCTCTGGCCCGAAGGCTGATATCAAGGTCGGTAACTGCTGCGAAATGCGCAACATGCCAGAAGGTACAGTCGTTCACAACATTGAATTAAAACCAGGCAAGGGCGGTCAGCTGGCTAGAGCAGCCGGCGCCAGCGCTCAGATCCTGGCGGTTGAAGACAAGTATGTCACGATCAGACTGGCTTCAACGGAAATGAGAAAAGTATTAGGCAATTGCCGTGCCACAATCGGTACCGTCGGTAACGAAGACTATACTCTGGTCAACTGGGGTAAAGCCGGCAGAAACCGCTGGAAAGGTATCAGACCGCAGTCAAGAGGTTCCGTTATGAACCCGGTCGATCACCCACATGGTGGTGGTGAAGGCAGAACGCCTATCGGTCGTAAGTCACCAATGACTCCTTGGGGCAAGAAGGCTATGGGTGTCAAGACCAGAAAACACAAGAATGCTTCTAATGATCTGATCATCAGAAGAAGAAATGATAAGTAAGAAAGGGGAGAAAAATGAGTAGAAGTTTAAAGAAGGGTCCATTTGTTGATGAATACCTGATTAAAAAGGTTGAAGCATTAAATGCATCCGGCAAAAAAGAAGTTATCAAAACTTGGTCAAGAAGATCTACAATCTTCCCTGCATTCGTTGAACACACATTCGCTGTTCATAACGGTAAGGAACATGTTCCGGTCTATGTCACTGAAGATATGGTCGGACACAAATTAGGTGAATTCGTAGCAACCAGAAAGTTCGGCGGCCATGGTTCCAAGGCTGATTCCGACAAGAAGGCGTAGGAGGTAAATGATGGCTAGAAAAAAAGTTGAAGAAGTTAAGAAGCCTGAACCTCGTGACGTAAAGGCTACAGCCAAGACGGTCAGAGTTACGACCAGAAAGGCTAAACTGGTTCTCGATCTGATCAGAGGCAAGGACGCCAAGGAAGCAGCTGCTATCCTGAAGTTCTTACCAAACAAGGCTGCCAGGATCACTGGAAAAGTTCTCAAGAGTGCATGTGCCAATGCCACTCACAACTTCCAGATGGACGAGAGCAAGCTCTATGTGAAGGAATGCTACGCAAACGAAGGTATAACTCTTAAGAGATTTATGCCAAGAGCGAAGGGTTCAGCTTCATCGATCATGAAAAGAACAAGCCACATTACGGTTGTGGTTGCAGAAAGGTAAGGGGGAAAATCAATGGGTCAGAAAGTAAGTCCAATAGGATTAAGAGTAGGCGTTATCCGTGACTGGGAATCCAGATGGTACGCTGAAAAAGAATATGGCGATTTATTGCTCGAAGACGTTGCGATTCGTGAACTTATCTTAAAAGATTGCGCTGATTGCTTAGTATCACGCGTTGAGATCGAAAGAAGCAAGAATAAAGCCAACCTGATCATAAGAACAGCCCGTCCGGGTATGTTCGTCGGATCAGACGGTTCCAAGATCGAAGAACTGAAGAAGAAACTCGTTAAATTAACTAACGGCAAAGACATCAACATCAATATCGTTGAAGTTGCCAACCCTGATCTGGATGCACGACTTGTCGCTTTAAAGATCGTCAAGATGCTTGAAGAAAGACAGTCGTTCCGTACCGCTCAGAAACGTGCGATCCAGCAGACCATGCGTGCCGGTGCCAAAGGTATCAAAACCGCGATCTCCGGCCGTTTAGGTGGCGCTGATATCGCCAGAAGCGAAGGTTATTCCGAAGGTTCTGTTTCCCTTCACACCTTACGTTCA
>JAFRJA010000037.1 GCA_017432545.1 Erysipelotrichaceae bacterium
AGAAATAACCGGCTGGCAGCGATAAAATCGTTTTTTAGATATATCTCTTATCATGAACCGAAATATCTTGATCAATGTTCATCCATACTGGAGATAAAACAGAAAAAATCCGAAAGCAGACCGATGAATTATCTGACTATAAGGTCATTGAGATTTTAAACAGAAAAAGTTCAAACAATATAGAGACCGGAGAAATGAATGCGATAGAAGAAAAGCTCCTTCTTCCCGATTTTATTAAATAAAATTATGTGAGGAGTTATTTGAAAAAATACGCAAAAATAAGAAAAAAATGAATTATCAGCTGTTTCAAAAACTCCTCGCATAATCACGGTTATGTTACTAGTAAAATAATGCAAGATGCTCAACTGATGAACAAAACCCAGCCAGACAGGTCGATATTCTGAAAGAAATGGGTTGTGAAGAAGTATTTTCTGATATGTTATCCGGTAAGGATAGAAATAGACCCGGATTAGAAGAAATGCTGAAGTTTATCAGAAAAGGTGATGTCGTCTGTGTAGAATCCATATCAAGACTTGCAAGATCAACTAAAGACCTTCTAAATATCATTGATGAATTAAAAGAAAAGGGTGTTGGCTTTGTCTCTCAGAAAGAAAACATCGATACCGATACTCCTCAAGGCAAGTTCATGTTGACGGTGTTTGCTGCTATGGCAGACTTAGAGAGAAGTCAGATCAGGCAAAGGCAAGCTGAAGGCATCGCTATCGCAAAAGCCAATGGTGTTTATAAGGGAAGAGTACCTAAGCCATATGATAAATATGAGTTTGAACAGTTGTATAAACAATGGAGAGCTGGAGACATCACTCAGAAGTACATGTGCAAGAAGCTCAATATGAGCAGGCAAACGCTCTATAACAAAATCAAACGATATGAAGCCAATAAGAATGGCATCCAATAATACATGCCATCTATAAACAATATCCGGGACAGAGAAACAGAGATTGTGAATCACGATCTGATCTACGCATAAGATATCGGTCAGCAAGGAGTGGCTTCACTGTGTTTTAGATCAAGCTGACATTCTTATAGTGACAAAACTGTCACTATGTGGTATGATAATGTCACTTCTGAAAGTGAGAGAAATAACATGAACTTAGGAAAAGAAACTGAAACGCTTGAATTCAAAAAGACAACAGGCGAAATGAAAGAGGCAATGATCTCCATCTCGTCCATTCTGAACAAGCACGGGATCGGAACTATCTATTTCGGCGTTAAGCCCAACGGAGATGTCTGTGGGCAGGATGTTTCTGAGTCATCGCTCAGAGACGTATCACGTGCCGTGTATGAAAGCATACGGCCTCAGATCTATCCTGCAATCGAAGAAGTAATTCTAGATGGAAAGCATCTGATCAGGGTTGAATTCAACGGAAATAATACACCCTACTCCTCAGCAGGTAGATACTATCTTCGGACTGCTGACGAGGATCGGGAGGTCACTCCAGAAGAATTGAAAAGTTTTTTCGTTTCAAATGAATATCGTGAGAAATGGGAGAAAACGTCTTCTTCCGCCTCGATGAAACAGGTTGATAAGAACGCTGTCAAAGCATTTTGGCAAAAAGCTATTTCTGCCGGAAGAATCCCGGAAGGAAAATATACTTGTCCCGTGATTCTGAAACGGTATGGCCTTGTCAATGGTGATAATCTCAATAACGCAGGCGAATATCTTTTCGGAAGTACGCATCCCGTCACTTTGAAAGCCGCTATATTTGCGACGGATGAAAAACTCACCTTCCTAGACATGAAGCTGTTTGAGGATAACATCTATAATCTTCTTGGAATCGCTGAGGATTACGTACTCAAAAACATTCGATGGAAGAGCGAGATCATCGGTACAGAGCGAGCCGAGATACCGGAGATCCCTGTTGCAGTTATCAGAGAGGTGATAGCCAACAGCTTCGCCCATGCTGTCTACAATGGCCACACATGCCATGAAATATGCATTCATCCTGGTATGATCACGGTCTACAGTCCTGGAGAATACGCCAGCACTCATAAGCCGGAAGACTATATGAGGGGTAATTGTGAGTCGGTAATCCGGAACGCAACGATTGCTAAAATTCTTTATCTAAACAAGTCCATTGAGCAGTTCGGGAGCGGATTTAAGCGGATTAACAGCCTATGTAAAGATGCCGGAATACGTTTCTCGTATGAGAGCGATACGCTTGGCTTCAAGTTCATCCTGTATCGACCGGAGCTTCAAAGTGACATTCCAACTGTCACTTTGGATGTCACTTTGAACGGGACAGAGATGGCTGTGCTCGCCATCTTGAAACAGAAGCCGGATTCGTCACGAGGCGAGATTGCTGACAAGATTTCCAAAACGGTCAGGACTGTACAGAGAGCGCTGGACTCATTGCGGGATAAAGGATATATTCAGCGCCTTGGTTCCAAGCAGGAGCCCCGATGGGAAGTATTGAAGTAATATGGATTTGAGCAGGACAGAGAACTGTGGACTGACGGTAATGTGACTGGCCGAAGACGGCAATAAGATACTTCTTTAAATCTGAATTTGAAAAAGTATATAAGCAATAGAAACTGGTAATAGGAGGGCATAGCAAATGATCATAGACATTAATGATTTACTGAACGATTTTTCTGAAAATGGTTTTGCCTTATCAAAGAAGTATTTAGCCGAATATGTATCTTGCTTTTATGTTGATATTGATGAATGGGATAGAGCTTCTCTGATCGAGAAGCTGTGCGACTATGTAATGTCGTTCGAATACAGAAACAACAAAAAGGATTCTTCTCTTCCCGAATTGTATACCGGCGAATTGCTGCCAATCATTAACAAAATTGTTAAAACTCCAAAAAAGGACGAAGTTCCAAGCCAAGCCTATAGATACGCACAACGTGCTCAGGAGATAGCAGAAAGAATCAAAAAGGATAAATGTGAGAATTTGATCGAAGATCTGGAGGATTTTACAAAGATTTTCCTCAGCCTCTATGACCGTTATATGAAAAACAATCATGAAAAGGTTGAAGCAGTGGAATTCAAGATCCCCGGTATCGGATTTGATTACATCAGAACAGATCTGATCAAAGAAAAAAGATTCAGTTTGGCCAGATCAAAGGATAAAAACGGCGAAGAAAAGATCAACAACGTATTGAAGCTTAACGAAAAGAACAATATCTATAACACAAGGAATTTTGTAGTAATGCTTCTCTCTTTGTTTTATATCAGACTTACTGATTTAGAAGGAATGTAATATCGAGGTTTAAATATGGCACAAGTAATGGAAATTCAACAATTATTGGCAGATACTTTCTCACATAGCGAGATAAATGAAAAATTGATCAATGCTGTAAATAGGCAGACTTATTCCGTTCAAGACAAGATCGTAGCAACCATAGAAAAAGGCGATGTCAAAATAAACCTTCAGAAGATCAGAACAAAGAAATTCATGGACGACCATTCGACGATTTTCAAGGATACCACCAAGATCACAAATCAGTTGAAGCAGCAAGAAAAACTTGTAACAAAGGCATTCAGCGACGTTAATGTGAAGTTAAATGATATATCCGAATCCACAAAGTATATATCAAACGGAATAGATACATTGGCTCAGGGAATGCAGGCGTTAGAAGGGCTTGCGTGTTTAAATGTTGCCCTTGGTGCTGCTAATCTTTGTGCTACCCTGGTCACTTTCCAGATCATGAATGAAAAGCTGAACAGCATTCAATGTGGAGTCGATGATATCAACAGAAAGTTAAATCAGATGATAAAAGCGAAAGAAATCGATATCTCAACAGACATAAAGGATCTGGTATCTGATTATAAGCATATGCTGGATATTGAAGAAAAAGGATCTCAGTTCAGCCTGGAGGATTATAGAAAGCTCCTCAAGAGAATTTATTTATATGACGACAAGCTAATTAACTATTATCTGTACAGAACGGTCAATAATCCGGATGAGATCCTTTCTGCAATTTATCTTCTTTCCGGAATGCTAGCACAGCTTATAAAAAGATATGACGAACTATATTATTTCAAGTACAAAAATGAAACGAACAGTATCGATCCAGAGCATGGTGATTGGATGCAAATTTTTGAGTTGCTTAGTTCAAAAGAATTCCTTGACATAGTAGCTAATCATTGCTTTTTTGACAATTCTCTAAGCAACAGGAAGACGCAGGAGATAATCAGCAAACTATACTACTCTCAGGTCAATAACGCCGTTTTGATCGAAGACAGCAATCTCATTGCACACCAATGTGAAGACTCTAGAATGTTGTCAGATTTCATGAAGAAAATGAATGAGCGAGCATACGCAGAACTTGATAACCAAGTTGCTGATGCTTATAACATGGCAGAAGAAAAACCAATAATATCACAGGAAGAAATGGACCGCAAGACCAGAGAAGCAGCCATTAGACTTGGTTACATCAAAGAATAAAAAAGAAGAGTCGTTGTTGCTCTTCCTGCAAAACTGATTTCTAAAAAAGAGAATTCGTCCAGAATGAAGGACCTTTGATTTTTCTTTTCTGTCTAACCATTGCTACGCCTATTTGGTAGCTGTCGTATACACGCAGCTGTTTTGTAAAGACATCATTGACAATGAAATTATAGATTTTTTCACTGGGCGTAAGCAGTATAACGTCATAAGAGTATTTGCTATTCTTGACCTCAAAATAACCATAAGCAATATCCATTAACAGCTGTCTGACGTAAGCTGTTATTTTATACTTGTCAACATTAACGGCAATTGTGGACGTGATATCCAGGATGCAGACAAAACACAGTTTGTTTTCTTTATAACAGACATAATCAACACGAGGGTAAATCGTGATCGATTCGTTTCTGATCGATATCTCTATGTCAACAAAATTGGCGCTATAGAATGATACCGGATCAAAAACCGCTTGATTGATCAATGCATCGCCTTCGGGAACGCTTTTATCAATATCTTTATACCCATTAGGAAATAGATATTCGTCCTTGAACTGCTTGATCATGCTCCTTTTATTGATGACGATCTTCGTTCCGATATTTCTATATAAATGCCTTTTAACTTCGCTGATGAATTCTTCATTATAGTCGATCGAATCGACTTCTTCCATAACAGTTTCGATATCCAAATCATACTTAAGGATCACTTTGGCAAAATTAAGAGGGGAGGGGTCATCGTATTTGCCACTTTCAACGATTGAAATATAACTGTGAGAACAGCCTAAATCTTTGGAGTACTCAATTATGCCCAGCCCTTTTTCATTCCTTAGTTTTCTGCAGAATTCAGATAATTTCATATGTTAATTTCATTTTACTAAATAATTGTAAAAATGAAGATATGAAAATCAATAAAATGGTATAAATAAAACTAATAATATTGAATTTCTATTCAAAATCGATTATAATGAAATAAATAAAACTATAAATATGGAATATTTGTGATGATAAAGAAGAAGGTGGTTTAATGAAAATATTAACTTGGAAGGAAAAAGCAGATCTTATAATAGCCAATCCGCAAATGAGCCTAAAACAAATACAGCGCTTGTGTGATGTGGGCCAGCCAATGGCTACTCAAATCAGGGATAAGACAAAGCTTTTGGCGGAAGAACGTGGCAGATGGGTAGGGGCAAAGAGAGTTCCTGCAGATCTGGTGCTTGAGGTAATTGGTCTAGATTATGATTACTTTAAGCGAATGGCAAAAAATGAAAAAACTTTATCAAATATCGATTCGATCTAATTATGAGGATTCGTAATAAGGAAGAACATAAATGGGTCATTTCGTTGCTGGATAAATTGTCTTCTCATAACAAGCAGGTGATTTCCAGAAACAAGATTAAAGAAACTCTATCAAGCGAAGATTATGAGCGGCTGGAGAGACATCTTGGAGATTATCTGGATGAGAAGAATTCCGTTTATCTTTATACAAAACAAGATGAAGTGTATTTTCAGGTCAGATTCAAAAATCAGATCATCACCGGCTTTGATGAGTACGACGATGCGAAAAATTTGTATTTGAAACTTAAGAAAGGTTTGTTGCAGCTTGATGAAATTAAAACCAAGAAGATCAAAACACCTACGAAAAAACCGCAGACCGTTACCCTTGAAGATGGTTATAAGAGGATGCTTGAAAAACACATGAACGAGTATAATGCCGGCAACGTAAAATACAGTTCTTATACCAAGAAGGATACGACCATTAAATATCACATCCTGCCATATTTTTATGGCAAGCCATTGGCCAAGATTACCGAAACCGATATTGAAAGATTTGTCGACCAGATCAGATATCATGAATTGTCCAAGAAACATAAAAAGGGAGAGGAAAAGCACTTGTCAGTCGCTATGCAAGATGAGGTACTGATGTATTTCAAAAAGCTGTTCAAGACAACAAAGAGATGGTTTGGGGTAAAGACCTACATTGATATCGATGATCTTATGGATGATATCGACGATTCTAAAAGTTTGAAAAAGGCAAGAAAGAGGTATAACAAAGAAGTTGAAGCAATCATCGGTGAGGTATATGAGAAAGATCTTAAATCCCTCTTTCCAAGCATCAGGGAACTTGAAAATGGTATCTACAATCCTGTTTATGGAATTATGCTGATGATATATTTCACAGGCATGCGGATAGATGAAGTCATCGCATTGACACCAAAGGATTTTGATCCAAAAACCAAAACGTTATCGATCTCCAAAAGCATATCCTGGCATCCCAACAAGAACAAAACGAAGAAGTCTTATGAAGTCACGACAACAAAGACCTGGGATGAGAGGGCAATACTGCTTCCTGATTCGATCTGCGAATACCTGGAAACGTATATCAACAGGCTGAAAGAATTATCTTATTATTCTGATGATATGTTTATCTTCAGCAGATTGAGTTATGCCAGAACGGAGAATGAGTTGCTGTATCCGTTCAGCCTGAAGACTTTCAGCAATCATATGAATGAAGTTTATGTTCATTCAGGCTTGATGAAAGAAGGGGACAAGATCCCAAAGAATCATACTGCCAGACACGCTTTCAATACTTTACTGAAAAACAATCATATTGAAGAGTATGATCGCAAGATATATCTTGGTCATTCACCCGGTTCCGGAGTGAACGAAGGCTATACACATAAATCCAAAGAGGAGGAAAAAAGAATTGTTGAAATAGCGGAAAAATTTTGTAGATTTTTTGTAGAAGGCATCTAATCATTAAAAAAAGCCCCATTTTAAGGGCTAAAATGACAATTGGCTGCGGATGAAGGAACCTCCGTTCGAGCGGTTTTTGACCAGTTAAAAACCCTAAAAAACTACGAAAAATGATCAAAATTTCAAGAATTTCGTTAATATCGTCGTTTTGTATCTATGGAATTATTCATGAAGATATACAAGAGATGATATTTTTTTATTTTTGTAGCAGCAATCTTGTCAGAATCTTGTCATTTTTATTTTGAGTCGTTCAAAAAGCGTATACGCAAAAGCTACAGTAAAAATCGCCAATATTTATTAGTCAAAAATCCAGTATCATTTAACACTAACATATATGCTTCTATCAATCAGACATAAATGATGATGGAGATGTTGTTTCATTAATAGAAATGCATAAATGTACGTTGTGCCGTTTTGTTTTATTTGTTTAACAGAAAAATTGAAAGGAATTTTTTGTAATGGGAAAAATAATCAGCTGCAACAATCAGAAGGGAGGTAGCGGCAAGACCGCAACCTCCATCAATATAGCCAAGGGCTTATCAGACGATGGCTACAGAGTGCTGCTTGTGGATTTGGATCTGCAGGCAAACACCAGCTCCAAGTTTCTGGAGGACTATGAATCGATGAACGGTATCGTAGAAGTGATCAGAGACGGACTGGATTTAAAGGATGTCATATACAGAACCGATTATCCGGGTCTTGACGTCATCCCGACAAAACTTGAATGGATCGATGTGATGGAGGATATGGCTTCTAAAGATCATATCGAACAGTATGAAGGCAAGGAAAACAGCAGCATAAAGATCATCAGGAAGCTTCTGGATCCTATCAGGAATGAATATGACTTCATCATCCTGGACAACAACCCAAGCTATCTGACGATCCTTAAAAACTGCATCTATGCAGCA
>JAFRJA010000038.1 GCA_017432545.1 Erysipelotrichaceae bacterium
ATCAACAACATGATCAAGACAGAGAGAAGACTTGGATACGGCTATCCCGATGATGAATACTTCTTCTTAAGAATCATAGACAGAAGCCATAAGAATGATAACTACAGCTGATTACCATACACAAAAGATTTACGAGGACCATTTTTTTTATTATGATAATTCGATTTTTTTACTGTTCAGGCATGTACCAGAACGAATGGCTTTCGTGCAGGTAGGTCCTGGAACCTTTTGGCATCTGGAAGAGGGCATTGAAGACATTGTAGTAGTCTCCGACACCGGCGGCGATGGATAAAGCTCCTAAAGTTCCTAGGAAAGTCTGCGTGTGATCGAATAAAAAGATGATGAAGGGCAGAAAGCCGAAGACGAGGTTTGGCAGCATGGACATGAAGATGAAACCGCCTTTGGAGAAGGTTCCGGGTCCCGTGACAAACAGCATACCTTTCTTCAGGTTCTCGTACATGTAGACATCGCCTTCAAAGCAGATACCATGCAGGAATTCATGCGGGATAAGGCAGATCAATGTTGCGAAAGTTCCAAGCATGTTCATAGGCTGTCTGGCTAAATAGAAGTATAAGCCCATGGTGATGACAGCGATCAGCAAGGATAGTCCGTTCATGAAAATGGCGAGTTTTGTCATATCCTGTATCTCTTTAAAAGGGACGTAGTTTGGTTCGTGTTCGTGTGATTTCAAGGTTTTGGGATCACCGTTGTAGTGTCCGGCGAAGTGAAATTTTGTCATATACTTTTTTCCTTCTTTCCAAATACAATTATACAAAATGCCCTGTTTATAATGAAAGTTTAGTGGAAACGAGCAGTTTTCGGGTATTGTTTTGAACATAAATGTGAAAAATTACAGTCCCTTTCGACTACATTATCATCAAGCAATTTATCTATGGTGACAGGTATTGACATGCACATTCCAGAACTTTTTTCATGTCTATTCGCTTTCTTCAAACAGGATGTTGAGATCGACATAGCCGTCGATGCCAGCGATCCTGCCGTGATCGGTGACCTGCCAGATCCGGTATGGGTATTCGTAGCTTGGCCAGTCGCTGTACTGGGCCAGCCAGACGTTTCTGGTATCTTTATGGGCCCAGATGTTGTTTAAATAGTATTTCGAGCCATACAACATGGCTTTATAGCCTTTGGCTTCCACGACCTCACAGAAGACATCGTAGAGGTGGTTTAGTTCCTTGAAGCTCATTTCGTATTCCTGGTAGTCGAAGAAGTCTTCCCAGTCGAAGATCAGAGGCAGTTCAAGTTCGTAGTCTCCTAAAAGCTCAAAGACCTGGTCCAAAGTCGCCAGTAGTTCTTCTTCACTTTTGTCATAGGAAAACAGATAGACCCCGGTCTTAAGGCCGGCTTTTTTGGTCATTTCGATATTCCTTTTGAACTCATCATCTTCTTTGAATTTTCCGTTGTGAGAATAACCGATCCTGATGATCACGAACTCACAGCCCGCTTTTTTGGCGGCTTCATAATCGACTTCACCCTGCCAGGTGGAGACGTCGATCCCAAAGGATAAGCCCTCCGCCTGATATTCATTTACAAAATCTTCAAAGAGATATTCGTACTCTTCTTCCTCTTCTTGTTTGGGATAGCGGGAGACGACTTTGACATCGAGGTCCCATTGGGTGATGTTTCCCGCTTCGTCTTCAAGTTTGATGTTTAAGGGATAAGTTCCGACCTTTTTGGTATTGACTTCACCTTCAACGCTTAATTTCACCTGGGGATCGGCATTGTCGCCATAGGAGATGACATCGTGGATGTTGAAGTCTTCACCTTTTAGGATCATCGTTCCATAGCCGCTGTCTAAGATCATGGGGGCTGTCGTGTCTTTGACGATCACGTTGAAGGAAGCTGCTGATTCATTGTCGTATTCATCGCTGGCTTTGACATCGACGGTGTAGATGCCGGGGAATTCTTTGTCGTAATCGCTGACGTAGACAAAATAGCCTTCGTCGATGCGGATGTTGCCCAGGATGTCTTTATCTTCATTTCCCTGTTCAGGGTCGATGATGAGGTTCTTATTGAGTATTTCGATGGTTGGGGGTGTGGTGTCGACGACACTGTATTTTAGGACGAAATCTTTTTGAAAGAACCACTTTTTGACCAGGAAATGATATTCGTATTCACCGACTTTGGAAGTATCTAGGTCACCGAATTCATAGACGATATCGCCTTTGACTTCTTTGATGAAGTCGTCAGCTTTATAAGTCTGACCTTTTTCCAGTATGGGTTTATCTTGCGTAAAATGCAGCGATGGCTGTAAGAAAAGATAGCCTGAAAACAGGATCACAGCTAAGACAAGGATGAGATATTTCTTTTGTTTAATTAAGTTCAATACTTTCATCTAAGTCAATTATATTTCATCAGGACTCTTCTTTCGTTTTATACGCAATAAAAAGCGTTTTTCCCGTATCATATCTGGATATGGCGGGGTGTCAATAAAATGACATATATTTGAGTTGGGATGAGATATCATCTCATTCGGAAACTAATATTATTCAGATTGGAGGTAAAGAAATAATGAATAATACTGATACGCTTAATGAAGTCTGTTTAGACTACAGTCCCTTCTTTCAGCTCATGGAAGAAAAAGGCCTTACCTATAGGGAACTTAGAGCCAGGGGCCTTAGTCCGATGCTGATGAAACGCATGAGAGAAGGAAAGAACATGACTATCGCCATGGTGGGACGTGTCATGAAGATCATGGGGGTAAGAGATGTCAAGCAGATCGTAAGGATGGTGATCAATCATCGTATGACAAAGCAGTAATATGTTCGATTGTAAATGTTGTGACATATGCAAGATCCTAAGCGGATCATAGAATGTAAATGTACCGGGAAAAAGCCCGCTTTCTGCTCTCCTTTCTTAAGCTGGCGATAAAATACCGGTCATATAATATAAAAACGGCATCGCATTTATATCACGGTTTCCACGATGCCGTTTTCTTTTTATCTCCCAATACTTCTTGAATGATGTCTTAAAGCTTCATTCAATTCCCTTCTTTGTCTTTCCTGTTCGGTTTTTATCTTATACCTTTCTTCCGCTTTTTCGGAAAGGGATAAAAGCAGTTTTATTGAGACAATGGCAATTCCAATCGATAGAATGATCACTGATTAACCTCCTTGTTTTCCTATGAATAGGATAACATTGGAATATGCATAATTTTGGTGCTGTATACGGAAAGAATGGTATTACGAATGAATATTTTTCATTATTTCTAGTCCATAACATAATAATGGACTAGAAAAAATGAAATTTGTGATATAATACTATCGGAAAAGAGTGAAAAATGATTAAAGATTATACTTTCGATTCGTGTGCTCAGTTTATTCAAAGAAAAGAGCTCATTAAAAAATATTCCTCTTATCTGATTAATACTTTTGTAACCAATGGGTATCTTACAAAAATCAACAACAGGTACTATCAGAACAATCGTTACGAAGGTGAAGAATCTGATTTTTATTATGTCGCCGCTTATGTTCCAAATGGTGTTATCGGATTTATGAGTGCTGCCGTTTATTATGGGCTTTCTAATTATCGTCCCGCTTCAATTGATGTGGTCGTAAAAGCCAACTCGTATGTTTCTCCTTTCCCGAACTGGCCCCCGATAGATCTTCACTATATGGAAGAAAAATATTATGATTTTGCGATTACTTCCGTTAATGAAAACGGAAATGTATTTAAAATATATGAGCCGGAAAAGGTGGTTTCTGATATCGTTAAATACCGTGAGAGCATAGGCATAGAGGAAACAAAAGAGGTCCTCACAAACTATCTCAAAAGACCGGATAGAGATATCGGAAAACTGATGAAATATGCAAAAAGAATGAGATGTGAAAAGCAAATGAAAACATATATGGAGGTACTGGTATAACTAAAGCAGTGTCTATAGAAGATGGAATAAGTAAGCAGACCGGAAATGAAAAAAAAATAAAAATTGGTGCATGAAATTTCAAAAAATTTGTTTTAAAATATAGAAGTACTTAAAGGGAGCCACGGTACAAAGGATTCATTTTTTTATGGTTTAATAGCGATTAATAGTAAAAAAATGAAAGGAATCTAAGATGATTTATAATGATATTTATAAAACCGGAATTGCTTTTTCTTATGAGCCTCTTTTTGAAACAATGAAAAAAAGAGGGGTCACATATATGCAACTGTATCTGATGGGTGTGAGTCCCTGTCAGATCAACCGTTTGAGGAATAACTATAATATGACCATGGCTTCGCTTTGTTATATCATGAGTCTTCTTGATATCGATGATTTCAGTGATGCCGTTAAGGTCATAGAGCTCGACTAGAGTTTATCAGGTTTGTGAATGGATCATTTGTATCGCTTTTTTATATTAAGTATAAGTTAACGATCGTGTATGGAACCGTTAAGGTTTTTAACGGTTCCATAAGGCCTTTTTGTAAATATCTGGATATATGAAGAGGGAAAGGCGGGAAATAGAATAAAGGTGTACCGGGCAAAAGATCTGCTGTCTTCTTGTCCCCTCCTTTCTTGGGCAGCAGAGTTGCCCGGGATTTCCTGTTTAACGCCGTCCTTTTCAAGACGGTGTTTTTAATTTGGAGTGAAAAATAATATGAATAACAATAAATCAGATTCGACAGCTGATAAGAGATCTTCTTTTGTCATGTCACATAGAGTACGGGCTTTTTTGGATAAGTGTAAAATAAGGACTTTCGGGCAACTAAGAGAATTTCTGGCGCATGATGATCCAAGACAATACAGGCATATCGGTGAGAGGACGATGGCTCAGATCGGGAAGATTGCGAACATGGATTATGAAGATGATGAGCCGATCTTGTTTGATGCGATAAATTATGTGTTTCTGGATAGTCATGCGTTCAGGCGCTATTGCGAAAAGAAGGGTTTAGTGTCGATGAAAGACCTTGATGATTTTGATTGGGTCGAGTATCGTAATTCGTCTTTTGTCAATCGTCGATGGTTCAATAATACGGTCGAGCTATATAACCAATATTGTCGAACGTATAAGGATCAAAGCAGGTTTGAAGCGATCATGTCTGATGATGGTCTGATGTTTAAGGATATCAATGAGGGGCTTATGGAACTGCCGATCTGGTTTCTGGCGGCTTTGGGGGTCAACAGGAGGACGATCTATTTCCTGTTGTGCAATGAATATAGAACTATCGGTTCACTTGCCTGTATCGATGCCAAGCGTCTGGAGGCGATCGTTTCTTTAAACCACATGGAATCCTTTAAAAAGCTGGAAGGACTTCTTAAACATGATCTTAATTATCTGTTTAAGGACTTTCTGGAAAGAAACAGGACTTCCAGAGGCTATCAGATGACGCTATTAAGAAAAAAGGGCTATACCCTTGAAGAGATCGGTAAGCAGTTCAATATCTCTATCGAAAGGACCAATGTGATCCTGGAGAGTTTCTTTGTTTCCTTAAGTCTTTATCTGGATCTCCTGGCGCTAAGGATAAGGGGAGAAGATCGCTGCATCCATGAGGGAAAGATAGCGGATCTGTGTGGTGATCATGATCATATAGCTGTCGTCATGTACTGGCTGAAGAAGAGTGAAGACTGGGTGTACCTGGATTATTGTAACGTCTATGTGCATAAGGATGATGCGGATTATCTTGATAAGTGGCTTCCGGAAATAACAAAGGAAATGGTCGGGAATTTGATCGATATCAGTGAGAAGCGTGATGATCTTGAAAAGGCCATATCGGTCTTACATATGCCGTTTCTGACCATTGAAAGATATCTGACTTATTTAAGGAAAAACGGCTATCGATCATATGGCGATCATCTGGTTTCAAGTGAACTGTCTAAGGGGTATCTGTATTCGCTGGTGGTGGCCTGGCATTTTAGAAAGGGCATCAGTTTAAATGAGAAAGATCTGGATCTGTTAAGACTTTATATTAAGGAAGAGTTCAAGGGTCTAAAGATCCCGACAAGCGATAAGCGTTTTAAACAGATCTTAAGTGAGTCTTTGATCATACGGGACAAAGACACGTATATCTCACCGGAAAGTGCCTATATCGATGAAGAACTTATGGAGCAGATCAGAGCCTATATCGATATGTCGATGGCAGCCAAGATCAGTTATCTGGAACTGTATATGGCTTTTGAAGACAGGCTCAGACATATCTGTGGGATCGATAATCATTTCTATTTCCATGGGGTACTTCATTACTGTTACCATGATCTCTATATTTTCAAAGGAAAGTATCTGCTTAAGAAGAAAAAGGGTGAGGCTGGCGAATCTTTAAGTGAACAGTTGAATGACTTCATCCTTAAAGAAAAAAGACCCGTCAAAAGACAGGAACTGTTTAATGCCTTTAACGGCGTCAGCAGGCAGATGATCGATCTGGCTGTCTCTTCCGGTCCGGTGATCGTCTGGGATAACAACGAATACTATTCGATGGATCTTATTGATACAGATGATAAGATCACAGACGATATCGATGTTTCGATCATGAAAGTCATGGAAGACAAGGACGGTTATTGTGCCAGTGATATGTTGTACAGGTACATGGTCGAAAACTACAGGGAAGACCTGGATAAACTTAATGTTCAGACTTATCGCAATCTGCATTATATCGCCCAGAATCTGCTGTCCGATAAATACGACTTCAGATTCCCTCATATCATCAGAAAAGATCAGCTTGACGATATATCGAGAACTTCGATCGTCTTAAAAGTCATGGGTGGACCGGAAGAAGTGAGCCTGAAGGAATATATGGCTTTAGTCAGGAAATACGAATGGAAGCTTGTTTCGGTCAATAAGATCGTGACATCACTTCAAAAAGGCTATATCCGCATCAGCAGGGATATCTTCCTTAAAAAAGAAAGCTTTGCCATTGAAAAAGCTGCAGTAACTCAGATCGAAGATGAACTGATCCCGGTCATGGGCAGAAAAGGTTATGTATCTTTGATCGACTTTGAGACTTATGAAGACTTCCCCGATATCGGTTATGAATGGAACAACTTCCTGTTGAGGTCGATAATCGAGAATTATTCTTCAAGACTGGAATTCCTTGAATCCAGCAAGCGGGACAGCCGTTATGTCTTGGGAAGTGTCATCCTCAAAGGAAGCAAGGTCAGACCCTCCAAACAGTTGTTTGTATTCCATGAAGAAGGATAGTTATACCTTGTTGTATGCTTTCCTGAACGATCTTAAGCTTCATAGACGCTTCAGGATAGCAGATCTTGCCTTCAAGATCTTATATAAAAGCCTTATCAGCGATCAGATAAATATCATCGATCTGAGCATGATAAATACCGATCAGCGATGTTGAGATTTTGTAAATATCTGGACATAGGCAAAAAGATTTTGAACAACTAAAATGAAAATGTACCGGAAATAATCCTCTTTCTTAAAGGCTCCCATCCTTAAGATAATAGTTATATTCCGGTATACCTCTGTAAAAGCACTGATTCATTGACTTCCTTGATCACAGAAACCTCTATCTGCAAATACTTCCCAGGTCAGATCCGGTTTATCATCAGGCAACTAAATCAAGTGCTTAAATCATTTTTCGTCTCAAGAGTTAATATCATTGCGATGGTGCCACCCTCAAGCAGGGTGGCACTATTGCGTTATATGGTTTTTGCGATCATAAATCATGAGATGATTTTTGTAAATATCTGGACATAGGCAGAAAGATAAATACGAAATAGAATAAAAGTGTACTTGTTGATTCTCCTTTTCTAAAGTAAGTACATATGGATTCGGAAACCATAGGATAGTGCCACCTCGTTAATGGGTGGCACTATTACTTTATATGGACAAAATTCCGTATGCATTTATATGAATTGATGAACATAAAAGATGATGATTTTTGTAAATATCTGGACATAGGCAAGATGATTTACAAGAACTAAAATGAAGATGTACCGGAAATAATCCTCCTTAAATTTTCTTCCAAAACAATTCTAAAGTATTCCGGTAACCTCCCTTTCTAAAGTGCCATCTATCACCTGTGATGGCACTATTTTTATATCATGGTACAATCATCGATATGTTTATTAAAGCAGCAATGATGATTCGAAAAGAAGAAAAATGTGATCGGTTTCTAAATGAAATTTTGTAAATATCTGGACATAGGCAGAAAGTTTTGAAAGTTCTAGAATGAAGATGTACCGGAAAAATATAGTTTCCTTAAAAGCTCTTCATCCGAAAGAAAACAATTATATTCCGGTATTCCTTTCTATCTAGAAGCAGTTCATAATGATGCCACTTTATCTGTCAAAGGCATATTCGTCATCATCACAGAAGTCTCTATCGACGAATTCCTGCCATGTCAGATCCGGTTCTTCGTCGAGCAACGAAGTATAGTGATTGAGCCATTCTTTTCCTAAAACTGAAGAAAAATCATTGTCTGCCTCTAAAGTTTTTATCTTTGCAATAGTGCCACCCCGATCGAGGGTGGCACTATTGTTTATATGGTCATAAGATACTTATGTATCATGTGATCTTATATGAGTTTTGCGCTAATAAATTACGAGATGAATTTTGTAAATATCTGGACATAGGCAAAAAGATTTTGAACAACTAAAATGAAGATGTACCGGAAATAATCCTCCTGCTTAAAGGCTCCCATCCTTAAGATAATAATTATATTCCGGTATACCTCTGTAAAAGCACTGATTCATTGGCATTCATGATCACACCGCTTTAACTGTCAAAGGTATAATCGTCATTATCCCAGAAGTCTCTATCGACGAATTCCTGCCTAGTCAGATCGGGTTATTCATCAAGCAACTAAATCAAGTGCTAAAATCACTGTTCAGTTCTAGTGTTAAAACATTGCGATGGTGCCACCCTCAAGCAGGGTGGCACTATTGCGTTATATGAGTTCTGTGGTCATAAATTAAGAAATGAATTCTGTAAATATCTGGACATAGGCAAGATGATTTACAAAATCTACAATGAAGATGTACCGGAAAAAAAGAATCCTTAAGGCTCCCGACTTCTAAAAAATAATAATAATAATTTATCCGGTACAGCTCCTTTCTAAAAGTGCCATCTACTCAGAGATGGCACTTGTTTTTTTATAGTATCTTGATGGCAGTTCCGGGGCATCGTCGATTTCGTCAAGCGTAAGGTATTCGATCGCTTCCCAGAATTCGTCACTTTTCGCAAAAGGATCTTCTTCGGGGTTGTTTGCGAGCAATTCACGATATTTGTTTTGGTTTTCCGGCTGTTTGAGCCATATGGCACGACGTGCTTCGCGATCCCTTTTCAGTTCTTTGAAATATTCTTTGTAAGCTTCTGTTTTATTCATCTTAATTACCTCCATACTTAAATTTTAGGAAAGAAGGAGGTAAAACGATTCCCAAGTTTTTCCCATCTTTTGAGGCTATTTTTCCACATTTTTGATGTCGAAATATTGGAAAATCATTGCTGTGCGTCTTTTTGATGAAAATGTGGAAAACCTGGCGTTTTTTTGGCACATATGAGGCTATTTTTCCACATTTTTGATGTCGAAATATTGGAAAATCATTGCTGTGCGTCTTTTTGATGAAAATGTGGAAAACCTGGCGTTTTTTTGGCACATATTTGGAAAGTATAATTGCATCGTATGAAGTGGAGGGATCAGTATGCCAACGATATCGAGTGGTATTTTGTTTGATGCGAATACGTTTAATCTGAAAGAGATTGCTTTATCGGATATTAAGCTGGAAGTAGAAGATTTCTATGTTGAAGGAGAAATGACTGTTCAGGCTTTTCAGACGATAAGAGATCAGGTCATCTTTACCAATAAAAGGATCATGGTGGTCAATGTACAGGGTATTACGGGTAAGAAGATCTCTTATCTTTCCTATCCTTATTCCAAAGTACAGTATTTCGGGATTGAAACAGCGGGTTTCCTGGATATAGACAGTGAACTGATACTTGCGTTCAGCAATGGGGCTCATTTGCAGTTTGATTTCAAGACCCAGGTGGATATCAAGAGGATCTGTTCCTATATATCTAGTTATGTCATATGATGTGTGTCATATGGCTTTTTATTGTATTTAGGTGCAGTTGAAACCATATGGAACTACTGTAAATGATAAAATTAAGTAGATAAAAGAATTCTTTTTGTCGAATGGGAGAATCTGTATGGAAAAAGCAATGGATATCATAGTAGCAAGGCTGAAGGTAGCTGGATTGAATGAGAGAGAAATATATCATCTTTTGGCTCAGTTCCTTGAGGAGGAAGCCTATGATTTCGTAGAGGCTATGAATGCTCTTGAGGATGATGAGCTTGCATATGTCGATTACTATGATAAGTATGTGAGCTGATAAGTATTAATAAAAATGAAAACAATAAGGGTAGTAGCAGCTATCATTGAAAAAGAAGGCAGCATTTTTGTTGCAAAAAGGCTTAATGGCGAATTTGCCGGTCTATGGGAGTTTCCTGGTGGAAAATATGAAGAAGGAGAGACTGGAGAAGAAGCGATAAAGAGAGAAATAAGAGAAGAATTTGATGTGGAGATTAATGTAGATGGCTATCTATGTACTGTCGAACATCAATACGATACGTTTTATCTGGTGATGGATTGTTTTATTTGTAATTTGCTGACCGATCACATGATCTTGCATGATCATTCAGATGCTAAATGGATCAACCCATATGATGGCAACGTTGAATACTTACCAGCAGACAAGAAAGTAATTGTTGAATATAGAAAATACTTAAATCAATGATAGACCGGTTTTTAACAAACAACAACAGTGCGTTTCTTGAACATATTAGAGATTGCTTGAAAAAGTGTAAGTCTTTTAATTTGTCGGTTAGTTTTATTAAAGAAGCGGGTCTTGTTCTGATAAAAGCAGATTTGGAAAATGCTTTGAAAAGAGGGGTAAGGGGAAGAATACTTACTTCGACTTATCAGAATTTTACAGATGTCAATTCATTAAACATCTTTTATGATTGGATGAATAAGTATGACAATTTTGAATGTCATCTTGATTTTGAATGTTTTGGCGAAAGTGGCTTTCATACAAAGGGTTACTTGTTTGAATATGAAGAGAATTACGAAATAATAATCGGATCGTCGAATATAACGAGATTCGCATTATTGAAGAATGTTGAGTGGAATATTTCACTGTTTTCAAAAGATAACATCAATTCATATGACAATGCATTGTCAGAGTTTGAAAGCTTATGGGAACAGACTCTTTTGCTGGACAAAGAATTAATCAAACTTTATTTGTTTAGATTGGACTATGCCATTGAAAAATGGGACATGGATTATATTGGCAACAATACCAATACCTTTAATCCAAACAGCATGCAAAGAAGAGCCCTAAAAGAGATCAGAAGATATCGTGATATGGGCATAGATAAAGCTTTAGTAATAAGTGCTACTGGTTCAGGAAAAACATATCTTGCCGCTTTTGATGCAAGGAATTATGGGGCAAAGAGATTATTGTATGTCGTGCATAGAGATTTTATTTTGAATGAAGCAGAAAAAACTTTTTTGAACGTTTTTGGTACCAGCAAAACTTATGGATTATATACCGGATCAAAGCAAGAATTGAATAATGATTTCATCTTTGCGTCAACAGCAATGCTGTCTAGACATCTAGATGATTTTAGTAAGAATGAATTTGATTATATCGTTTATGATGAAGTTCATCATATTGTTGCAGATAGTGGTAATAGAATATTTGAATACTTTGAACCAGAATTTATGTTAGGCTTAACTGCAACTCCGGAAAGAATGGACAACAAAGATGTTTTCTCATTGTTCGATCAGAATATTCCTTATGAGTTAAGGTTGCGTGATGCCATATTAAATGATCTTGTTGTTCCGTTCCACTACTATGGTATTCGTACTAAGTTGGCTGATTACGGCGATAACGATCGCATGAAAGTTGCTAGAGAAATTATTAAGTCTGATAACGCTGATTTCATATGTTCAGAAATTGAAAAGCATCGTGAAACCAATAAGAAATTAAAGTGCATCGCCTTTTGCACTAATATTCAGCATTGCTATCTGATGGCGGATGTTTTCAATGAAAAAGGGTACCATGCTTTAGCACTAACCGGTAACAATGATCTTGGTAGAAGGATCAAAGCGTTTAATGAATTGCAAGATGATGATAATCCTTTAGAGATCATTTGTTCAGTAGATATTTTAAATGAAGGTGTTGATATTCCTCAGATTAATATGGTGTTATTCTTAAGACCGACTGAATCGCAAACTGTATTCCTACAACAATTAGGAAGAGGCTTAAGAAAGTATCCAGGGAAAGATTATGTTACTGTCCTAGACTTCATCGGCAATAATTATGAGCGTTCAATTCAAATTGCGTTAGCTTTGGGAACTTTGGGAACTACAGCATATACAGAAAAGCCGTATCTTAGAGCATTGATTAACACTAATTTTGCAAGCTTAGAAATACCGGGTGTAGTAATTGATATCGATGAGTTATCAAAAGAAGAAATCATTAACTTTATTGATAGAACCAACTTCAACAATAAAGCTTTCTTAAAGAAGGATTATGAAAACTTTAAATCTTATATCCAATGCGATACTTATCCAAAGCATATGGATTATTTAGATCAGGAATTTGCGCCTAATTTGGATAGGTTTATAAAATCCCATATGGGTGCTTCAAAAAATAAATCATATTATACTTTCCTAAAGAAGATTGGCGAAGAAAGTATTCCGGTCTTTACGAAAGAAGAAAATGATCTTGTTGATAGTATAGAAGAACTTTTGCCAATTGTGAGAGTAAATGAATTTGCGATACTTAAACAATATATTGATCAAGGATCGATTAATTTGGAAGAACTGGAAAGTCTATATCCTAAAGCCAATAAAGAATCTTTAAACTACGCTTATGATTATTTGATCAAGCAAAAAATACTTAATAATGATGCTTTGGATCCGTTGAAGCTTAAAGAAGAATTCAGAGATTATCTTGAAGATACGATCGATTATGGGTTAAGCAGGTATCTGCAAGAGTTTGGTGAGTACGAAGGAATGTACAAGCTATATGGGAACTATACAAAGGAACAGATTGGAATGTCTTTATTGATGGAAAAGACTATGAATCTTAAGCTTAAGGGTACGTACTATGACCCAACTCATCCCGGAGAAACTTACATATTTGTTGGTCTTAAAAAAGATGAGAAAGGAAAACTGAACTATAAAGATAAATTCTTAAGTTCAAAGATATTCCAATGGGAAAGCCAGAACAATACCACCGTTGATAATGTGGAAGGACAAAGACTTTCTTCTACAAGATTGATACATTTGTTTGTTAGAAAAGTTGAGAACGAAGATGGAATACAGTTGCCATTTACATACTTTGGAACCGGTTCTTTTACAAACTTAAGAGAATCCTATACTGAAGAAAATGGACAAAGATACCCAACATTATTATTTGATGTTGTATTAGATAAAGAAGTACCGAAGGAATACTATTTGGATTTTGAAATACCAGAGACAGAATAGGCAATGTAGAGGATAACGAAAATGATTGTATACAACGCTACAAAGAAAGAATTCAACGACGATGTTATTCTAAACCAGGTTGCTGATAAGGTTTTAGCTTTAGTGAAAGAAAAGAATATTAACGCAGGTGGCGAGAGGGAATACCGATCATGGCAGAATTCCCTGTCTTTCATGCGCAACGTCATCGATGATGATGAAATACCAGATGACGTGAATGTGGCGATTGAATACCAGATACCAAAGACTTCCAAGAGGGTTGATTTTATTATCTCTGGCGCTGATAAAGATAATCATAACAACGTTGTTATTATTGAGTTGAAACAATGGGAGAAAGCTGAACTGATTGACAGGGTCATGGACCACAGCGTTAGGACATATGTTGCTGGAGCTAATAGGATGGAGAGCCATCCGTCATATCAGGCTTATGCTTATTCCGTTTTTGTTAAAAATTCTTCTGAACAAGTACAAGATGAGGATATTGGAATTATTCCTTGTGCATATCTGCATAATTACGATCCTAAATATGCTGATGTTTTGAGTAATGAAATATATAGAATCTGGTATGAAGAAGCCCCATACTTTATTAAAAACCAGGTACTTGATTTAAGAAACTTCATCAAGAAATATATTCGTATGAGATCTTCTGATGACGACCTATTGTATAAGATTGATAACGGAAGAATCAAGCCTTCAAAGGCATTACAGGATTGTATCGTTTCTCTAATGAAGGGAAATAAAGAGTTTATGCTGCTGGATGAACAGGCAGTAATATATGATATGTGCAAAAAAACCATGGACCAATGTCGTAAAGACCTCAAGAAAAGAACCATGATTATTCAGGGTGGCCCTGGAACTGGCAAGTCTGTACTGGCAATAAATTTATGGTTCTCGTCCAAACTCTGTGTAAATAAATAATTTCTATGTTCCGTTTATGATTTATATTGTTGCAGCAGTAAGTGAATTCTACTGAAAGTTTAAATATATAAAGGGGTCTTCTATAATCTATGTTGACCAAAACTAGAAAGGAAGAACCCCATATGAATGATACTACATCTGTTAAGCCTGTGTCAGGAAAAAGTGATACTTTCTCTTTCACCAATGATGTTTTGATAGATGACAAGGATATCAATAAGGGAATACTGGTCTTTCCTTCTATGATGCCTTCCTTTTTACAGAAAGGAATGCCTGAAACTTCGACATTACGCAGAAACTTCGGCAACGGCAAACGAAGCAGGTATAAGGACATTTCACTCTGTCTGTTTAAAGGCGATTACATTGATGAAGACAAGGGGAAGGACTTATATTGTCCCTTATGCGG
>JAFRJA010000039.1 GCA_017432545.1 Erysipelotrichaceae bacterium
GGCAAAGACGTAGAAATGTATTGCCTTGAATCCAGAGAAACGATGCCTGCCAGCAAGAATGAAATCGTTGAAGCTGAAATAGAAAACATCACGATCAATAACGGCTGGGGTCCGAAAGAAGTCATCGTCAAAGCTGACGGTTCTGTCAAAGAGATCGTCTTCATGCGTTGCTTATCAACAGTTGATGAAAACGGAAAGTTCAATCCAAAATACGATGAAAACGATATAACGATCGTTCCGGCTGATTATGTCATCTATGCGATCGGTCAGAGTATTGAATGGAACAAACTTCTTGAAGGAAGCAAGGTCCAGTTCTGGCATGGTAACTACCCTGTCGCTGATCCGCTCACCTATCAGAGTGATGAAGAAGATATCTTCTTCGGTGGTGATGTCTATACCGGCCCGAAATTTGTTATCGATGCGATCGAACAGGGTCATCAGGCTGCTGATTCATTGCACAGATTTGTCCAGCCTGGCACTTCAATGACCATCGGTAAGAATCGCCGTGAATTCATCATGCTGGATAAGGACAATATCGATGTCGTTGACTACGATCATGCCCAAAGACAGTATGAAGGCATGGATGAATCGATCGATTATTCTCATTCCTTCAAAGATGCCCATAAGACCCTGACTGAAGAACAGGTCAAGATCGAGACTTCAAGGTGTCTGTCATGCGGGGCTTCTGTAGTTGATGAAAACAAATGTATCGGCTGCGGCATCTGTACGACTAAATGTGAATTCGATGCGATCCATCTGTTCAGAGATCATCCGGAGAATTCAAAGATGATCAAATCCGAAAATAAGTTCTCTGCGATCATTCCTTACGCTTTAAAACGCGCTGTAAAGATCAAATTCGCTCCAAAAACGGAAGAAGAAAAGAAATCCGAACAGAAACACAAGGAATGGAAAAAAGCTCAGAAAGAAGCTAAAAAACATGCATGAGCTCGGTGTCGTGTTTCATGTCATAGATCAGTTACAGGAACTGGCAGAAGAAAACAAAGTCAAGCATATCAACTCGGTGACCTTGCAGATAGGAACAGTCACCGGGATCGTGCCGATATATCTTGAAGACTGCTGGAACTGGGCGGTCTCCAAACATGAAAACATGATCGATTGTAAACTGAAGATAGAAAAGATCGAAGCCATCACCCATTGTGAAGACTGCAATCAGAATTACAATACGATCATCTATGGCAAGACCTGTCCACATTGTCAAAGTGAACACACCTATCTCATACAGGGAAATGAATTTATGATAAAAGAAATGGAAGTCATCTGACTTCCATTTTGAATTCTAACTGGTGACCAGTACGGGATTCGAACCCGTGAATGTCGCCTTGAGAGGGCGATGTGTTAACCGTTTCACCAACTGGCCATGTAGGAGCTGTACAGCTCCTTTATTTTAACATAATTAAGCTTTAGCGTTTTTAGCTGTATCACAGATCTTAGTGAAATCTTCAGGATTGTGAATAGCGATCTCAGATAACATCTTTCTGTTGACGTTAACACCAGCCAGCTTTAAGCCATGCATCAACTGAGAATAAGACATGCCATTCATTCTGGCAGCCGCATTGATTCTGGCTATCCAGAGCTTGCGCATTTCTCTCTTGAGAGTTCTTCTGTGGATATAAGCATACTTCCAGGAATGCATGACCTGTTCATGAGCAGTTCTGTAAAGTAAATGCTTGGAACCGAAATAACCTGACGCAGCTTTTAAGATTCTTTTTCTTCTGTTTCTTGTAGGAGTTGATCCTTTTACTCTAGCCATTATTTAATACCTCCTATCCCTGTAACAGTTCCCTGTCTCTCTTGTAGTCTGTCTTATCGACTAAAGATGGTTTATGCAGATGTTTAAGCTGTTTGTGTGTCTTGTTTGTAGCAAAGTGAGATGTGAAGTTTGAATACTTTCTCAGTTTGCCAGTACCGGTAACTTTTACTCTTTTCGCAAAAGTCTTTTTTGTCTTCATTTTTGGCATTTTCTCTTCCTCCTATTTTTTCTTAGGCATCAAAACACAAGACATGATGTTGCCTTCAAGTTTAGGCGTCTTGTCAACTGTCGAGATATCGGAAAGCTTTTCAACGAATTCATTCATCGTCTTCAGACCTACTTCCTGTCTTGTCATCATACGTCCACGGAAACGCATATCGATCTTGACTTTCATGCCTGATTCAAGCCACTTGCGGGCCTGTTTAAGCTTGGTCTCGAAATCATGCGTGTCAATGACCGGAGACAGACGTAAAGGTTTGACTTCCGTATTCTGCTGATTCTTCTTAGCTTCCTTGGCTTTCTTCTGTGCTTCAAAACGGAACTTACCGTAATCCAGTATCTTGCATACCGGTGGCTGCGCGTTAGGCGCGACACAAAAGAGATCCAGATCTTCATCATAAGCAATCTGTAATGCCTCATTTCTTGACATTACTCCCAGTTGGCTTCCATCTGGGCCGATGACCATTACTTCTTTGAAACGAATACTCTCGTTAACAAGGTCATCATTTCCACGTTTTCTTGTTATAGTTTTGTACCCCCCTAATAAATAAAAAGTGGAGACAAAGCCCACTTAAATATCGTTACTTGATCCGTAGCAATATACCCAGGTTCTATAGAACGTCAGGTGAGAAGTGGCCTTCTTCTTTCTACATACTTTTTATTACTTCATTATTTAAGCATAAACACCTGACTAAGTCAAACTGTTTTAAATAAAACTGTGATTTTTCTGAAGTGAAAACTTAACTTCCAGTTCAGAGTACGGCGAGCGGAATTCTGTCTTTCACTTTCTTCCGTTTGATTTTACTCTTTCACTTTCTGTCACATGAGTGATAATGAAGATGCA
>JAFRJA010000040.1 GCA_017432545.1 Erysipelotrichaceae bacterium
AGCTGTATGCATCGGACACTGTTTCCCGATCTTCGCTAATTTCAAGGGTGGTAAGGCTGTAGCCTGTTCCTATGGATACTTCTTTGGCTTAGCCATGTATGTGACCCATGAATGGATATTTACCTTCTTGGCTCCGGTCGCCGTCTTCTTTATCGTGCTGGCGATTTTCAGAATGGTCTCCTTATCTTCGATGTGTGGTGTAACTGCAGCTGCCGTTTTGATCTTCTTCTTAGTGGATAAGACGATCGGGATCATGGTGTTTGCCTTAGCGCTGTTTGTTATATACCGTCACAGAGGCAATATCGAGAGAATAAAAAAAGGGACCGAATCAAAGATCGGTTCCAAGAAGAAATCGTAAAAGGTTTCTTTTTTTATACTTTTCGAAAATGTTCTTCACCGGCTTTCCGGTAATTCGTGTCATTGTAGTCTGACAGTTTTAATTCTCCATCGAAGGTTATTACAGTTATCGAGGCATTTTCAACTAGCCTTGGCTGTTTAAAGTCCGGAAAAAGATTATTGAGTACAGTAGTAATCGCAAAACTGGAAGTTGAGATCAATACATTGCCTTCATCTGAATCACATATCATCCTGATTCCTTTCAAGAACCTATCAGCGACTCTGTTTATTCCTTCAAAAGCACCTGTCTCATCGCGTTCTTCCAGTAACCTTCCGATCTCGATATCGTTATAGAAGTGGTACAAGCCTTCATAACCACCAAATGGTGCATTATTCATTTCAAATAAAGGCCCTAACATCTCTTCATAAGTCCCACCTTCATACTTGCCATAACACATCTCACGGAAATGATAATCAGGAATTATTTCAACCGGATTATAATTCTCCGACATAAAGATCTTTCCTGTATCGATCTGTCTTAAAGCATCTCCGGAATATGCCTTTGAAAAAACAGTCTCACGCAGACCATAACCAGCACAACGGGCCTGATATTTCCCTTTTTCCGTTAATGGTGAATCATTCCAGCCCTGAACTTTTCCTTGGAGATTATAGAGTGTTTCACCATGTCTGAGCAGATATATGTTTACCATTTTTAATCCTTTTCAAAGCCGATATCCAGCAATTCCGCATCTGTTCCTTTATATCTCACATACAGAGGATAAGTTCCCTTCAGATCGAGTGTTGTAGAGAACTCTTTCCAGTCTTCACTTTCTTCAATATCGATCATAGCGATACTCTTTTCATTATCAATCGATACTTCAAAAGTACCTTTTCCTTTACGACAGTTAAAAATCAGTTTAGTCTTACCGTCAAATTCAAAATACTTATAAGCTATCAATGTATCATCAATTATTTGAGCTATGAAACGCTCGCTATTTCCACTGGAGATATATGGAATATGAGCATAAGTTCTTTGATTAGAGATATGCGGCATCTTCCCGTTTGTCAGATTGCAGCAGATCACTGCCGGATATCTGCCTTCGGCTTTTAACGGTCCATCATTTAGGCCACAGGAAGTAACTTCGACCTGTGCGATTGTACCATCTTCCTTGATCTCGATCTTTTCGCTGCAGGCCTGTCTGCTGTAGTCACAATTGTGCGTCAGACGGTGATAGAAAACATACCATTGGCCGTTTATGTATTCAATAGAACCATGATTGGTACCGGTAGTATTGAGAGAATCTTCGATCTTTCGTCCCTTGATACCGATATCGCCATTAGAGATGATCGTACCTTTAAAGACGAAATCACGATCAGGTCTATCGGAGATCGCATAGCACAGTTCGTGATTGGCCGTCGATGAATAGATGAAATAGTACTTATCTTTGATCTTTCTGATCGAACTGCCTTCAAAAAACATGTGATTATCATATCCTTTTCCAGATATCTTATCATCGATCCTTGTCGCTTCAGATCTTATTGTCAGCATATCATCTTCAAGTTCGACCATATAAGCGCCCATATAGTTATCGACATCTTCGATATCCTTTTCATCGACACAGGCTATATCTGAAATGATCCTTCTTTTTTCACTTTCCGGTGTTACATCTTTGTATTGAGGGTAATCGATCCCATAGTAAAGTCTGATTATCCCATCATCGTTAATCAATGCCGGATCAAAACAGAGATGTTTCGTATATGGTTTCCCGTTTCTATCCTTTACAAAACCTAGAAATTCAAAAGGTCCATCAGGCTTGTCAGCTACGGAAACACTTATCGGATTGGAATAGCCGCCTCTCCCTTTATAACCGGACATACAATAATAAAGATAGTATTTACCATCATTTCCTTTAACGACGTCCGGTGCATACATATACCTCGTTGTTTCGTTGTATAAAGGATCCTGAACTGCCCGATAAGATATTCCTTTATTACTCCAATCGGAAAGATCTTCTACTGGTGCCGAATAGAAAACATAGTCATTCATACAGAATGTCTCGCCATTCTCTTGATCATGGGAACCGAAAAGATAGATTCGTCCATCATAGACGTGCGGTTCGCCATCGGCTATGTATTCATCTATAGGCAGGATGGGATTTACAGCCTGTTTTTTCATTAAAACTAGATTTTCTCCAGGAATTCGACCGGCTGATTATCCAGATCATTGACAAAGACGAATCTTCTACCGGTTTCTGTCGTTCTTATCTTCTGGCAGTCATAATCCTTGAGTAATTCCAAGATCTCATCGACATTGTCGACATCAAAAGCGATATGGCGGCAGCCATAAGCTTCCGGCTTGCATAATCTTAATGGTGCGTCGTCTTTCAAAAAAACTTCCAGAACCGCATCACCTTTTTCCATCATGATCAGATAGTCATTCTTATCCTGTCTGAATACACGGCTTGTTTCCACAAAACCGAGTTTTTTATAGAAATCCAGACATTCTTCTTTGGAAATGATCAGTGCAACATGGTTAATTCCGTTTATCATAATAATTCCTTTCTACAAAGTAAAATCATCAGGGAAAACCAGATCGATATCTTTTCGTGCTTCCGTTACAACTTTCATGACTCTGAGTGAATGTTCAAGCAGTTCATTCATCTTTTCATAGTCTTTATGATTGAACATCTCTAAGAAATCGATGAATTCGTGTTTCATGCGGTGCGCATCACCCGTCAGATCATAGCGAACAGGTTCTTCCTTATTCAGCTGATAATCAAAGTCAGTCAATGTAAATAATGGCGAATGCGTATAGATGCAACCCTTATTGCCCTGAATACAGTTGGTGTATGGAGCACCGCAATCCTTGGCGGCGATAGAGACGCATTTGAAGTTATGATATTCAAGCGTCAGGATGCCTGAAGTATCAATATTGTGTTCCATATTGGCGATATAACGGATCTTATAAGGTTCTCCAAACAAAGCCAGAAGAAAATGAATGTTGTAGATATTGAGATCCATCAAAGCTCCACCGGATTTGGTGTAATCAAAGGCTGGCAATATCTCACCTTTTAAGAAAGCATCATATCTTGATGAATATTGCGTGTAGTTTACCGTAACGATCTTGATATCGCCGATAGCCGGTAAGAGTTCTTTAATCTTCTTGAAATTAGGATTATGGATCGTCGAAATGGCTTCAAAGACCATCAGATGTTTTTCTTCAGCAAGTCTTTTGATCAATCTGGCCTGTTCATAGTTGGAAGTAAAAGGCTTCTCCATAATCAGATGTTTATTCGCCTCTAAAGCTTTCTTGCCGAAAGTGTAATGAAGCTGATTATTGACGCCGATATAGATCGTATCTATTTCCTCATTCTTAAGCATTTCATCGTAATCGGTATAAACATACTTAAAACCGTGTTTCTGCTTAAGTTCATTGAGTATTTCAATGTCCTTTGGCAAAGCAGAAATAGCGATGAGTTCCACATCGACTTCATGGATGAATTCCAGCAACGTATGAACGATCAGACCGGCCCCGACGATTCCCAGTTTCATTCTATTCTCCCATGACTACGACTTTACAGCGTCTGCTTCTTGGATGAGTCCGGTCGAAATCGACAAAATAGATATAGCCGGTCTTGCCGGTGGCGAGTTTGCCTTCTTCAACCGCAAAAGTTGTCGAGTTGCCCAAGATCGTCGATCTTAGATGCGCATCGGCATTCATCAGTTCTTCTCTGGTGCCGCTAGGCAGATATTTTAAATAATCAGGCCAGGTCTCTACATCTTCAAAATGCATCGTACCAGGATAGTAATACTGTCCCCACTTGGTCTGATCAGGAATGATCTTGGCTAAGCAGTTATCAAGATCCTGTAAAAGGAATTCCTTGCCATCAGGCATTCTGTCATGAACGTATTCTTCATAGAATACCGAACAGGTCGTATGTGGCGAGATGACATGGACGACACCTTCCTTGATGCCGCTTTTTTTAACGATCTCTCTCACCTGATCGGTGATGTTGACATAAGTCGGTGATCCGCCTTTGGATTGAATATTCTGTATTTCTTCTCTGTAAACCATATTTTTTACCTTTCATCAAAAAAAGATGGTCATAAACCATCTTATTATTCGCCGATAACTACGACTTTACAACGTCTCGCTCTTGAGCGGGTACGGTCATAGTCTACGAAATAGACATAACCAGTCGTACCGACACCAAGCTTGCCATTGTCAACTTCAAAAGTGACACTGGAACCGATAATAGTTGCACGAAGGTGTGCGTCACAGTTGTATAAAGCCGTTCTGTCACCACCCGGCAGATATTTTTCCGCATCAGGCCATGATTCGACATCTTCAAAGTGTTTGACACCCGGGTAGTAGTAAGTGCCCCAGCTGTGCTGTTCCGGAATGATTTTTTCCAGACAGTTATCTAAGTCCTGTTGCAGGAATTCCTTGCCATCAGGCATCAGATCATGAGTGAATTCTTCAAAGAAGACACCACAGGTCGTGTGCGGTGAAATGACACAGCAGATACCGTCTTTGATGCCACTGCGGGCAATGATATCTTTAACTTCTTTTGTAATGTTGATGTAGGTAGGTGTGCCACCCTTGGACATAAGTCCTTCAATAGTTTCCTTGTATACAGCCATTTTTATCTCCTTAAATTAGTAACGCAAATCTTCCGGAAGCTCACCGGTATCCTGACCGTAATATTTGAACACTCTGACTGCTCGATCGATCTGTTCTTGCGTAAACATAGGCATATTCTTGTCTACACAATAGCCCACAAAGATCGTCTTGGCTGCTTCTTCAAGATAGACAACAGCATACATTGCCTGTTTCAAAGAGTTGCCTACACCGATGACGCCGTGGTGTTTCAGAACCACAGCCAGCTGATCACCGAGATTATCAACAGCTTCAACACCCATCTGGATGGAAGCAGCTGATGAATAAGGGGCAACCTTGACCGGTCCCTGAGTCGCATTGGCTAAAGTCGTCAGGTTACAAGGGATCTCATCCATGACCAGTCCTAAACCCGTCGCATAAGGCTGATGGGTATGGATTACACAGTTGATATCCGGTCTGTGTTTAAAAATATATAATAAAGCCAGTGTATCGACTGAACTTTTTCTCTCACCTTCAACAATGTTTCCTTCGATATCAACAACTAACATATCTTCAGGAACCATATCATCATAGATCATACCGCTTGGTGTGACTATGAACAGATCGCCCGGCATTCTCAAAGAAACATTGCCACCGCTAAGTGCGATCAGACCATATTTATCCATTCTTAAACACGCTTTAAGAACATCTTCTTTTTCTTTTTCAAACATTGGTTAAATTTCTCCTGCTTTAAAGTTTTCCTTTTATTCTGTATTTTTTCTTACCTGAACTGCTATCTGTTTTACCTTCCGCTTTGTCTTTCTGACGTTGCAGGAACTCTTCTTCATTGGTCCTACGGGCAACAGCTTTCATAGTATTCGGATGCATCTCATATTCCTTGTCTCTTAAGAACATATAAAGTTCATCTGTATCGTTGAAATACATACAGTTGATCCAATAGCGTCCTTTAAGCATATCGGCCTTATTGATGCGCAAAAAGATCTTACGATCCGTAACGAATTCTTTAACGCGGAAACTGTAGATATCCTTCCACAGCCAGACATGTTCCTTGCCGCAGCCTCTGAAAATGATCGCACGATCATCGATGACGATCTCTTGCGGGTTGGCTAAAGAAACATAGGTCTCCCAATAGGTATAAAGGCAGACGATCATGACCGGGATCAGTAAAAAGTTGACGCCTTTAAATAAGAAATAAAAAAGCGCAGCCAAGCCGATAACTCCGGCATAAGCTCCGGTGAATTTTACCTTGCGGCGATAGATCGTTTCACGATATACATATGTTTTCTGTTCCATAGGATCTCCTTAAAGAAAATAAGGGGGAAAAGCTGATTTTCCCCCTTTGAATGAATAAGCTTAGAAGAATTAAGCTTCTTCAGCTGCAGCAGCAGCGTTGACCTTCTTGATTCTGATACGGTTGAAGACTGCTAAAGCAACAGCGATAGCACCAACAACAACGATACCAACGATCGGGCTGATAGTGTTCAGCTTGTAGATAGCCCAAGTTAATGGGTTACCACCATCACAGATTGAAGAAATCTGAGTTCCGGCAGTGAAGTCGAACTTAGCCTGTTCAGC
>JAFRJA010000041.1 GCA_017432545.1 Erysipelotrichaceae bacterium
CATTATAACCCAAATCACGATCAGTTTGGATACAGCATCATAAAAAACGCCTGAAATATAAGCGTTTTACGATAAAAAATTAATGTTGAGCAAACTTAGTGGTATATGTAGCTAGAAAGAGCTACAGGGAATTCAGGATTATTTAAATACTGCCTTACGTATTCCCATGCCGTTTCTTCTGATCCGGCACTATCTAACATTTTTTTCTTGAAGCTGTTTTTTGGTTTGTATGCAGAAATTACCAAATCTTGTTGAACTGATAGAGAATTTGATAGTTGCTTTGTTGTCCCTTTCTGTTTATCCAATGTTCTAACGTCAGCGATAACAAAACCTGATTTTTGAATTGCTTCTTGAATCGCATTCCATACTGAGTTCTTTGAATTATGGAATTCAACCGTCATCCATCTATTGGGCTTCAGAACCCGATAATACTGGCTAAAGCACTCAAACATCAATTGTTGATAAGACAGCAAACTTTTGCCTTGAACATCATTAATAACTGCCTCCTGCTTGTTATTCGTTTGAATATTCAGCCAACTTTCCCATAGAAAGTTTAATTCAGAATAGTTTAGGTTATCTCCAAATGGTGGATCAGTAAAAATATAATCAATGCTGTTTATAGGAATGTTTCTTAAATCGGTAGTCGATTGATTTGAAACTATTGTTTTGTTATCTTTTGTTCCGACAATACTATCAATGGCTTTAAGCTTCTCTTCTAGCAAATTAATTATATTTATTTCAGCTTGAAAATATGGAATATAAAGAGTTCCTGATAATGGACCAACGTGTCTGTTATGGTTTGGCATATACCTGTTACATTTGTGAGATCTTGAGTAAATTGACGAAAACCAAAACATCAAGATTTTTCTTAGCCTCGGGTTTTGCTCTTTCATAATCATTTCATAGCATTTAGAAAGAACGTACAGATTTCGTTTTGTGTAGAACTGATGAACATGATAAAATCCATGAGATCTTTTTGGCTGTTCGGTATTAAACCCTTCTGGAAGTTTGTTCGTTGGATACCACGAAGATATATCCATCTCATCGATCTGTGCCAATAACCTTAAATCAGATGTATCTGGTTTTTTTGAAAATCTTTTTCCGTTCACTGAATAAAAGATTTTTACAGGGACTTGTTTTGCTGACTTTAGAGTTTCGGCAAGTACAGTATCATAACTTAGTTGCGTTACTCTCTCACATTCGTTTTTATTTATTTCAATACCGCATTTTGGACACTTTGGCTTATTGACTAAAGAGTTGTCAGGATTTACCGATATATCCCAATAGCATATCTCTTCACCACAATTAGGGCAAATGAATAAATCGGACCAAACCGTATAGTCAATAGTTCCTCCAAACAATCCATTCTCCTTATCAGTTTCATATACCCATCCACACTCTTTTCTTAGATTAGATACAATTAAACTTGCTTTATTAGAAAAATCTAAAACATCAAATGGCGAGTTAAAATTGTAGCTTATAAACGATGCGACTGGTGATAGATCGTTTAAAATGGCTTTTCGAGTACCCAATTTTGTCTTTGCTTGCTTTGTTTCTATAATATACTGCGCACTCTCAGATCCACACATTTGTGCAGCAACGCCAGTCATTCCGGAGCCACTAAAACCATCTAAAACAATATCCCCTGGATTTGTATAATTGAGAATATAATTCATAATTGCTCGATATGGGACTTTTGTATGATAACTGTGAGCCATATAAAGAGGGTCGTGTTTTCCTTCACTTACATCCGCCGCAAAGGGCTCTCTATGATAATCGTCCGTTTCTTCATCATAAGGGGTTCCGTTTTCTTTAATAAATTCTTCAATAAACGGGTTGGGACAAGCCGTATAGTATGGGGCATCAGACAACGCAATAATATCTTCATCCGTCCCAATCGGAAAGCCTTCAATATTTCTGACTTTTTCAATATCTTCTTTTGTTAATTTTCTCTTTTCCATCAGTTCTTGCCCTCCGATTTTTTAACTAGTATCCTTATCTTTCCTGGATCTTTACCTTTTGTATAAGTTCCTACAATTTCGTTTAGCTTTTTTTCAAATGACGATTCATCCATAGGAGGCAATTGTTCTAACTTACTTACAAGATCATCTGCGTCTATCACAATAGGCTCGAACCCTTTCAATAAAACATTTATCGAATTAATAAAGAAATCATCCACTCTCCTTGGAAGTTGCTTTGTTTTTATGAATTCATCGATCGCTTTTTGCTGGTCTTTATTTAGATAGGTTTTCTGTCCAACAATCAATGGATCAGATATGGTATCAAGCAACTTTTTCGTCCAGTCCTCAGTAATGCTATCGATCTGTAGTTCGATGTTATCAATTCGTCCGGTTACGTTCTTCGAATTCTCACTTAACATGAAGTGACAATGAGGACATAAATGATTTTCTTTTAGTTCTGTTTCCGTTAATTCATAGCACGTTTTTAAATCAGCCAAATCATTTTCAACTGCAACAAACCGTGATGTTGAAAGATATTTATCTAACGAACATAGTTTCTTTAAATTTGCATATTTAACACTACTTTGGACCTCTCCGCGTTTCTGGCTGTCGTTGATGTTCAACCTCTTTTTACGATGTTCATCCATGTAGAAAGAAATATATTTCTTCTTGATTGGTCCCAAAAGATTTGTCACTTCTCTGATTGCTTCGCTTGCTGGTTTTCCATCAAGAATCGAATCTCTTATGGTCCTGAATTTTTCCTTGGCATCAGTTAATTCTTTTGCAAAATCTGCACCTACTTCGTCCTTAAATGTTTCAACATTCACAATGTAGTTAACCAGAGATTCAACTCCGGATTTAAATGATGAATACTCTCCAACCTTATTCAATAGCTGAATGTTTTTATCCATCTCTTTTATTTCATCAAAGGTCATTGAGAAGTTGTTGAGTCGGGCATAGGTGTTGTATTTACTGTTGTAGTTTGTGAATTCATCAGATACCGTTCTCTTGGCGTTTCTCATCTGTTGCATTACATTATTTGGAATAATGTCTTCTCCCCACAACCTGAACTCGTTATTGATGATGGTTGTTTCTGTCATTACAGCTGAGTTTGTTACGCCTTGTGCTGCTTTCAACAGTTCCTTAACCGTCTCGTCATGAGCAGCAGGATTATCAAACAGCGCCGGATTGAGTCCCAAAACTTCAAACAGTTTCTTTAATTCCGCTACCGGCAGTCCGGTTGGCTTTGCAAGATATTTAAAATCATACAGTTTGTATTTATACATTGAAGGAAGCTTGTCCAGTTTCCCGACAGTCAGCAACTCATCTTTCAACTGCAGATTGGCCATGCTGCTGTATACCAGCGACAACAAAACGATTGTTGTGAGCTTGTAACTCATATTGAACTTTTTATCAATCAGTTCAGAGTCGGCAACAAGATCAAAAATATCCGATTGATTGAGCACTCCCTGAGGCGGAAGTTTCTCCAATTGCTTTACATAGTATGTTGCGTATTTTGAATTATCGAATTTGATTCTGTCGTTAGCGTCTAGCAACTCAAGACTTTGCAATACTAGTCTCGCCGGTTGTGAACTCTTTCTTCCACTAAAGAAATCGATCGCCTCCGTATATACATTATCTTCGTTCTTGGATGTGATCTTTGTCTTCATTACCGGATGTTCAGGATATTTCTCACAGAAATAGTCATCAAAACAAACCGAGGCAACCAGATCAACAACATCCTTGAATGTGTGGTCCTGGCTGTATTTTGAACCAAGTACTTCAATGATCTGTTTTTTACTTCCTCTGTACGATACATTGAAGCAGGTGTTCTTGTTTTCAGACAGATACTTTTTCAGCGTTCTCTCATATATATCTGCTTTTGAATCGTATGCCTGCTTGTCCTTTCCTTCGCTGATATCTCTTAAAGAACTAGCTGCTGCATAAAGGCTTAACAATCCTTTGAACGTTTCGTCCTGCTTGAAATATAGATACACTTCATCTTTCAAATCTTTTGTTTCATCGTTATAGTTTCCGAATGGTGGCATGAAATGGATATAGAAATCCCTTTCTGGCTGAGCCGTGCTTCTTTCTCCAGGCAGGCCAAGGAAGAGATAACCGAGCCGGTACATGTTATGTGACTCCCAGTTTATCTCGTACTGGTAGATATTGAAGTTAGTTACATACTGTTTCGCACTCCATTCAAGAGATTTATAGACAACGTCATAGAAGTATCTATTAAATTCTGAATCGGCCATGATCGATGCCTTCTGTTTTACCTTCTCATCGTAATCGATTACTTTATCCACATCTATGAAGTACTGGTTGTTTGCTTCGTTATGAATAATAAACTGACCGGATACCGTAGTCATAATGTCCTTCAACGTCTGATCTACGACACCCAAAAGGAACTCGGCATCCTGCTCAGGCATAGGAAGATACAAACAAAGATCATCCTTTAGGTTTTCAGCAGTCAATCCGTTCTGAACATCGAGGCTGGCTGTTGTCAGTCGATGGACACTTAATGCGTGTATGATCTGAATTGCCAAAGGCTTATAGGCGGCTTTTGTAAAGGATCTGCGAACAATCTCCTCGAGCTGATTGCTTGCGTTTACAACCTTAGATATCGTTACTTCCGATCTTAGTAAGCCATTATTACGAATGGCGTCCCAGCTGTTATCAAACGAGTAAATGCCTGGTGCATCTTCCGGAACTTCTTTATCAAAAATCTCTTTGATTGTTTTTGATATATCCTTCAATACATGACGGTTTTCATAGACATGGATCTTATTGAAGACATCAATATATGCCGGATGGATCGGATACAGCTCTACAAACTGATCCAGTTTTGATGCCATCCCTGTATATAATGCACTGAATTTTTCCAGATGATCACGTATCATGGCTTTCTGTTCAGGGGTCTTTTTCAGGATTCTTTCAGTAACTACATATTCCGTATCTTCCTTGGTGATGATGATCTGGGTGAATCTGTCGCTTACGTGTCTGAGTGTGTCTGCAACAAAGCTGAAGCGAGGATTGTCAAAGATCTTTTCCTGTACACCAAAGATCACCCTTAACTTCGACTTGGAGCACATTTCTCCTAACGCTCTCAAGAATTCCAGATCCAGGGTAATCTCTCTTTCGTTTCTTGTTTCCAGATAAGCAAGAAATTCATCAACGATGATGAGGTAGCCTTTGTCGGGGTATTCCGATCCAAAGGCTGTCATCATATCGGTAATCAGTTGTTTATTATCTTTTACGGTCTTGAAATCCGGGGTGGTGAAATCAACGCCTCTGCTTTTCAGATCTTCTTCAATGAAACCGAATAGGATTTCCCTGAGGGACATTGTTACTCCGCCGATTTCGATTCGGAGTACTTCAAATTTGCCGGCTATCTGATCTGCATATTCCTTAAACTTTTTGTTTTGAAGGTATTCTAGGTTGTTTCTGTCTTTTGCTATTGCAGAAATAACAGACATCAAATGTGATTTACCGGTACCATAATTACCGACCACAAGTACGCCTTTGTTGTTGATGACTTCGTCTAGTTGCAGCTGATCTATGACGGTTGCCTTCAGGTTGTCAGCCATCTGGTCAGACATCACATAGCTTTTGACTCGCTCCTGCGCTACTTTTTCGTCATTTGATTCAGTCAATTGAATTGTGTCCTCAATAGGACTAAATGTTAATAGTTGTGAGTATTTCATCCTGCCACCCCTTTTACATGATGCATGTAATATCGTATTTGTTTATATCAAACCTTGCATAATCCTTATAACCCTCTTCTGAATAAATCAGGTGATTATCTGCAAGTGTTCCAGGCCATATGATTCTGAAATTGTGTTGCTTTCTGATGTTGATTAATAGCTGTAAAACATCTATTTGATAACACGGATTGAACAAAACATCTAATCCTGTGAATGTGGTATCGCTTGGATATCCTTTTACAATATCCGACATGATGCTTGCTATCTTCAACGTTCTGTTCCTTTCCGATATCTTCATGAGCTTGTTTGCAATCTCCAGGCCTATGTCTTTTGCTCCATTAGAAAAAACGCTCCCATTATTACAATAAATGATTAAGGATACATTTTTTTGTACAGCCAGTTTTTCTTCAGAAATAATCGTGCCCATTATTGTTCCAGCCGTTCTTTATATTATGCTGTCTTGTTTAGGAACGAAGTCCATAATATCCCCTATATTACACTGGCAAACCTTACAGATTCTTTTCAATGCATCCATAGATACATCTTCATCTTTTGCAAGTTTCGTCATGGTGCCAGTAGATAATCCTGTAGCCTCGCGCAATTCTTTTTTGCTCATATCAAGATCGATCAACTTTTTCCAAAGTTTTTTGTAGCTTGTTTGCATTATTACCTCCCAATCAGTCTCGGCATACTAGAGATAGAATATATTTCATTTTCATCATAACACGATTTCTCAACTATTAAAGAATTTGTTCTATATAAAACTTGATAAATCGCATATTTATGCGATTTTTTCTTAAATACGAAACAGTATCTTATCGCTATACAAAAAAAGCGAGACATTGTTAGCCTAGCAAGTATCTCGCTTTATCATGGAGGTGTTCGGTTACTGTTTGAAGAAAATCATGTATCGCGCAGCCCAGATTAGTATATAACCTACAGTTATATTCCAGAAACACCTCTTTAGCATCGTTCTTTCTTCAGACGATCTGAGTGCTGCTGCTGACATCGTTATCAGAATTAACATAACTGTGACAACGATTCTGCTGATGCTATAAATCCGGTTGATAAACCCTGCTACATAAACCATTCTTCAATGTCATCCTCGGTGTTGTTATTCTGAATGGCGAGCATGGTATCAATATAATCTGACATTTCATCTTCCTTTTCTGCGTTTTCGATGAAATCGTGATCGAAGTTGAATGATATGATCTTGTTCTTGTCACCGGTCCAGATAGCTTCTACAAGATCAAGAATTTCTCTTACTTTGGCAATATCTGCCCACTCTTCAGACGGAAGCGCCTTGAAAGAATGATACATGTTCTTTTCTTCGGCATAAGACATGTTGCATACGAATTCCTTCTTTATGCTGTCGTCCGGCGTTCTGACACAAACGGTTACCGACGGTGTTACATTATTGTTTACAATCTGCATTTTCTTTCCTCCTGGCCCTTCGGGCTTTTATGCATTTATATTCTTAATCACCTGGTAGACACTATCTATGGCGGTCTTTGCCTTACTTTGATTCTATTGTTCATTGTGCCTGTCTTCCTTCATTCCCTCATAGATCTTAAGCGCATAGGTAAGAACCTTGAGAAATTCCTCGCTCGTTTCTCCCGCGGCAGATATCCGCTTTAGTTCACAGATGATCTCTTCCATCTGGCTGCGCAACGCTTTATACACCCTTGTATTTCCGACCACAACAACATCCTCTTGCAGCGCTCTTTTCGTTACATAATCTCTAAACGTCATGCCGGACATCTTAACGTACTTATTCAGTCTTTCCTTCTCTTCCGGAGTCATTCTGAATCCTATGTAAATGTTTCTTTTTCTTTCATAGTTTTCGTAGTTTCTCATTTTCCTTTTCCCTTGATCCATTCAGATCTGATGCCATCTTGGTCTGTACCGTCGGAAACAAGTGGGCATACCTGTAAGTTATTTCAACGCTTTCGTGTCCGACTCTATCCGCTATCGCAACAGCGCTGTATCCCATATTTATCAGTAAAGAGACGTGGCTGTGTCTGAGATCGTGGATCCTGATGTGGGGAAGGCTTGCCTTTTTGGTTCCTTTTGCCATCGCGTGTGTCAGAGACCCTTTCGTTACAGGAAACATTCTTCCATCTTCCTGCATCCTGTACACCAGCCTGAAATACTCTTTGACTTCATCACATAGAAAATCCGGCATACTTACTTTTCTTTTGCTTTTACGGGTTTTCGGCTCTGTTGTAAAATCTCGGCCGTTAAGATGATGAAAGGTCTTTGTGATGCTTATTGTCTTTGCTTCAAGGTCGATATCATCAGGAGTCAGAGCAAGCAGCTCGCCTTCTCTTATTCCGCACCAGTACAGTATTTCAAAGCACAGATAGTAGACCGGTTCATCCATCATTCCGTACGCAAATCTTTCATACTGATCCTGAGTCCAGAAGTGCATTTCGACTTCTTTATCGTTTCCCATGTTTCCGACAACCTGAGCAGGATTTTTCTGTAGACCGTAGTATCTGACGGCATGATTGAGCATGGCGCTCAACTGATTGTGCAAGGTCTTCAAATATGACTTGGTAAACTTCTTGTGAGTCCTTCCGTCTTCCAACTTCATCATCTCGTTTTGCCAGGCAATGATATCCTGCGTAGTGATATCGTCTTAATCTCATCGTTTGCTTGGAGCATGTCAACGAGCTTCATCTGAATCGCATCAAAAGTCCTACAAACATCCTTACACTTGGACAGTTTTCTCTTAGTGCATCTGCCCTTATAATTCACTTTGTAACCGCCCAATAATCCGTACCTATCATTGATTGCCTTTGATCTGTGACAATAATTCTGAACAGACTCTCAAAACTCTGAATACTCCCAAATTGATGTTTAAGAGCTTTGAGTGTTTTATGGGAAAGGAAGGTCACGATC
>JAFRJA010000042.1 GCA_017432545.1 Erysipelotrichaceae bacterium
CATCCTCTTTTAAGAATAGATGAATAAAAAGTTTTAAAACAGTGCCGATAGTAATCAAAACGATAGATTTTATGCATTAAATTAGCTATTATGCCAATAAAACATGGGTTTATTAACCGCACGATTGTAGATTGGCTGAATTTCATTTATGAAAGACAAAGACCAGCTCAAAGCTGATCTTTTCAAAAATACATTAATGTAATGATAAAATAGGGAATAAGTTAATGTTATCGATTGAAGAACTTGAAAGATCCGAGAAGATCTTTAAAAAAAGACGCAAATTGAAGAAGCAGGTAAACATGATCGTCAGTTTTGTGATCTTTTTTGCATGCGTTCTCGCTATCTATAATTCGATCGTCGTCAGGCACTATAATATGGCTGACCGTTTAAGATATATGACCTGGCTTTCATCGATCTATACGGCTTTACTGTGTTTTATCTGTGGTTTTGTCAATCTGATCGAGCTGTATTATGACTCCGAAGTGACTTCCAGACTTGTCTATTTCATGCGTCTGTCCTGTTCGACCAATGAGCTGGTCGTCTTGCTTGTAGTCATTTACGGGCTTTTGCCGATCGTACCTGATCATCCGGATTTTACATCCGTTACGGGTTTTATCATGCATGTGTTCATGCCGTTACTGACGCCTTTGTCCTTTGCTTTCAATGATGCGCCGATCGGAAAGCTTAAATGGTATGAACCTTTTCATGGCACCTGGTTTATCACTTTATATGCTCTGATCATGATCCCGATGATCTTGAGTGGAGCTTTGCCAAGAGAAAAGGTCCCTTATTCTTTCCTGCTTATCAACGAACATTCAATTTTCTATAACGTTGCCGTATTTGTGGCGATCTATGCGATAGGTTATTTCCTGGCCTTATTCCTTTCGAAACTCAACCGACGCCTTTCCTGGGTCTGGTTTAAAGATATTACCCGAAAATAGAAAAAACGATTTATGAAAAAAAGTAATAAAATCATAATTTCGATCCTGGTCATCCTGCTGATGATCTGTTCGCTGTCTTTTCTTTATGTAAGGGACACACGCAAGAAACAGATCGATCATCTGATCGAAAGCCTGAGTATTGAAGAAAAGATCGAACAGCTGCTTATCGTGTCATATCGCTATTATCGCGATGAGAATTCCGATCGCAATTTCGTCAAGGAAATCAATGATGACATCATTGCCGATCTGAAGAAACATGCCTATGGCGGAGTAATCCTGTTTGGTGCAAACTGTGAAGTCAATGAAAAGATCGTTTCTCTGATCGCCGATCTGCAGAAATATGCCTCAGTCGATGAAAGACCGCAGCTGTTCATGGCGGTGGATCAGGAAGGTGGCAATGTCACAAGGCTTGAACAGGCGACGATGATGATCGGCAACATGGCTTTAGGAGCTATCGATGAAGTCAGATATACCGAAGAAAGCGGAAAACTGATAGGCAAGGAATTAAAAGCTTTAGGCTTTAATCTCGACTTTGCGCCGGATGCGGATATCAATGATGAACCGAACAATCCGATAATCGGGATCAGATCTTTTTCTGATGATCCGGAAATGGTCTCAGACAGGATCAAGGCTTTTAGGAAGGGGCTCAATGAAAGCGACATTATTTCCTGCTATAAACATTTCCCGGGTCATGGCAATACCGATACTGATTCTCATACCGGTTTACCTTTAGTAGATAGAAGCTACGAAGAACTCAAAGAGAACGAACTGATCCCGTTTATGGAAGGTATCAATGACGGTGCGGAAATGATAATGACCGCTCATATTCAGTTCCCGCAGATCGAGACTGAGACTTATACTTCCAAGACGACCGGAGAAAAGGTGTATCTGCCGGCTACTTTATCCAAGACGATATTGACCGATATCCTAAGAGGTGATCTTGGCTATGAGGGTGTCATCATTACCGATGCGCTTAATATGGATGCGATCGCCAAACACTTCAAGCTGGAGAATGCGGCCAGGATGGCTATTGAAGCCGGGGCAGATATGCTGATGCTGCCGATCCCGGGAAATAATCCGGAAGAAGATGAGATCGTGAATGATGTCATCAGGTATCTGGTAAAGTGTGTCAAAGACGGCGAGATAAGTGAAGAAAGAATTAACGAAAGTCTGCAGCGGATCTATAAGCTCAAACAGAAGTATGGAATGCTGAAAACTTACGAAGATAAGGACAGAGAAGAAAGAGTGACTAAGATCAATGACTTTGTCGGTTCCAGAGAGAATCATGATCTGGAAAGACAGCTGGCGGAAAGATGTATAACTTTGCTTAAGAATGACAGAAATGTACTGCCTATCAAGTCTAATAAAGTCATCGCGGTGGCTCCAGGCAGAAGCACAGCGCGCTCTTTGAAGTATGCGGTCAGACTGTTAAGAAGAGAACTGGTCATCGACTACAATACCGATGTCGATGTCTATGTATATACGGATATCGAAGATATGGAGGAGCTGTTAAAGGATTATCAACACCTCATCATCGTTTCCAACATGTATGATCTGGAAGATATTGATCCATACAGTCCATATGGTGAGTATGTTCAGGTCACCGATAAACTGCTGGCCGAAGCTTTCCACAAAGATATCGATACGACGCTGATCTCTACCGGCTTGCCTTATGATTCCGCCCGTTATCAGAAAGCCGATTCGATCATTGCGACTTATATGGGCAGAGGCATGTTCGAATTTCCGGAAGAAAACGGGGTGAATATGGAGTATGGTCCAAACCTTGTTTATGGTATGTATAAGCTTTTCTCAGATGAACCATACAAGGGACGTCTGCCGGTCAATGTTTTCTATCTGAACAAGGATCATCGCTTTATCGACCGCATCCTTTATGAACGCGGTTATGGTCTTACAAAATAAAAGAGTTTCCCAAGGGAAACCCGATATCTAACGGCCTTAAGCCGTAATTAAGTTGGAGTTTTTCTTTTTCATAAAGATCACCTCCAATCTCATTATAACTCATATGGCGATAACCAAGACTTCCTTTATGCGCGGTATGCAATGTGAAAAGATGTTATGGCTTGATAGACACAAGCCATCTTTAAAAGTGATCCCGCCGGAAGTTCAGGAAAGACTTGATCAGGGCAACGAATTCGGTGATAAGGCCATGGGGATGTTCGGACCTTATGAAGAGATGACGGTCTATCTTAAGGGGACAACGATTCCTGATAAGAAGGCGATGGTCGAAAAGACCAAGGAACATCTCTTAAAAGGTACACCGGTGATCGCTGAAGCATCGTTCATGGACTACAACAATTTCTGTGCGATCGATATCTTAAGAAAGAATAATGATATCTATGACATGTATGAAGTAAAGAACGCGCCAGAGGTCCATGAACAGTTTATTAAAGATGCGGCTTTTCAATTCTATATTGCGAAACGCTCAGGCTTAAAGATAGGCAAGATCTATATCGTTATCCATGGGGAAGATGAGAAGAATCCTTTTGTGCCGATCGAAGTAACGGAAAAAGCTAAACTTTTATATGGCTGGGTCAATGAGAATATCTGGCGCCTCAATAAACTGCAGAAAGAAAAAGAAGAGCTCGCCGTTGAAACAGGCGAGCAATGTAATAATCCTTATGAGTGCTGGTACTATGGCTATTGCCATAACGATCAGTAGCTTGATCTTTTCTACCAGTCGGAATCCCAGTCTGAGCCGCCGGAATCCCAATCTGAACCGGAATCCCAGTCATAATCGGAATCAGAACTCCAGTCAGAAGAACTTGAAGATGAGGAATCGTGACCCTCATAGTAGTAGGAATCTGAGAAGTCAGTGTAGTTTTCGTTATAGCTGTATTCATCACTTACATAAGTTGATTCCGGATAGTAATCGATGAAATCATCATAGGTATCGTAATAGCCCCAGCCGTTGTCATAATAGTAGACATCATTGCCCTGACGATAGTAGTAATCATGACCGTTGGAATAATAGCCGTCATAGCGGTGAGAGGCTTTGTAACCGATCATGTATGAGGTACTGCAGGCGATGATGATAGCCACGGCAATGACGATATAGGTGAGTGGTTTTTTATGGAAGATCACCAGTCCCCCGATAAATAATCCGGCCATCAGCAGAATAAACTTGATAGGGATCATCGACTGAAAGACTACTACAAACGATGAAAAGGTTATGAGGATCGGAACCAGAATGGAAACGATCGAAGAGTTCTGGCTTGAACTCCTTGAAACCCTCTGCATACTGCGGCTTTTCTGGTTGAGGATCTCTGACTTGAGTTTCAGGTAGATCTCATTGACCGCATAGGCTTCATCAGTTCCTTTATAGCGCACGGCTCTACTTCCGTCTGCTTTGTTTTTGTAGACGATGTAGTTGGAACCGTCTTTATAGATACCGAAAGCCTTAGGTTCCTCAATATTCTTGCCGATAAAAAACCTGGTGATGTTTTCATCAGGAAGATTACGGGCTCTATACCAATCCTGCAGTTCTTCGATCGTCTGCGGTGTATCAGAGACGATACGCTTGAAGTTTCTGTTTACGGCTCCGCAGTTGGGACATTTATCAGCTGTCTCATCAATAAAGGCTCCGCAATATTCACATTTTACCTGAGGCATAGGATCTCCTTTCTTAACGGCTGAACAATATAAAAGTTGATATACAGACCAAGAACTGGCAAAGCACATTCATGATCTCAATGGCCCAGTGTACTTTAGGATTCTTGAGATTACTCATGATGCCGATGGCACACAAGGTCACAAATAAACTGATCGCCATGCCATAGAGGATAATCGGAATGATCATTTCTTTTCGAACTGCCATGATGATCAAAGAGATATAGATAAACATATATCCGATCGCTCCGGTCAGTACGGCAACGGTATTGAATTTCTTCGTTTTGAAATAGATGAAAATAAGAAAAGCCAGAATGACCAGGATAATTATTCCAAGGGTCTGTACAGACATTTTAAGAGCGTAATGGATAAGTGTAAGTCCGGATATCAGGATACCGATATTGGTACCTAAGACCAGTCCTACCGGCATAGAAAATTTGATAGCTCCTAAACCGACCAGAACTTTTCCAGTCGGGATGATGAATCCGAAGATGGCCGAAATAACCACACCATAGAAAAGATAATGATTAAATGGATAGATCATCTTGTAGCCCATATTTTTTATGATCGTGATCATCGTTGTGGTATAGAGGACCGGGTTTACATAATCAAGTAAACCTAATGGTACGGAAAACTTATTGAACTTTTCTTCTCGCATATTTTCCTCTTTCTGTAATCAATATACATATTAATTATAGTTTGTTTCGTTTCTAAAGATAATAAGGTCACTATCATATCGGTTTGTGAAGAAGTTCAGTGATTGTACAATATAAACAGGAATTATGAGTAAGATCGTGATCGGAGTGTATGCGCATGTCGATGCCGGGAAGACGACATTGTCGGAAGCCATACTGCATAAATGTCATTTCTTGAATAAAACAGGTCGTGTCGATCACGAAGATTCTTTTCTGGACTTCAATGAGTATGAACGCAAGAAGGGAATAACTGTCTTTACTAAACAGGCCCGTTATTCTTATAAAGATAAAGAATACATCTATGTCGATACACCGGGCCATCTGGATTTTGTTGGAGAAGTAAATCGAAGTCTCAGTATCCTGGATCTCGCGATACTGCTTATTGATGCCAACAGCGCTTTACCAGCCGATACGATCAGGCGTTTTCATCATCTGAAAACATTGTCTATCCCGGTATTGATCTTTCTGAATAAGATGGATATCGCTGTCAGGAATAAAGAAGAGATCATCAGTGAGTTACAGAAGAACCTTGATCCCTCTGTTGTCTTATTCAGCGATGTTGCCGAGACGGTAGCTTTGAATCATGAAGAACTGCTGGATGATTATCTGAATACGGGAAGCATTGATTCAGAATACATAATAAATGATCTGAAAGAAGAAAGTGTCTTTCCTTTGTTTGCGGGCTCGGCCTTACATGAAGAAGGAATCGATGAACTGCTGGATTTCATTGATCAATATGTTGAAGTGCCTAAAACAGGTGAACAGTTAAAAGCCTATATCTATAAAGTCGATGACTACGCACATCTGAAAGTCTTTTCCGGTACTTTGCACAATAAAGATGTCTTTAATGATCACAAGATCTCGGAGATCGTATTGTTTAATGGAAACAGAAAACAGAGCGTTCAGGAAGTTGAAGGAAATGATCTGTGTGCGGTCAAAGGCTTGTCAGGATTAAAAGTCGGAACTTATCTTCCTTCGATGTTTACCGAAGAAAGCAATGAGCTCAATTCGCTTACTTATGCGATCAGTTCAGATCTCGACAACAATGAGTTATATCGAAGACTTGTTGGTCTGAATGATGAATTCCCGGAATTGAACATTTCTATTGATAAGGAAGTCTGTATCGATCTGCTTGGTGAATTACAGAAAGATTTCATCAAAGAGCTCGTAAAGAAACGTTATGATCTGGATATTGAATTTTCAAGACCGCTTATCGCTTATCGGGAAAGTATTGAAGAAGAAATGTATGGTGTCGGTCACTATGAACCGCTAAGGCATTACGCGGAGGTGCTGGTGAAACTTACACCTTCTGATACCTATCAGGTCAAGGGGAAGAAGGACTTCTCGGTCTTGCTTGAATATTTGAAAACATATAGACCTTGTGGATTATTGACTGATTCGCCTTTGGATAAACTTGAGATCGAGATCATGGACATCAAGACCCATCTCAAACATACCGAAGGTGGTGATCTTTTACAGGCTTTAAACAGAGCTATCCGTCAGGCCTTGAGTAAAGCCAGACAGTATCTTCTCGAACCTTATTATCTGGTCTCTTTTTCAGCGGATCAGAAGACCTTAAACGGTATCATCTCTGAACTGTCTGCTCAGCAGTATCTGTTTGATGTGGAAGAAGAGATGATCATGGCCAAGGTCGATAAAAGAGGCTACAACGAGCTGATCCTGATCTTGCGCAACCGTTTCAAGGATGATTTCTCCTATGCGATCGAAGGAAATTTCTATGACCGCTGCCGAAATGAAAAAGAAGTAATTGAACAGATCGGTTATGATTATCGCTCCGATATGAATAAACCGGTCGGTTCGATCTTTACCAGAAACGGAGCCGGCGTCTATATTCCACCTGAAGAAGTGGAAGAGAATATGCATCTGGAACTCAGGAACTACTTTGCGGATTATACACCAAGTGTTAAACATCATGCGCGCAGCGTCAATGAAGAAGAACTCAAAAGAGTCTGGAACTCTTTATATAAACCGCGTCCGCGTTATATTGAAAAGAAGATTGAAAAAGAAGAAGAAAGAAAAGTTTCTGTATCCAGGTCAAAAGATCTTTTATATCTGATCGATGGCTATAATGTCATGCATGCGATGGAAGATGTACCTTTGAATGATCTGATCAGTGCCAGAGAAAAGGTGATCGATCTGGTTTGTGACTTTGCAGGCTATGTCTCAGCGGCCTGTGTACTGGTCTTTGATGCCTATCTGCAGGATTCAGCAAAAGTTAATATCGCTCAACGCGACAACATTTCGATCGTCTATACCCGAAGCGGCCAGACTGCGGATATGTATATCGAGACCCAAAGTGAAAAACTCAAGGAAGATTATAGATTGATCGTTGTGACCTCAGATGCTTTGGAACAGTATCTGGTCTTCGCTCATGAAGCCCAAAGACTTTCCAGCAGAGAATTTCTGGCCCGCTACAACAATATGCGTAAAAACATGCGTTATGAAGAAAAGCTGTCTAATCGACCTTTGGAGAATTTAAGACAGCTTTTACAAGAAGATTAATTCTTTAAATCAAGATAATAGGCGATCAGATAATCGCTTACTTCACCATATGATTCGATCCCGCTTTCTTCGTTGAAGGTTTTCAGATAAGCATCATTGATCTGATCGGAAACATCCTGTAAAGGGGATTCGTATTTTTGATACTGTTCGCTTGTATCCCGGGAGTCAAATCTTACCAGCAGGTAAGAAACATCTTTATATTTATTTAGCAGTTCAAGAGCTCTTTCCGGGGCGACTGAATAAAGCGAAGAAAAGCAATACCAGAAAGCAGAGTAATATCCGCTGTAGACAAAACGTACATCATCGCTGTTGATGCAGGCTAAGAAGGCCGCAAAATTGGCTTCATCTTCTCCTGCCAAACCCTGACGGTGTCCGGCTTCATGACACATCGTAAAAGTCATAGGGATAGTCGGCACATTTTTCGGTAAAGAGGCTTCACCGCTTATCGGCATAAACATTCCGATCGTTCCGTTATAAAGCAGATATTCACCGATCAAAGAGAACTGTTTGACGCGACGCTTGCTTCCTTTGAAGAAAGGATATTTGGTTTCTAATATCTCATAATTGTGTCCGGCTATTTCAGCCAATTCCTTGAAGTCCTGTCTTATCGCATGGTAGTCTTCATCACGTTCTATCTTTGTTGAATATTTGGAAGCCTGTTCAAAATAATAGTCAGCCGCTTCATATAACTGATCATGTGAATACATGGAGACTTCAAGACCGATCTCTTCTCCTAAAGAAGGTCCATAGTGATTTAACAGCCAGCCGAATAACGCTATAAAACATAAGATCGAAACAGTAAGGAAAACATTATTCAGCCATTTGAAAAACGATCTCTTTTTTATGATCATCCTGATAAAGGTAGCGATCAAAGTTATAAACAACAACAGTGCCAATACATCCCATAGTGAATATGGCAGGATATCAAATAATGTTGAAAGAAAACTGATCCACTTCTGGGAGAAGTTTCGATAGGCCGGAAAGAAAAGATCTGGCCATCTGTTGAAAGAAAACATGGCCAGGCCATCAAGGATAAACAGAATTACGGATAAGATCAGCTTTTTCATCACTCACAATTATATCGTGGCTATACGGTATAATCATATAAATGAAATACTTCTTTTTTGACATCGACGGAACTCTGACCAATATCCATACCGGTGAACTCGTCCAGAGCGGACTTGAGACTTTAAGAAAACTGGAAGCTAATGGTCACTTTGTGGCGATCTGTACCGGTCGAGCCCACTATAAGACCAAGGCCGTTGCAAAGCAGGCTCAGATCCATAATTATGTGGCCAATGGCGGAGCGGCGTTAGTCATAAATGATGAACTGGTCAAGAATTCACCTTTAGATAAACAGAAAGCTTTAACGATCATCCATGAAGCAGATGAACTTGGTTATGGCATATTAGTCTCTTATGAAGACAGTATAAATGTACTGATGAGAGATCATCGCTTTCTGGAACAGTTTGGGGAAAGGAAAGAACCGACTAACTATATCTATAAGCCGGATCTGAATTTTGATGAGATCGAGAATATCTATAAGTTCTATATCTCAATGCCGGAAGAAGATGAATACAAACTGAAGAACCGTGATCTGCTTGGTCATATCAGAATGGGCGATGGCTATTTCTGGTACCAGCACGATAAAAAGGATCAGGGTATCATCGATATGATCGATTATCTGCATGGTGATCTTAAAGATGTCGTTGTCTTCGGTGATGGAGAAAACGATATGGTCATGTTTAAAGAAGAATGGACAAGTATTGCGATGGGCAATGGTTATCCGGACTTACTTGAGAAGGCCGATTATGTCACGGATGCTTCGGAAGATGACGGTATCAGAAAAGCCTGTGAACACTTCGGATGGATCTGAGGATAATATAAAAATCAGAAGAAAAAAATAAGCTGCCGGAAATCGGCAGCTTATGACGTTTTATAGTACTTTATAAATCTTATCCAAACAATGAGAAAGTCAGGAACAAGGTTGAAAGCAGGGAAGCGATCAGCGAAACAACAGTGATCTGCGTGTTGATCGATGGACCGGCAGTATCCTTGAACGGATCACCGACTGTATCACCGACAACAGCAGCCTTATGAGCTTCTGAGCCTTTACCGCCTTCATTTCCGGCTTCGACATATTTCTTGGAGTTATCCCAGAGGCCACCGGCATTGGACATGAATAAGGCCAGTAAGAGTCCGGAGACGATGTTGCCGACCAGGAATCCTGCAATAGCCGGAACACCGCCGATGAAGCCGACGATGATCGTGGAGATGATCGCTACGGCACCGGCTGGAATGAGCTCTCTGATCGCGCCATCGGCAGCGATCTCGATACAGCGTTTATAATCAGGATCACCTTTACCTTCTTTAAGACCGGCGATTTCTCTGAACTGACGGTGGATTTCGGCAACCATTCTCTGCGCGTTTCTATCAACGCCTAACATCAGCATTGCGGAGAAGACAGCCGGAATAGCAGCGCCTGTCAGCATACCGAAGAAGACCAGCGGATCCATGACATCAAATCCTGTAACAAGCGGAAGTGAAAGTTCAGCAGCAGCGGAGTTGACTTCGCTCATGAAAGTACCTAATAAGGCAATAACAGTAAGACCGGCCGCTGAAATAGAGAAGCCTTTGGTTACAGCTTTAACGGTATTACCGGCAGAATCAAGTTCATCGGTTATCTCTAAGACCGTATCACCCAGAGAACCCATTTCCGCCAGACCTCTGGCATTGTCGACGATCGGGCCGTAGGCGTCATTGGAGACGATCATACCGACGATCGATAACATACCGACAGCAGCCATGGAGATACCAAACAGGGCATATTCTGAGCTGAAGGCCGGGTCGATGTTCTGACACAGACGATAGGAGATCAGCGTTGAGATACCTGTTCCGATCATAGCCGGCATCGTTGATAAGAAACCATAAGAAATACCGGAAAGGATCGTAAAGGCCGGTCCGGTATTGGAAGCATGAGCAACATTGTGAACAGGTTTCTTGGAGTCATCAGTGAAGTAGTCAGTTGTGACACCGATGATAACGCCGACTAATAAACCTAATACACAGGCAGCCCAGATCTCAAAACGGAAACCGAATATTACTGTAGCTATACCAGTCAATAAGGCATAGATACCGGTTGTGACATATGTAGAAGAGTTCAAAGCCTTGGTAGGATTGCCATTCTTGCCGATACGTGCCGTCATGACACCAAGGATAGATGCCAACAAGCCAAGTCCGGCATAACAGAAGACAGTTGCGACATTGAGCTTGAATTCTGACATGCGGTCAAGATTAGCAGCAATGACGATCGCGGCAGCTAATGAAGCAACGTTGGAGTCAAACAGGTCGGCACCCATTCCGGCAACATCGCCTACGTTGTCACCGACGTTATCAGCGATAACGGCCGGGTTACGCGGATCATCTTCCGGGATACCGAGTTCAACTTTACCGGTCAGGTCAGCTGTAATATCAGCAGTCTTGGTGAAGATACCACCACCGACCTTGGCAAATAAAGCTAATGAGCTGGCACCGAAACTGAAGCAGAGAACGGCCTGCGGATCAGCCAGCAGCATGTATACGAGACATACACCGAGATTGCAGGCACCGACAACAGCCATACCCATGACAGCACCACCTCTGAAGCCGGTCATGAATGCCGGCTTGATACCATCTCTGGCGGCATAAGCACAACGGCCATTGGCGATCGTGGCTACTTCGATGCCGATCTTTCCCGCAAAAGCAGAGAACAAAGTACCGGCAGCATAAGAAAGCGCCATGAAGACATTCTGGATAGAAACACCTTGCCAGATCGGTTTAGGAAGCAAGACAAAGACAACAAAGGCAACAACAACTGCAAAGCTGAACAGCAGCTTGTATTGTCTGCCTAAGAAAGCTCTCGCACCTTCCTGGATCAGTATGGAGATCCTTTCGATCGTCGTGTTTTCCTGGGGCTGTTTTTTCACCCAGAGATAAAGCCATCCTGCGTACGCAAAGGCAAGCAGAGAAATGACGATACCCATCAATTCCATTGTGTTTACCATAATTTTTCCCCTTGTTTTATAAAAAACCAATTAAGAATAATCATAACACTTTTTTGATGATCATAACGATCTGATTGAGAAATAATAAAAAAAAGAGATAACACGGTTTAGACAGTTTTTTTAATGCATCATCTCTTACTCATCTATAGCACTCTAGCCAGATAGAAGTCTTACTTTCTTCTTTATTGAGAATTCTGACTGGCTTGACCTGTGTAATTGGAGCACTCTTCTTAACCAGGGTTCAATGTATGCATCCTGCGTACCCTGTTTCAGATTTTTGATTTTGATCTTGCTAATCAAGTTCATTTTCTGCATATCGAAATATCTTAGACTCAGCTTTTGAAGAGACTGATCAGCCAGGCCACTAGAAAAAGAAGCTTCTTCATGTTGGAAGTTGTTTGATTTTCATTAAGAAAAACAGTGTCAATGTGTTCGACATGTTATAAAGTTCGAACGTAAACAGTCCCTATATTATCAAGTATTCAAGTAATAATATCTGGTCCTGTTTTTTTTGTTTGGCTATTGTTTTTATCAAGAGGCAGTGAAAAACTGAATTCTTTATTTATTCAGTTTTCCATTACCCTGTTCAGGAAGAATTTTGTCTTTTCTTCGTTATCAAGAACTGTCACCGGCTTGACTTGGGTAGGAGATACGCCTTTTTCAGTCACCAGATACTGTTTCCATTCCTCAAAGGTGCCTTTTTTCAGGTTTTTGATCTTCATATTACCCATTACCCTGAAAAACAGCATATCTGCATAACGCGGATTAATCTTCATCAGTTCTTCGTTGGCAAACTCGCTATATACACTAAGGTCAAGACCCTGATCGTTTTCCAGTAAAAGTGTATAGTGTATCGGGAAAGTATCTGTATCGGAAGTTACAACCCAGCTGAGATTATCGCAGCCAGCTTTTTCTTTCAGTTTCTCAATAACTGCCCCCATATGTTCCTCAGTAGTTTTTTCGCCTGATAAGGAAAGTAGATGTCCTTTACGATAGGAGAAGGTGATGTAAGGACATTCGTTCATATAGCTCTCGACCTTGATAATATCGCCACAATGATAGCGGTAAAGGCCGGCCTGGTTTGTGATAATGAGTTCGTATTCCTTACCGATTTCCAGTTCATCAATCGAACAGATTTTAGTTTCGTCGTCCTGAGGGATGAACTCGTAATAACAGCTGTCGACGATCAGCAGTCTTTTTTCGCTTTCCAGTGCATCGACGGTTGCGAACAGACCTTCGGAAGCACCGTAGATCAGAAAATCGATCGGTACATCTCCAGCATATCTTCTGACATCTTTAGTAAAAGGAGCAAAGATACCATTGCCAATGGAAGAGATGACCGCTATATTTGGCCAGATTCTTCTGATGATCGTTTCATCGAAGCCCTTTTCAAACTCTTTTCTCAGTTCGGCAGCCCGTTTGGGATTAGGCTTGATGACTTTCAACAGTTTTTTTCTGGTCGTTTCATCTGCCATGGCGATCTCACTGATCGTTCCCTTTTCAATATCATTGACCAGGATTGACCAGTTCTGTTTCATATAGTTGAGAATATCTGAAAGATTGCTCGTGAATATGCCGAAAATGTAGGCCGTATTAGGATCCTCGAGGCCAAAACGAAGATTGATATATTTAGGCTCGACCTCGTTCATCTTGAACAGCTTCTTGAAGGGGATGTTGATGATATATGGATAGATGAAACCAAGTTGCATCGCAGCCACATCAGCTATATTGCTGCAGAGTCTGCCATTAGGCAGGAAATCTTCCATTGAAGGAGCTGAAAACATGCCTCTGCCAGGTTTCATACCATGACCGTATTTTTCGCGTTGATATCTGTCGGCCAGAGCCATCATGATCGTCAGGGTATTGCTGGTAAAGATATCGACTTCGCTTTGTGAAAGCGGAATATATTTTATAGAACCGGTACTGCCTGAAGTCTTCGCATAGCCGACCAGTGGAGCACTGAAAAGTCTGCCTTCTTCATTGTTGTTAATCATGCGATTGATATCATCTTCATAGTCTGCAAAAACTGACAGTGGGACATTACGCCTGTAGTCTTCCAAGGTTTTTATCTCATCAAAATGATGTGCCTTGCCAAAAGCACAGTCTCTGTTTTTTCTGATGATATCAAAAAGCAGTTTTTCGTTCTTTTTCCGGGCGTTTTTTGTGTTCTCCCATAGATGGTTAAGATCTATGTTTCCTTTTATAATCATCATCTTGATGATCAGATAAGTCAGAATATCTCTCATGACGAATAACCTTTCTGTTTTTCACTTATTTTAACATATCCATTTTTTAATTTGTTAGAACAATATAACTTTTACAAAAAAATAAAAAGTCGCATTCTCTTCTGAGCCTGCGACTTGAATCTGGTGAGTATAATCAGGTTAGTTTATTAAGCTGTTTCGATTATTCCGTCTTTGTTTCGCCTGAACTGTTTCATGAAGCTGTAAGCAATCCGGCAGGTGAATGGACGGATCTCGTGCTGATGATTGCTGATAGAGACGAACTTAGTGTAGATCTTTCCATCTTCGGAATAGAACGATCTGACATGAGTGACACTGTTTTCAAAATCAGGATCGTGCAGGAATTCTTCTTCATCAGCTTTGACACCATAGATCGGTTCTTCCCATTCTTCTTTAGCTTTGCCTAATGCAGTATATGGAGTAACAACTTTGTTAACTTTGAAAGTATATGCTACACGGTTGGCACATTTGCCTTCCTGGAATGGCAGTTCGGCTAATGGCGAATTTTCACCTCCGATATAGAACACTGGAACCATCGTGTCTTCGTTTACACATGGCGACTTGGAGAATTGCGCATTTTCACCGACATCGACGGTCGCATCCATCGGAGCTAAAGCCGCAAAACGTTTCGGGTATTCCTGATACATATCCCATGACTTAATGCCGCCCATTGAGAAGCCAGTCGCGTATAGTCTTGTTTCATCGATCGCATATTTTTTACACAGTTCATCAACTATCTGCATCGTCTCGTTGGCCGTGACTTTCAAATGCATCTCCACAGCACACAAAATAAAACCGTTTTCTTTGGCGATCTGTGGCCATTCGCCGATAACAGCTGTCGCTACAGCAGTATCACCACCGCCATGGAAACACAGCACCAGTGGCAAAGGATTATTTCTGTCATTCAGATCCAGTTTTTCATCATAGAACAGAACATAACCGGCCTCGTGTGTCGGTTCTTTGACCTGACGATTATCAGCTGAAGTATTGACCATCAGTCTTTCCGGTTTCATCACGATGCCTTCCTTGCGGAAGTTTACGGTTTTTCTGATCTTACCGGCCCAACGCTTATAGTCACCTATGTATTCGTCATATTGTTTTATTACATCAAGTTCATCGCATACGGCTACACGGTTCTTGCTTGCCAGTAAGGCATCATTTATTTCCTTACTGTTGTTGATTGAAATGATCGAGATATCTTCAACTTCAACTTCCGGTACAAAGCTGAGATCCTGCAGTGTAACGGTGGTCATTGTGATATCCGCAAAACCAAGATCACCCATCGATGATTTGCCTTTGACTTCTTTAAGGTAGTATTTTGCAATATAATCAGCGCCTTTACCTTGCGTATAGACGTAGGTCTGTACCGGTGAACCGAA
>JAFRJA010000043.1 GCA_017432545.1 Erysipelotrichaceae bacterium
ACGGTAATTCTCTTCGATAAGACCTTCTTTTTCCAGCCATTTGCGAAAATACTGTCCCATCGCTGTTTCCAGCATGCCACCCTGTAACGATAATTCCGAAGCGTTGGAAGACCAGTTGTACCACTCGTGCTGAGTGGCGCTGTCCAAGATCGATCCTTTAGTCGATAAAGGTGAGCGGATGTTGTGTCTGCTTAAGACGACAACTTCTTCCAGTTCATAACCCTTGTCGTCTGCATTCAGTTTATAAGGACTGATAAACAGAAAAACAAGCAGAAACAGTTTAAGGTATTTAAGTATCTTCTTATTCATAATATTTTTCCTCTTAATCTTCTTTAATTATAAACTCAAAAACAAGCTTTTTCGGGTCGTTCAAATAAACATGTTTTTCTTTCTTATTGTTTGTTGTCATGAACAAAGCGGTATTTCATTGCTATAATGAAGAAAAGAAGATCTTCAATGGAAAAGCCTATCGACTCCCTTGAACAGTATCAATACGCATTAAAACGAGGTAAAGAGAACGTCCATAAACAGCGTCAGCGAAAGCTTAATACCCATCCTTTAGTATTGGAAGAGATCACAGATATCCGTGAATGTTCAAAAGAGGATCTTGGAGTGATGTATGTTCCGGCAAGGCTGATTATCGGAACCCTTACAGAAGCCAGAGCCTCTTCTTTTTCGGCTGACTTCATGCCTATACTCAATGAACGAAGCGAATTTGCCGCCAAGTGGCAAGCGGTCTGTGACCAGCATCTTTCTTTTGAAGGCGTAAAGGAATCCGTAAGCGCTTATGAATACCTGGGCAAGTTCTACATTATTGAAGGAGAAAAAACGGTTTCCGTCTTAAGATCCTATGGCGTCGTCTACATCCTGGCTGATGTCATCAGAATCATTCCCGATCAGAAAAGTAAAGAAGTTGATGCCTATCTGGAATTTCTGAGTTTCTATGACAGATCCGATCTGTATTCTTTACAGTTCTCCAGAAAACAATACTACAGTCGTTTCAATAAACTTGCGGGTAATTATTCTGGTCGGCTCTGGACAAAAGAAGAAAAGCTGAATGCCTTAGGTCTTCTCGAACGTCTTGAACCATATATCACCAAACGTTCCATTCCAACTTCTGTTCCTGATTGTCTGGTCGATCTGATGGGTGTTTATGGCTATGACAAACTTCTGGCCATGAGTGACCGCGAACTCAACAGAATTGTTCACGACAACAAAGTACGTCTTTACTACAACCACGGACCATACAGGATCGTCTGTGTTTCCGATATCACCAATATGAACCTGTATTCCGAATACGCCCGCATTGAATTAAGTGACGCTGATTTCCTGATCTCCTGCGGTGACCTTGACCCAGAATATCTGGAGTTTTTGGCGAAGATGTCCAATAAACATCTGTACTATGTCCATGGCAACCGCGATTCCCGCTTAGATAAAAGACCTCCAAAGGGCTGTACCTGTATCGATGATGATCTGATCATCCATAAAGGCATCAGGATCCTGGGCTTAGGCGGTTCTTTACGCTATGCCAAGAGTAAATATCAGTTCAGCGAACAGGAAATGGAAAGAAGGATCAGAAGGATCAAACGAAAGATCAGTAAATACGGCGGTGTCGACATCATCGTTACCCACGCCCCGATCAGAGGCTATGGCGATATGGATGACTATGCGCATCAGGGTTTTGACTGTTTTGAAAAGCTCCTGATGGAATACAGACCTAAGTTCTGGTTCTATGGCCACATTCATCAGACGTACAGCCACAACTTACCAAGAGAAACAAAATTCAAAGACAGTAAGATAATCAACTGTTATGAACGCTACGATGCAACATTCTAAGAAAGAAGTCAAAGCAGGTTTCTTTTTTTTGTGAAATCCATTTCACTATCCTGAATTTACTAAAAAAATTTCAGTCTTGTTGATGTTTAATCATCAAACTTAACAAGCAAAAAAAACAATTCTTTTTTTAATGCCTAAAGCACAAAGCTTAAAATAAAATCCGTGCTCTAGGTCATTTAAGAATGAAATAATTAAAAATTATGCTTTGGCTTTTTTGCTGAAGAAAGCATCCAAAGCTCTCGATATTGTCTGATTTAGAGTGATTCCGTTATCTGCAGCGTACTCAGCGGCTTTTTCATGCAATGCGGGAGTCGTTCTGACGTTAAAGGTTCCGGAAAATTCTCTTTGAGGATTCTTTCCGATTTTTTCACAAATCTCTAGATAATTATCTATGGAATTGTGAAACGCCTCTTCTAATTCGTCAATGGATCTTCCATGAAAATTCAGTGAATCGGAGATTCCGAAAACTTCACCGACAAATATCTTATCGTCTTCGTCATAGGAAATCGTAGCTTTATAGCCTTTATATTTCATCATGTCTGATTTCATATTTAATCTGTCTCCTTTTCACCAATTTCATCAATAAATTTCTTTATCTTCTCTATCTGATATTTATATAATTCGTTGCCTGGGTGTGGCCCATCAAACTGAACGATTCTTTTTGTTGGATTATGGACATAACCTATTCCAGATCCTCTTCCTCCCTGAAACTTAGTACAGTTGCATTTCCCCATGAGTGTATCAAGTTCTCTTGTAGTGAAGTTTTTCGGATAAGGTTTTCGGTATAGCTTCTCTATCAAATTCTTTTTCTTTGACATATATGCCTTTCTGTAACTGTTTTTTAGTTACACTTTTATTATACATGTTTTTACATCCATTACAAAACCGCCGCCAAAAAGGACAACGGGTGTAAAAATGGCAACCGGTTTTATCGATTGCCATTTTCGCTATTATTGAAAGAAAGGTAAAAAGCCCAACATAAAAAGCGGTACTTATGCTTCCCGCTTATGTGTCTTAATAATCTTTTTTAGCCAATCATTCAGTTAATCTGTTGTTGGAGCTGGAATGAAGGTCTGTTTTTCGCTGATCGCACCTAATGGACAAATGTCTGCACAGCACCAGCAAAGTGCGCAGATATCACCATCTATCTCTGCTCCGTTAGGGCCAATAGTGATAGCGCCGGTCGGACAGACCCCAAGGCAGGCACCGCAGCCGCTGCACACATCGAGGACACCAAACTGGGTAATGGTGGTATTTCCGTCTGGATCTGTATAAGTTGAGGTCGTGAAGCCGCCAACTACTTTTTCCAGGGATTCGTTCTTGAGTTCTTTGTTTTCCATCTTCTTTTCCTCCGCTATCTTTCTTACGTCTATTATAGTTTATCGGGCACAAATTTATAAAAGAAGCCATCACATGGACAGCTTCTTCTATAAATGTGCAGATCCCGAATATCTCTGAAAGGGTCAAGGTCAATATTCGATTTCTATTTAAGTTTCAGATCTGCGTAATTTTCACCCATCAGGATGTGTTCGCCTGCTTTTGCGATCGGTGTTACTTCAACTTTTTCTTCAAACAGCATCACGATATCACTGCCACCGAATAAGAAGTAACCTAACGGATCACCTTTTCTTACTTCATCACCGACTTTGAGGTTTTCTTCAAAGTTACAGGAACAGATCTGTGACATGCCGATCGGCAGGACTGCGACTTTGCCATAAGCGGTATCCAAGATGACACAATCCCTGGTCTCCCTGGCTTGCCAGGAGGAATCCGAGCAAAGAAGCACATAGCGTTTGAGTTCAGGATCATAAATTGTATGACCACCTACCGCATTGAAGGCTTTGATCTTATACATCTGAAGGATCTTGCCGTCGATCGGGAAGTGATAGCGGTGATAGTCGTTGACGTTCAGGAAGGTATGGGTCAAGGTTCCGTTATGGAATACGCCATGATAATCCGATTCTTCACCAAGCAGATCATCAACAGTATAGAACCTGTGTCCCTTGATCGTAACACCTTCATCTTCGACATAACCGTCTTCCTTGATGTGGAAGTAACCCTCGATCGCTGAATCTGATGGCGATACTAATGGCGCATTCCCTATCGGTCTGACACATGGATCAATAAGTTTACGGGAAAAGAACTCATTATAAGTCTTCCAGATATTCTTATCACCATACCAGCCTTCATTCATGCCAAAGCGATCATCTGTAAACTGTTTTGCGAAATATTCATCGTTCCATGATTCTTCCGTTGAAAGGAAATATCCCCAGTCATCGCTGAAATCTCTGATCCAGGAGGCTATCGGTTCGTGATATTCAAGATTAGGCAGATAATAGCCTTTGTCTTCTAACGGTTCAAGATACTGACCGAAGACGAACCAAAAGTAGTTGATCGATTGGACTACATCGTCATGAAGCGAAGTGGGCTTGCGATCTTTAAGAACGTTCCAAGGCATACACTTTACAGCCCAGTCCAGAAAATCATAAAACTCTTCCAGGTTTGAAGCTGGGTTTGTTGAAGGATCGGGATTTTGTTCATGGGCTTTCTTAAGCGCAAGCTCCATGAGTTTTCTTGTTTCCTCATCCTTCATTAGTTTGATGAATTTTTCAGTACTAGATTCTCTTTTCTTCATATTCTATTTGCGTATCAATGTGCCGGTCTTGCCCTGTAAAGCTTCCTTGGCTTTTTCTAAAGAAGTTATCAGAGCTGAACCATTTTCAGAATTCTCCGCATATTCAATACAGGCTTCAACTTTCGGAAGCATGCTTCCTTTGGCAAAATGGCCTTCCGCAATATATTTCTTAGCCTCATCAATACTCATCTCATCGAGATCTTTCTGATCAGGCGTATTGAAATAAAGCGAGACCTTTTCAACAGCCGTCAGTATGACCAACATATCGGCGTTAAGATCCATTGCCAGTTTGGCAGAAGCGCGGTCTTTATCGATAACGGCCGCTGTTCCTTCATACCAGCCATCCTTGCTGATTACCGGGATACCACCGCCACCGACGGTGATGACGACACAGCCCTGAGAAACGAGCTTTTCAACTGTTTCCAGTTCAACGATCGACACCGGTTTAGGTGAAGGCACGACTCTTCTGTAGCCTCGACCCGCATCTTCCACAAAGGTATAACCTGTTTCTGCCACGATCTTATCAGCTTCTTCTTTACTGTAGAAAGAACCGATAGGTTTAGTAGGATTCTCAAAAGCCGGATCGGCCTTATCAACTTCGACTTGCGTAACGATGGTCGCTACCGGTTTATCGAGGCCTCTTTTCTTGAGTTCCTTACCTATGGACTGCTGCAGATGATAACCAATATACCCTTGTGTCATGGCTCCGCACTCCGGGAAAGGCATCTCCGGAGTGCCACCGACTTTATTGTGTGAATTCTCAAAAGCCAGATTCACCATGCCGACCTGCGGACCGTTGCCGTGTCCAACGACGACATCATAGCCTTCTTCAACCAGATCGACGATCGTTGAAGAAGTCTGTTTAACCAGCTCCAGCTGTTCTTTCGGAGAATTGCCCAGGGCGTTTCCGCCCAGGGCTATTACTAATCTTTTAGACATATTTAATACAGGTCGTATCCGTATTTCTCTAAGACCTTATCGAGATCTTCCTTGGCTGCTGCCTTGTGTGTCTCGCTGTATTTTCTTCTGTTCTTGGTGAAGTATACCAGTAAGCCTCTCATGGCTGTCAGACGGTTCCAGGCCTCTTCCCAACACAGCGATGATGCGGAATCCGCAACTTCATCAGTGACATCTTCGCCTCTGGTACAAGGTAAGCAGTGTAAGAACTTGCATCCGAGAGCTCCCTTTTCCATCAATTGTCTGTTTACCTGATACTTCTTGAAGATCTCCGTTCTTTCTTCCTTGCTTAACTCTGCTTCATATAAGCCATACCAGACATCGGTGTAGAAGAAGTCAGCTCCTTCAACATCTTTTTCATCTTCTGTTACTTTCCAGGTACCACCGGAGATCTTGCAGTTTTCTTCAAAGATCTTCTTGTGTTTCTCGGTAAATGGCTGGGTCTTAGGATTACCTAATGGGCCATAGAAGACGAAGTGGCAGCCGAGTTTTGTGCAGATGAAACCTAATGATGCCGCTACCTGAGTGAAGTCGCCGCAGAATACGACCTTGCAATCTTCAAAGCGCTTGCCGGCCGGTAAGTGTTCCATCATCGTAATTGTATCGGCGATGACTTGTGTAGGATGAGTGTAATCAGACATGGCGTTGATTACCGGAATAGTAGTAGCTTTAGCCAGATCGACGACCGTCTTGTGTTCGATGACTCTGGCCATGATGATATCAACTAAGCCACTTAATACTCTGCCTGTATCTTCGATGGTCTCATGTCCGCCTAACTGGATCATGCCTGGGCCCAGATACTGCGCATGGCCACCTAACTGGGTCATGGCTGTTTCAAATGAACATCTGGTCCTGGTGGAAGACTGCTGGAAGATCATGGCCAGGGTCATGTTTTTCATGAGTGGCGGATAGTAGCCTTCCTGAATCGATTTCTTTATCGCTCTGGAGACATCGATGATCTCCAGTAATTCTTCTTTCGTAAAGTCGTTGACTGTTAAAAAATCTTTTTTCATTTTCTCTCCTATAATTATTTTTTCTTACCTGCATAGTACAGATAGATGCCAACACCGAAAGTCAGGATCAGACCGACCAGCTGCATCCAGAAACCAAAGCTTGATGGATCAAGATCCAGAAGCGAATAAGTTGCGGCACCGACCGAGAACATGCACAGGATGAAGACGATGACCATACCGACCTTGCCACCAGGTACTTCATAGACTCTTGGTGTATCATCCGTGAACTTGAGTTTCAAAGCTGCCGGGAACATCAACAAGTAACAAAGCATGAACACAATCGATGAGAAAGCAAAGATCGTCCAGAATACTTCGTTGGCATCTCCTGATAATGAATAGTTGAGTACTAATAGCAAGCTTGAGACGAATCCCATGACATAGTAGAGGTTGTCGGCGGTGCCGTATTTAGGATGTCTGTGACCAAGGAATTTAGATCTCTTATCGAGGTCGGCAGCCATGAAAGCTTCATTGCCACCTAAGGTCCAGGTGATCATGTTGGCGACTAAAGTCAGGATCGCACCGAAGATTACGATGTAGAAGACAACGTTTCCTAAAGGACCGAAAACGGTGCAAAGTTCTTTTAAGGCATAAACGAAACCGTCAACCGAATCGATCTGATCTGCCGGAATAGCGGCTAAAACACCGAACGAACCTAAGCAGTAGATCGCGACGATCGCAATACCGGCGATGATTGTCATCTTCGGAACGGTGTGTTTCGGGTCTTCGATCTGGGAACCGATGGAACCGATCAGTTCAAAACCTAAAAGGTTATAGACAATGACCGCAAAATAACCACCGTCTTCAGGATTGATGATATCCGCAAAGGACGGGATCCAGTTGGCAAGTGAAAAATCGTTTGCCAGACCGTTCTTGATACCGTAGATGATACCTAAGATACCGAGTAATACCAGGATACCCATCTTCAGATAAGCCATGATAGAGGCTACTTCAACAGAAAGATCGATACCTTTGACACCGATATAGACGATGACCCAGCACATCGCAATAGCGATCGCGGCTTGTAAGAATACCGGCATTTCCGGCCAGATAGCTAAAACGAGCCAGCCCGAGAAGGCTGTAAAGACCGCCGGCATCCAGAAGGCAACGTTGATCCAGTACATCCAGCCTTCCAGAACGCCCCAGAATTCGCCAAACGCTCTTGTGACCCAGGAAACGATACCGCCATCATCCGGGTATGTGCTTCCCAGTTCTGCAGATAATAAGCCGTAAGGAATGAAGAAGAAGATCGCCGTGATGATCCAGATCGTGATTGACGATACACCGATGATCGTCGGCGCTACGAATGAGTCCAAGACCAGAATCGAACATACCGTAAACAATACGGTCTTGGTAAGAGAAACTTTGTTATTGTTCATATTTATCCCTTTCCTGTTTATTTAGGCTGCTGCTGTGTAATGCAGTGAATATTACCGCCGCCATAAACGACTTCTCTGGATCTGACGCCGACGACCTTCTTGTCAGGGAAAATTTCCTGTAACTGTTTGATCGCCAGTTCATCATATTCATCGTCATACTGCGGACAGATAATACCGCCATTGGTTATTAAGAAATTGAGGTAGGAAGCGATGCAGACATCGCCTTCTTCTCTAGGTAAAGACCCTTCTACATAGTCGATCGTGAAATCTTTCCCGATCGTGACATCCTTCTTAGGCATCGTCAGCTTGTGGACTTTTAACTTCCTGCCCTTGGCATCGGTTGCGTTAGACAGCGTCTCATAAGCTTCATGACACTCTCTGTAGAAGGAGTTGTTCGGATCATCAGTCCAGATACAGATGACTTCTCCGGGTCTTGCGAAGCAGGCTACATCATCGACATGTCCTGTCGTCTCTTCCGGATCGATACCGTCTTTGATCCAGATGACCTTATCGATAGAGAGATAGTCGGACATCTTCTTTTCGATCTCTTCCTTGTTTAAATGCGGATTTCTGCCCGGAGATAACAGACACATCTCCGTCGTCAGCATCGTCCCTTCGCCATCACCATGGATCGAACCACCTTCTAACACAAAGTCCGGCGTACGATAGGTATCGATGCCTTCGATGTCACAGACCTTCTGTGCCAAAGCATCATCCTTGTCCCAAGGGAAGTAAAGTCCGTCATAGAAACCGCCATAGGCATTGAATGCCCAGTCGCAGGCTCTGATCTCACCGGTCTTGTCGTTCTTGATGAAAGTCGGTCCGGTATCACGGAACCAGGCATCGTTGTTTGACATCTCGATGACTCTGATCTCAGGTGGTAAGACATTTCTGGCATGAGCGTACTGTTCCGCTGATACCAGCATCGTTACCGGCGTAAACTCAGATACTGCTAAAGCCACATTCTTATAAGCTTCCTGAGCCGGCTTGCCGCCATCTCGCCAGACATCCGGTCGTTCCGGCCAGATCATCCAGACCTGTGACTGAGGTTCAAACTCACCCGGCCAGCGAAAACCATCTTCTCTTGGTGTGCTTCCTTCAATTCTTTTTGCCATAAATTATTCCTTTCGTTTCTGTTAGCGTTTACATTTTCCGGAAACAGATATAACAGCCCGTTTTATTTCCATTATCTGTAAACATATCTTCTAACAAAAAAATACCACCATTACGGTAGTATTCTCAATAAATCAGACACATAAAGAAACGCCTGGAACAGATATTGCACAATGTTACATTTTATGGAACGTTGTTCCACTGTTCCGGTCGGAAACGATTCGTTTATACATCAGTGTCTCCATGATCGCGATCATCCCGATCCGTGAGGTTATATCCTCTCCTTCATACTCTATTTCATCCGCAAAGACATAGAAATTCAGATCCGACATGTTCTGGATCGCGTTGTTATCAGAACGCGTGATCGAAACGATACTCGGGGTCGAGATCGCAAAGATCCTCTCGATCCGATGGATGACGCTCTTGTTGTTGCCGTTATAGGAAAGCACTAAAAGGATATCATCTTTCTTGACCTTTTTAAGGATACGCTTGAATTCGTATTCCTCGCCCGGAATCTCCGCGTTGTAACCGCAGGAAACGAAAAGACGCTTGAAATAAGTCGCTACTTCGGCACTTAGACCTTCCGCCAGGATATAGATGTCCGGATTACGAGACATCAGTTTATCAAACTTGTCGATCTTTTCATCAGTTATGACCTTGACCGCCTCGATGACGTTCTTCAGATAGGAATCGCGATAATCATCGTTGGCGACGATGTTAGGGATCTCTACTCTTCGTGATTCATATTCGGTTTCCCTGACATCATCGATGAATTCGCTGTAACCTTCATAACCGAGTTTCTTCACAAAACGGAAAAGCGTCGTTGTCGAAACGAAACACTTTTCCGATAGCTGTCTGATCGACATGTTTTTGACGACATGCAGATTCTTGACGATGTAGTTGAATACTTCCTGTTCGCTCTTGCTTAGAGTCGGAACAGCTTCCGAGGTCTTTTCGTAGAAGTTCATCTTTTATTTCTTTTTTATCTCGTGCCAGCCTTCCGGTACATAGTCATCATAGTAATGATGTGTGCCGAAATGAGTGGTATTATCCAGGTTGCTTTCAAAGACGCGGCCCGCATAGTTTGAATATTCGACTGTCGAACCGTCATTTCTTTCATAGGTCTCAACCCCCATGATCGCTTCATGACGGATCCTCTGGATGTAGTCGTCCGAGCTCTCAACGTTTGATGATGAGGAACCGAGATTGAAACGCTGATCGCTCTGCGCGATCGAAGCGTTCAGATTGGCGCGCCATTCATCCATGTCTCTGGAGCTCTGGGCTGCTAAACGATCCATCGCCGCAAACCGCTGCTGTTGCGCAGCATTCAGCATGTTTATCTCCGCCTGAGTTCTCATCGTAGTAGCCTGTGCCTGCTGAATCACATACTGGTGATCTTCCTGTGCGACTCTCGTGGCATAATTATTGACTTCTTCCGCCGGTTTAAGGCTTTCAATAAAATTCAGGAAAACCGCGAGATCTTTCTTATCCTCACTGACCATATAAGCTATGAAAGGCACGGCCCAGGAAGCACTTGAAACCATTGCGGCCATATTATCAGAAGCCTGGCCAAAAGGTTCGCCTGTTATATTTTCCGCGAAACCGTAACCACGGACACAATCAAACTCGATCCCTTCACGATTCAGAAAGACCGCCACGATCTTCTTGCCTTCTTCATAGATACCGATGCCACCGTCACAGAGATAATTCCTGATCACGAAACCGAGCTGTCCGCCGGAGACCTGCGCCCCGGTCTGGGCATCCGAAACGATATTATTCACATAGCTGTTATAGGAAGTTTTCATCCTCTCGATCAAACTCGGCGAAGGATCCATATAGTCTTTAGCCTTGACCTTTTTCTGCAGGATACTTGAAGCGACCCCATCAAGTTCATCAGTCAAAGACACTGGCACGGCCATGATGACTCCGCTCTCGTTGCGGCTGCCTAAAGGCTTTTTCGGGGTAGCGCCAAAAAATGTCTGCAAGGTCTTTTTTTCATAGGCATATTCTTCGCCGTTCTGAAAACCGATCAGGCAGTTTCCTTTTTCAGCTTTCATCTCCAGGTGGATCTTGCGGCTCAGCTGGTACTGTCTTACTTCCATCAGACCTGCGCTTTTGTAGCCATCCGGCAATTCACAGGTCATGATCGGCATTTTGGTGTTGCTGTCAACAATTGTTATCATTTTCTAATCCTCTTTTATCAAAACACTTAATACGTTTCTTAATTCTTTTAAACCACTTGTAACTTCGTAGTGTTTGTTTGTTTCTCTGTCTACATAATAATTCTCTTCAAAGTAATAAGTCTTTTCAAAGCCGCCTTCATATTCAATGATGATCAGATCACCATAATCATCGACGCTGATATCGTTTTCCTTATCGCTGATAACGACCCTGTTGAGCGTCCACATGATCTGAGAGATCATATTCCGGTCTTCTGTTTCACCAGTTTCCATAGATTCCCACATCCGCTGATAAGTGATCTTCACTATATCCTGATATGGATCCAACATCTCCATCGAGTTTTTCGAATCGACTCTTACTTCGACGTCGTGTTCCGGCATCACGAATTCGATCACATAGCCCTTGTCGTTTTCATACTTCGCATTATACTTTGCGCCATCTACATAGAAATAATAATCGGTATCGGTAGCGATATAAGGAAAATTGATCTTTACCTTTTCTCCTTCTTTATAACTCTTCTTCACATTCTCAAAACCCTCGGCTTTGACTTTATAACTCTTTGATTCGCAGCCGAATACACTCAACATTACCATCAGAATGATTACTCCTTTTATTAATTTCTTCATCTTACCAGCTGTAGATATCAACTTTATTCGTTACTCTGTAATGGTTGGTATAAACTCCTTGTATCTCCAGATACGGTGTGAGCCAGAATTCCTTATCGCCTTTTTCCACTTTATAGACATAGAGGTCATGATGTCCATAATCCTTTATCCATTCTTCATCTCTGGCCACTTCGATAAACAGAAGATCGTCCTTGACGCCCCATCTGAAGTGGGTAGGATTGATCAGTTCGCCATTATAGGAACCTACACTCTTGGCTCCCAGACCATCATCCTGAAAGATCCAGAGCTCTCCTTCTTTACTCTCATCCCCTGTCACGTCCGCAAAGACGCCCCAGTTGTTTGCCGGAAAGGTACCGATGAAGAAATCATCAAGGGACACATCTTCCGGTATCTCCTTATACACATCGATCCCCTTCTTGTAAGTGGTCGGCGTATATTCGCCAAGCACGAGATCACCATCTTCATTGAATGAAACCCTTATAGTCGTCTTGTCACCATATAATGGCGAAGTGTAGGAGAGATAATAGCCGCACTTCTCCCGCTGACTCTTACTCATCTTGGTCACGTCATCGTGCCACTGGTTGCCATAGTAGAGTTCCCAGTTATTTGGCTCGGAGACATTCATGTATTCTTCGACACTGCCATCAAAGTTGAAACGATAGATCTGTTTATTATCAATGCCGTGCCAGGTCACATCACTGATTTTTTCTTTATATTCGTTGATAGTCTTATCTATTTCTTTCTGATTGATACCTGAACCACAGGCACTCAACAGAAACAAAAATACCAATATATACTTTATCTGCTTCATATTCTTTCCTATTTTTTCTTCATCTCATGCCAGCCCTCGGGAACATAATCATCGAGATAATTACGGGTACCGAAATGGCTGGTATTATCTAAATTGTTTTCAAAGACGCGGTCCGCGCTGTTGTCATATTCATAAGTCGTACCATCACCTCTTTCATAGGTGTTCACACCCATGATCGATTCATGACGCATCCTCTGAATCCTGTCATCATAGCTTTCGCCATTATTGCCCGGATCGATTCTCGCATCAAACTGTGCCATCTGCTGATTAAGATTGCTGTGGAATTGATCGAGGTCCTGACTTAACTGCTGACCTAATCTGTCTGATGCTGCCCAGCCCTGCGCCTGATTGGCGAAGAGGCTGTTGAAGTAGGCCTGATTCTGCATCGCAACCTGCTGCTGAATCTGCCGGCCATAAGCGATCGCATCTTTTTCAATTTTAATGGTTTCTACTAAACTCATAAAATCCTTGAGATCGTTTTTATCATCAGAGATCATATAGACCAGATATGGCACATCCCATTCGCAGTTAGAAGCACTCGCATACGGATTGTCCAGCGTCTGCCCATATGGCAGATCACTTAACTGTTCACTTACGCCACAGGTCTGGACCATATCATATTCAAGACCTTCCCGGCACAAAAAGATCGCCAGTATCTTTCCGTTGTCCTCATATAAACCGACTGCCCCGTCACACAGATATTTGCGGATCACATTTCCGATCGGGAAAGTGACCATCGATGCAGACTGCTGTGCACTTTGAACAAAACCATTGACCAGATTGTGAAAGCTTTCTTCTAAGCTCTTCTTTAATTGGTCCGGCAGATCATAATAAGTAATGGCTTCAACTTTTTTCTTTAAGAGCTTCTCTGCCAGTTTATCAATTTCCTCTTTTAAAGCCAGAGGTTTTGAATAATAACGTCCATTATCGTTATATGGATATTGGATATATTTAAGTCTTGGATCAGGGATCTTTTCATAGATAAAACAGTCACCTGATTCATAATGGATCGTACAGCTTTCTTTAACTGCTTCACTTCTTAATTTAAGACGCATATTTAAAGGGAATTTTTCAACCTCCATAATTCCCTGTGTCTTATATCCTTTGGATAATTCGTAACTCAGTATGGTGGCTCCGGAATTATCGTCTTTGATCGTATACTTCATCTTATTTTAATGTTTTACTCTGTCATAGATATAGTTATAGACAAAATCAAAATTTTCTTTATCGACATAGATCACATGATGCATCAGAATCGTATGCATCGTGATTATGTCTTCTTCTTCGCTTTTGCCTAAGAAGTTGACCTTGTCGAATTTGACCTCATTCACATCGCTTAATGCGTTGGCTGTACCGGCGGCAGCTAAACCAAGGTTGCCGGTGACGGCTCCTACGGTCGCGGAAGTCTTGGCGATGTTTCTGGCTTTTTCGGCCTGTTCCTCGGGTTGCCAGTAACGGATACCATCTTCATCCATTTCATAGCACCATGAATAAGTTCCCCCGAAGTATTTGGTCACAAGCCAGTACGCTACATAACAGATCGCAATGATCACCAGTGAACAGCCGGCCAGTATTTTGCCAGCCCACAAGAAAGTCTCCCAGTCTCTGTCTTTAATCGCCAAAAAGGCCAAAAACAGAAACAGAAAGATCAGTATCGCCAAAATGATCTTCAGAACGAATTTCAGTATGGAGGGATTCTTTCTCATGTCCATGTCAAATGACCAGACATATTTTCCTTCTTCATTAATTTTCATATTCTTTTCCTTTCTTAAGCCAGTCCGTTGGAAACGATCGCGACTCTTATTTCCACATCATGATCAGGCATTGTGAACTCATAATAACCTTCTTTGATCGGTTTCAGTTCGGTGCCGTTCAGATAAACGTAGAGATCCGCATCACAGACGCTTACGGTCTCGACTTTGACGATATCGCCTTCTCTGGCTCTTTTCGGACAGGAGACGATGTCTCTGCTGGTGTTATCATAGTTGATCTTGTGATAACCGAAGCAGCCGCTTAATGTTAATGCGATCATCAGAATAAGTGTTCCTTTCAATAATGTTTTCATCTCAGTTCTCCACCTTGTTTAATTGGGTCCAGTCCACCCCGAGATCGGTCTGTGGGCCGGCATATATCGTATCACCGTTCTGGTAGACTGCATCATAGGCCGTTGAGACCTTGATCTGTTCACCATCGGTCGTTGTATAAGCATCTCTTTCCGTTATGACATCGTCCCAGGCGTTGATCCATTTATCGTGATCAGTCTCTGTGTAAGTGCTGTTCCAGCCCTCGATGTCCGAACCGCTTGGCTTGAAGGCCTGTTCCATCAGATAGGCATGGATCATATCGTTGAGATAGGCGGCATTCTTCTGGACGACATAGATGAAGTTTTCACAGAAGGATGTATTGGCCACGATCAGATCGAAGACGTCTTTATAATCGCTGTAGGCTTTTTCGTTGCGGGCGATGAAGCAGGCCGTCTGCGGCACGATCCATTCGACCGTTTCCTGATTGTTCATGACCTTGATATGAGCCATGACGACGCTTGAGACCATCTCTACTTCATAGGCGTTTCCTTCAGTAATGAAATAAGTCGTCTTTTCGAAAGATCCTTCTGCCTCGATCGGCGATGTGCCCGATGATGAGGACAAGGCTGCCAACAGCGTGTTAGCTTCGCCATTCAGTCCTAATTGGAATTCATAGCTTGGTCCCTGACGGTTCATGACCGTACCCTTGAAGCCTCCGGCCTTCCCCAGCAGGAAGTCGTTGTATTCACCGGCGTTCTTATAGTTGAGAAAGATGTTGTAGAAATCAAGATATGTTCCTTCTGCTACCCAGTTGCCATTTCGTGCCATCATCATATAAGCCATCGTCGAATAGACTTCGATCGTGGCGTTGCCATCAGGAGAGGTTAGCGTGACCGTGGCCAAGGCCGGATACATCGTGGAGATCAGGCCCCATTCCACATTGACTCTGACGCTCCAGCCATAAGGCACCAAAGTGTTGGCGGTCTTGATGCCATAGGTCGGTTCATATAAAGTTGTTTTATAGAAATATGTCCCCTCAGAATTACTTGGAACATTAACGTTGCCGGCGCTGTTGTTTGCAGGAACTTCATCAACGCTTTCGTTACTTGCCCAGATACTTGATGCGTACTCGTAATCATTTGTGAACATATAGGTGATCCCGTCAAAATATGTTCCATAGATCAGACCACTGCTGTAATATCCTTCAAACTTATCTTCCTCTGAATCAATAAACTCAAACTTTTTATCTTCATAAGTCCAGTTGAGTTCATAAGCTTCACCATTCAAGAAAAACAGTCCTGTTCCATCTTCGTTGAGATGTAAGGTCTCATAATCAAGCTTCAAAGGATTGCCGTCTTTATCCTTACAGCTCATCACATAATAGGTTCCGGCTATGCTGTTGCTTGTTGCTTCGCTTTCCGGATTGATCTTATTCTGATCTTCCGTAGTTGTCTTGTTGCAACCTGTAAACATCAGCAGAGCAATGACCAATATGATATTTATAATTTTCTTCATACTTCTTATTATATATTTTTAATATTTAATTCATAAATATATTGCCACGGCAATATAACACGTCTTTTTCCTTTCATAATAAAAGTTACGGTTTTCCTGTAAAACGTCACATCTTACTGCCTTCATATTTAACGTTAACTTCCTGAATATTTGACACTCAAAATAGATAATTGTTTTCAGACAAGCGTTTAAACCCTTTAAACAGTGATGTTTTGAAGGATTGGACGCTTGTTTTTGTATGGGGAATGATGATATAATTTGAGTGTCAATGAA
>JAFRJA010000044.1 GCA_017432545.1 Erysipelotrichaceae bacterium
ATACAATCCTTGCGGGAAAACCAGGAAGTCTTAAGCTTCTTTGGATGAACCGCTATCAGATGTTAAAATATAAGCAGTTCTTTGAAATGTTAATGTATGTGGTTCTGATTGCCAAACATCAATCAGGTAAAACATTAAGTGCAGGTCAGACTTCCTTAAAAAGATTAAGTTCAAACTGAACACATAAGAACATACTGATATCAAGTAGCGTTGTGGACTTTACAGTCCTATACGGTAGCGGCTGAGTGGATAAGCCTGTAAGAATAAGGCTTCCCTATAAGGGTTGACAATAATAGCAGACTTCTTACGAAGCCCATTGATCTTCAGTCAATGGGAGATTCACACGGTGTTCAAGAAAACGGACACCGTTTTTTTATGAAAGATTTATGATTCAATTGATGAGAGAAAAAAGATATACAAACAGTGAGCTGGTCAAAGCTCATAGTTATGCCAGAAAAAACAGAGATTCTATGTTGAGAAGTATCAGCTGCGGATGTTTTAACTGTGAAAGGATCTTCATGGTCAACGGGATCAGAGACTGGATCAAAGAAGAAGACGGAGGATATACGGCAATATGCCCATATTGTGAAACTGATTCGGTCATAGGCGATGATGATGTCTACCCTTTGAAGAAAGATTTTCTGAAGCAGATGAAGAAATACTGGTACTAAAAGAAAAGACAGATTCTGTCTTTTCATTTTGAACACTTTCAGTGATTTCTAATTCTTTCTTCTGAACACTTCTTCGTCTTTGAAGAAGAAGCTTTCTCTGGATGTACCGATCTTCTTCCCGCTGGCATCAAAATAGACTTCTTCTCTGTTGTTGAAGAAACTCTTTCTTGAAGTTCCGGTCGTTCGTCGCTTGGAATCCATAAAGACCGATTGATCTTTGAAAAGCAAGCTCTTTCTTTTTCTGGTCGTATCTTTATCAAAGAATGACATAACTGCTATCCTTCTTCTGTTTAAAAGTTGTTATTGTTCGATGGGCTGGATTCATAGGTATTGTTCCAAGATCTGCCGCAGTCTTTGCATATACAGATCGTAACGGTCTTGTATGGACTGACGACGCATGATTGTGAACTGTAGTTCTTACTGCCGCAATCGGGGCATTTGAAATAGTTGTTGGAAATAATATCTCCTGCTCCGGATACTTTTTCCAGTTTTTTCAGATCGATCTTGTCAGACATTGTACTGCTCCGTTTCTTTATCTTTACTATTTCTGACATTAAGATCAGGTGATAAATTATAATTTAATTATATTAACAAAGAGGTAAGGCAATGGCTAATCAATTTATCAATGAAGGCAAGAAGATACTGGAAAGATTTGTTGAATCCGGTGAATTGTGCGGGGCAACTTTTGGTTTTGCCACAAAGGATGAATATGAATGTGATTTCGTTGGCTATAAGTCACTGGTACCGGAGAAGAGCGAAAACAATATCAATACATTATATGATCTCGCTTCTTTATCCAAAGTCGTTTCTACGACTGTTCTGGCACTTAAATTGATCGAAGACGGTTATATATCATTACACACAAAAGTCAGCTCGATCCTTCCTGATTTTCCTTATGATGATATTACCGTGCGTCATCTGATGACCCATACTTCCGGTCTGCCTGCCGATGACAAGAACTACAAGAGATGCAGAGATAAGGAAGATATGTGGAAGTTCATCAAGAAGCTTAAGCTCAATCATGAACCGGGAACATATGTGGAATATTCATGTTTCGGCTATATCGTTTTAGGAAGGATCATTGAACACTTCAAGGGCGATCTCGATAAGTGTGCCGAAGAAGAGATCTTCAAGCCTCTGGGCATGAACAATACGATGTACAATCCAAAAGAAAAGGGCCGGGAAGATGATTGTGCCCCGACCGAGGTAACAATACAGCGAGGCTGTATCAAAGGCGAAGTCCATGATGGCAAGGCTCATATCATGGGTGGCGTGGCCGGTAATGCCGGAGTCTTCTCCGATATCAAAGATGTCTGCCGCTTTGTCGCAATGATCCTGAATGACGGACAGCTGACAGGAAGCAGGATCCTGAAAGCCTCTACAGTCGATCTGCTTGGCAAGAACTATACGGAAATACTGAATTCAAACAGAACCCTGGGCTGGCTGTTTGCGGATGATGTTACCAATGCGGGTGATTATGCCTCTGATGTATCGCTGTTCCATACCGGTTTTACCGGTTCAGCGATCTATATCGATTTTATCAGAGAGTGCGGGATCATAATCCTGGATAACGCTGTTCATCCGACAAGAGATAATCCAAAGAAAGAAGAGATCAGAAATCTGTTCTTCAATCAGGTATTACTGAAATATGACGAAGAAATGACTAAGTAAAAGGAGATAATCATGGCAAACAATTCAACAGTTGAGATCAGAAAAGTAGGTATAACCAATACCGGTGCAAAGTGCGTCGTAAATGCGGCGAACAGTTCGCTTAAAGAAGGCGGTGGCGTCTGTGGGGTTATATTCCTGGCGGCCGGAGCAACCGAACTGCAGAAAGCCTGTGATGAGATCGGACATTGTGATACAGGAAGTGCTGTAATTACTCCCGGCTATCACCTGTGTGACTACATCATTCACGCCGTTGGTCCGATGTATATGGGCGGAAAGCGCAATGAACCTGAACAGCTTTACAGCTGTTATATAAACTCTCTTGATCTGGCTAAAGAAAACGGTATTAAATCGATAGCCTTTCCGCTTATCTCGTCAGGCATCTTCGGCTACCCGAAAGAAGGAGCCTGGAGACAGGCACTGCAGGCCTGTAAAGACTGGATCGAAAAGAATGATGATTACTCTATCGCGATCGGGTTTGCGATCATCGATAAAGATCTGATCGATTTGGGATTAAAGATCGCTGATGAACTTGGTATTACGATAAGCAGAGGATAGAATGTCTAAAAAACTGGCCTTATACAGGATCAGCATCTTATTCCTGTGCTATTTTGGCATTGATTTTATTTGTGCCCTGGCGATCTACAGGAATTTCGCTGAACGGTATAATGCCTTTCTTTTATATAACTTCTTTGCGTTTGCGTTGCAGATGCCTTTGGGTATCCTTATTGATGCCTGGACAAAGAAAAGCAGAAAGACACTGTTACCGGGACTGGTGTTTACGCTTGCCGGTATTCTGGTGACCATAGGTGGCTCATTTTTCTCTCATATCATCATGGGTGTTGGAAATGCCTTGTTTCATGTCGGTGGCGGTGTCCTGACGATCCATGAAGACGAAGACGACGGTTTCAAGGGCAAAGGTTTCGGTGTTTTTGTAGCTCCGGGAGCTTTTGGACTGTCTTTAGGCAAAGCCTTATATGATTCGCAGATGTTTACCCTGATCCAGATCATTGCCTGTGTATTACTTGTAGTTCTGGGTTTATTACTGTTTGTGAAATATGAGGACAGAGTATTTGAACAGGTTGGAACAGATCTTAAAGATAAAGATCTGAATTATCTGATCATATTGTGTTTTGCGGTCGTATTCATCCGTTCTTTGACGGGCATGGGAATGTCCTTTTCCTGGAACGACAGCAAGCTTACTTCAACTCTGCTTTCTTTATCTTTATCCTGTGGCAAGAGCGCAGGTGGTTTTATCACCGCGAAATTCGGTGCAAGAAAGACGACTCTGATCAGTCTGGGTTTTGCCGCGATCGCTTATATCTTTGCGGATAAAATGGCTTTTGGTTTACTCGCTTCAATGTTTTTCAATATGACGATGCCGATGACGTTGTTCATGCTTTATAGAAATATGACTGATCTGCCGGGCTTTGCTTTCGGTATTCTGACCTTTGCCTTGTTTATGGGCTATCTGCCGGTCTTATATGGCTATGTTGGAAACATGTCGCCGTTCCCTTTTGGCAGCATCTGCTGTATAGCGTCACTGATAATGATGTTGCTAGGAATATTCATTTCAAATAAACGCGGAATCAATGAATGATATAACAATATTTATAAAACCACTGTTACTGACGATCATCCTTGAAGGCATCGTCTCCTATATCATGGGCCTAAGAAGCTTAAAGGAACAGATCTTAGTAGCACTGGCAAACATCATAACTAATCCCTTACTTGTATATGTTTCATTGTTTCTGATGTACCATAAAGGTATACAGACAGGAACTGTATTGACTTATCTTGTTCTGGAACCGCTGGTGATACTTGTTGAGTGTCTGATCTACAGAAGTTGTCTCAAGAACAGAAACTGTTTTACATTGTCACTTACGTTAAACTTTATTTCAATAATAGGAGGGCTGTTATGGCAAATGCTGTTTTAAAAGCTTTATTTCAATTAAGTGGTTTTGTTTTTCCTGATGTTGCACCGGATCCGGTAACCAGAAGTCTGGGTATCTTACCGTTTGTTCTGATCGTGGTGGTGATCATCGTTGCTGTGGTCTTGATCAAGAAGTTCTTTATCAAATAAGAAATAAAAAAACGGTACATTAAACTAATATGAAAAGGGCATTCCCAGCATGATTGGGCTTGCCCTTTTATATCATTTATCTGATTATTTATCTAACCTTTATTTGAAACTGATCGTGTTCAGGAAAGCTTCGAAGGCTTTTTCTGAATCTTCGGAACGGGAAGTGAACCAGCCGTTGTTGGCACCGTTGTTGCGGATACGATAGACATCGCCGTTGTGTTCAACGAAGTAATCGTATGGTGCTCCATCATCATTTTTGAGTACAGTATAGGTTATATCGTTGATCGTCTTTTCTTCGTAAGTCTTTTGAGGATCAGTCTGTTCTTCAAGGGTTGAATTCTTGTAGACTCTGATCATGAAACGGAAATCCATATTGGCGTCACTTTCGCCGAACTTCCAGGTGATCGATTTTTCTGTTGTCTGACCTTGGTTGTTTTCGGTGTAGGTGTTGGAAATGCCATAGAGTGGTAAAGAAGAGTCGACAGTGTAGTTGATATCATAGAGATCAGAGTCGTTGATCAGTACCTCTCTGTTGTCTTCTTTGAATTCGATGGCGTTGATCGCTTCCTTGAAACTGTCCGTATTCTCCTCACCCGGGAGCGTATAGTCGAGGCCATAGGCATCATCGCCATACTGAACAAAAGCCACGTGTTCTTCACCGGCGTCGTAGAGATAGAAAGTCAGACCATCGCGTTCGATTTTTTCCAGGGTATTGAGATTGTCTTCGCCGAGCGTTTCGATCAGGTTTGTGTCACTCATCAGGGCATAGCTGATAGTTTTACCATCAGCGAAGGTATAACCGAGATCTTTCTCGATTATCGTACCGTTCTTATCCTGTTCAACATATCGGTAGACTTCATCATATCCTTCCGGTACAACAACGACTAAGCCTTTCATCGTCGTATCATCAGCCAGGGTTTTGACTTCCGGTTCGCTATCAGTGCTGTCGCTTCCGTTAGTAGGTGAAGCAGAACCCGAATTTGAACAGCCGCCTAAACCCAGCAGCATGACTAAGGCTATCAATAATATATATATTTTTTTCATTTACATAAACCTCCAAAATATACACGAATATTATAGTACAAAAACAATATGGAACAATATAAAGGCTTTGATTGGTGTGGTTTTACGGATTGATAGGGTATACTGTTGATAGAGGAAACGATGTTGTTTAAACAAGATAAGATCAGATCATATGAAGAAGTAAACTATCGCATAAGCGGTATGCGTATGACCAGAGAATATGAGATCATTTCCAAAGGTAAGGTCGCTGAAGTATCAGAGTATACAATCTATTATTCCGGTCACGAAGATGAAAGAGTATTGGATAGAAGAGTACTATGTGATAACGAGATGATGATCGAACTGCTTAATGCGTGTGGGATCATGCGCTGGGATGGTTTTTCAGGTAAACATCCTTTTGGGGTAAGTGACGGTGAGATGTTTGAATTTTCAGCTCTGGTCAATGATGGAAAGACGATCAGAGCTTCAGGTTCGGAGAACTTTCCGAAATACTTCCCGGAATTCCGAAAACAGATCAACACCATCCTGTCGGAGTGTAACTCGATAATGTGATTTAAGAAAAAGCCATATGGCTTTTTTAAATTCTATTCTTCAATAACTGTTATTGTTACATTCTCCGGAGCGAAGATGACGAAGGTTCTCAGATTCGTATATGGATCATTGCGATAATCCGAAGTTGGAATATCGAATTCTTCCAGTCGTTTCTTGAGGTTCTGGGAGTTGTTGCAGGCAATAATCACATTCTGCGGATGCACATTGGTATATGAATCATGACAGCGGAATTCGATCTGCGTATCGTTGTAGTCAAACAGATAGAAAGTATCTTCATCAAAGGTGAATGAACTTAAAAGCAGTAAGCCAAGCTTGTTCTGATAGAAATCAAGGATCGCTTCCTTGTCTGATCCAAGCAGCGTGACTCTTTGAACATGGCTTTGGGAGACAAAAGGATACATAGCTTTCTTTTTTGCCTTGAAAGACCATTTGAGTTTGTCTCTGAGCTGTTTCCTGAAATTAGGATGAGTCAATACATAGGCAAACATGATATAGAGATTGGCCCCGATAAAACCGCCTAAGGTATTGGAAATAAGGTCATCGGTATCATAGAAACCCAGTTTGGTTATAAGCTGAAGGTTTTCGATAAGCAAGCTTAACAGGAAAGATGTGAAGGTGACACGCAAGCGGATCTTCTTTCTGAAGAAATCAAAGACATATGGCAGAAGGTAACCCATCGGCACAAACATCATTACATTGAGATATACCTGAGAAAAATCATCAAAGTTGACGATCCTGACATGACTTAGGGCGACCATGGGGCCTTGGGTAAACAGATTTTTAAGGAAACCGAACAGACCGTATTCGATATCAACGGAGTTCAGGAGATCCTGAAAGAAAGATATATGGATCAGATAGCTGTTGGAAGCGGAACGGGAAAAGAAAGTCACATAGCCCACGACCAGCAGATACAGGATAAAGATACCGATCAGGATCAGTTTCCGGATATGAAGAAGATGATCCGCATCCGGATTATCACTCAAGGAATCATCAAGAGAGATACCGAGCTTCTTGGAGATGATGCGATCGACCATCGGCATGAAGAAAACCATGACGATCGTCATGATCGTTACCAGGATATTTGTAGTTAAATCAGTAAAATGTACGCCCATAATCAATAACTATTCTCTCATATAATAACAGATTATGGTGATAGAATAAGTATGGGTTAGTTATAGCTAACAGGAAGGAAGACAAACAGATATGAACTGGTTGGTGATCGTAATTGAAGCGCTGGTGTTTGCGGGCATATTTACCGCCATCGTAATGTCGATACCTTTTAACGAAGAAAAGAAATACTCAGTTTCAAACATTCATAACTATCCGCCTGATATTCAGGAAGAATATTTTAAAACTCATGAAAGAGTTGATGTAAGTTATAAATCCAAAAAAGTGATCCTGGTAAAGCTTTCCGGAATACTGGTCTTTATCGCTATCCTGTTTGTCTGTGCGCTGATCGCCGGAGCGAAAACATTCAAAGAAGGCTTCTTTCTTTCTTTCGGGCTCATGGTGTGGATCGGACTGTATGACACCTTATTTCTTGATTGGGTGCTGTTTGCGAACATGCCGATATTCCGCTTGGAAGGCACGGAATACATGGATGAAGCTTATCATCAGAAGTGGTTCCACTTGAAGGGGATCATATTCCCTGGTCTGATCTTTGCGCTGATCCCGGCCGCTGTAGTTGGCTGGTTAGTCACACTGGTAAGATAGGTTTAAACTTATGAGCGATCTTGATAAACAGGTATTCTTTAAGGGCTTCAGAAAGAAGCTGTGCGATACTTTTGACAAAACCGAAGGTCAGAAATTTTGGATAGAAGCAGGAAAGGAATATGACGATATTATTAAAACCGATCCGTCTTTGAAATCACATAAAGGTGCGATGGCTTTGCCGGCTGTCGCTTTATACAGAGTGTTAGAGAGAAATGGGAAAGATGGAGAAGGACTGTTGAATGATTTCGGAAGGACAATGGGCAAGAAGTATGCGAAGATCGTCCATGTCCTTACTTCAATCCCCGGCGTGGATAGACTGTTATGGAACAATATCGAAAAGATCATGGATAAGATGAGTGGCGAGGATCTGGGCTATAAACGCGAGGTCGTCAGTGAGCCGCCTGCCATGTATGGTGTGGATATCCTGTCTTGTCCATATCATGATATCTGCAAACAGTTAGGAAATGAAAAAGCAGCTTTATGTATCTGCAGTATGGACAAGGAGTACATGAAAGGTTTCCATCACATAAGATACGAAAGGGAGACTTCGGTTGCCGAAGGTGCTGATTGCTGTGATTACAGATTGAGGTTTGATAAGAATAAGAAGTGAATCTCCCATTGACTGAAGATCAATGGGCTTCGTAAGAAGTCTGCTATTATTGTCAACCCTTATAGGGAAGCCTTATTCTTACAGGCTTATCCACTTAGCCGCTGCCGTATAGGACTGTGAAGTCCACAACGCTACTTGATATCAGTATGTTGTTATGTGTTCAGTTTGAACTTAATCTTTTTAAGGAAGTCTGATCTGCACTTAATGTTTTACCTGAGTGATGATCTGTACCTGGAACCACATACATTAACATTTCAAAGAACTGCTTATATTTTAACATCTGATAGCGGTTCACCCGAGAAGCTTAAGACTTCCTGGTTTTCCCGCAAGGATTGTATAAAAAAATGAGCCATCCTTCAAGGATGGCTCAATTATGTCACTAAATATTAACCGCCTAACAGGAGCGAGGAGATCTTGACTTCGACACGCGAATTCAGCAACGCTTCCATTGACTGATTTTCCTGTAACGGCTCACCATTGACAGTTACAGACAGCAGATGGCCAGGTTTGTATCCCGCGTATACAACAGGAGAGATATCGAAATTGAGGAATCCCTTGTTGTAGAGATACTGACCCATGTTTACCTTGGCCTGGTTGTAATCACCATCAACATCGACAGTATTTCGCAGATCAGCGAGTGAATCGATCACACCACGATCATTGACGACCGGTCCGGTAGAAATTCGGTAGTTTATTGAAGAACCGGCTTTAATTCTACCTGAATCATTATAGGTGACATTGCCTTTCGGGATCAGTGATGATTCTTCGCTTCTGGAAGCGACCATCAGACCGTTGGCAGATAAGAAGTTGAGCAGTGACTGTTCATCGGAACCGGAGAAATCAGGAACATCAATATATACATCTTCCGGACCAAGAGACACAGTGTAATATACCAGGTCACCGGTAGAATACTTACCATAGTTGTAGGAAATGATCCTGCCGGCAGATACGGAATCGGAATGTGCAGTATGCTGGTCACCACCCAGTGTCAGCATGCTCAGATAAGCCAGGAAGACATCTTCGGTGCTTCCTTCATAACCCTGCTGAACGATAGCCGGGCCATAGGATAGACCATATTTGAAGTCTTCGTTTTCCACATAGACACCGTTGCCATGGGTAACGACGCTGCCTTGAGCGATACTTGCAGAATAGGAATCACGGCCATTGATATGTACCGGATTAAGGTTAAGTGCTCTGGCCGTCCTGATGAAATCACTTTCGGTCAAGCCTACATACTGACCAGGAGTAACCGTGATCTGATTGATACAGATGCCGTAGTTGAAAGTTTCACCTTTTTCATAGACACCGGAACCATGCCATACGATATTTCCGATCTTGACGTTAGGATCGTATTTATCCCTTGATTCCTGATGGTTAGGACTCAAGCCGAGTTCATTACCTTTCTTTACAAAATCATCAACAGAAATACCGATATAGTCACCGTATTTGATTTCAATAGTCGTGCTGGCAGGTTCAGCCGGGCCGGAAGAAACATAAACCGTGACCGGTGTATCCTTGGAGATACCTTTCTCAGGTTCGATCCTGATGATGTGGTTCTTTTCAACGCTATCACTTGTCTCATACTGAATGTTGAGCGTACGTAAACCGGAGTTTTCCTTCCAGACTTCGATATCGGCCAGTGTAACTTCCGGCGTGATATACGGAGCAGGGATCTCAGTGGCGTTACCGCTGGAGACCTTGAAGTGGATGTCGCCTTTCAGCTTGTGACCGGCAGCTTCGGACTGTTCAAATACGATATCTTTTGCATATTCAGCATTATCTTCGAAGCTGATCTCACAGGAATGATCGTCATCCAGAGTTCCACACCATTCGTAGACTTCCTGAACATCCTTTCCTACAAACTCCTCAACAATTACCGTAGATGATGAATCATTTTTGGAACAGGCGCACAGCAGCATTAAAGCAGCTAAAAGAATAGTTGGTTTTTTCATATTATGCAACCTCATTTTCTTTTATTATAATATGTACTAAAATCTTTTGAATATTAAATAAAATTTATGCTACGTATCCAGGGAAGATTAATTGCAAATTGGGTTAAAATAATAGATATTGAAATACCGGAGTACGTGATTATAAAAAGAATGTTTAAATTATTACTTATAGGTCTGATGTGTATAAGCATCACTTCCTGCAAGATAAAAAACAGCTTAAAGATGATATCTATATCTTTTATACCAGTGATGTTCACTGTGGTATCGATGAGAATCTGACCATGTCATCACTCAAAGCCCTGATCAATGATACCAAGGCCGAACATCCATATGTCAGCCTGGTAGATCTGGGCGATTATGTTCAGGGTGGCGAATTCGGAGCTTTATCCAAGGGTGAGATCATCATCAAAGTCATGAACAAGATAGGTTATGATTTTGTGACCTTTGGCAATCATGAGTTTGATTATGGTATGGAACAGCTGTCCAAACTGATTTCTATAATGGAATTTCAGCCGATCCTCGCCAATGTCAGATATACGGGAAACAAGGAAAATATCTTTAAAGATGTACCGGAATACGTCATTAAGGATTATGATGGCACTAAAGTCGCTTTCATCGGCGTCGATACACCAACCTGTATAACTTCTGCGACCCCGGCATTTTTTAAGGAAGATGGCGAATTCGTCTATGACTTCTATAGCGGTGATGATGGCCTGGAGCTGGCGGAAAAGGTGCAGAGCGTCGTTGATGAAGTCCGTAAGAAAGGTGCTGATTATGTCGTCGCTATGACTCATTTAGGTGCCTCAGACAGCAATGTGCCATATGATTCCATAAGTTTTATTCATAATACCAATGGTATCGATGTAGTCCTTGATGGTCATGCGCATCTTTTGATCGTTGAAGATAAATACCCTAATAAAGACGGTGAAGATGTCATCCTTTCTTCAGTCGGTACCAAACTTCAGGCAGTCGGTGAACTGATCATCGGCAAGGACGGCTCGCTGACTACCATGCATGTGGACAGCTATGATAAGAAAGATGGGGAGATCGATCAGGTAATCGAAGAAGCACAAAGCGAACTCGATGTCATCCTTGATCAGGAGATCTTCACGATCGGTCATACGATCTGGATGGCTGATGAAGAAGGAGTCAGAATGTCCAGAAACAGAGAGACTCCGGCCGGCAACTTTGTAGCTGATGCTTATGGAAAGATAATGGATGCCCAGATCGGCCTGGCTAACGGCGGTGGGGTCAGAGCTGCAATTCCGGAAGGAACTGTAACCTATCAGAATCTGCTCGATGTCAATCCGTTCATGAATGAGCTGGTCTGTATTGAAGCGACCGGTCAGCAGATATTTGATGCTCTGGAATACAACTCCAGCGAAGTGCAGAGGATCTATAAGCTTGATGGGGCTCCGGTCGGTGAAACAGGCGGGTTCTTAAGTGTATCCGGCCTCAAATATACGATCGATACATCAATAGATTCAGCAGTCACCGTTGATGAAAACGGTTTGTTCGCTGGTTATTCTTCCGATGCCAGAAGAGTAAAAGATGTCTATGTGCTGATCGATGGTGAATATGAACCGCTTGATCTTGAAAAGACCTATACCGTCGCCAGCAATGATTATGTCATCCTTAATAACGGTAATGGTTTAACAGCCTTTGATGGCTGTCAGATCGTCAGCCGCGGTGTTACTGATATCAACGCGCTGATCGAATATGCCCAATCGATCGATGATTACACAGATCTTTATAAGGACGTTGAGGGAAGAATAACGATTGAATAGAACGGTTTAATCCCGACGATCCAGAAAAGTTTTATCATATAAACCAAGTTTAACAAGACCTTCATTGATCTTCTCAAGATCATAGGTCTTGTTTTTTATACAGATGAAAATGAACTGATCGGCTTTATCTGATGGATTAAAAGTCATCGAGTTTCTCGATAAGAGATCGATTGACTGTTCAACATTAAGTCTTAAAGAAAGACACAAAGCAAGTACCGCATCTTTACGCGGTGAGTAATTGCCAGCGATGATCCTGGAATAAGTCCTTCTTGGTAACCAGGCACGATTGTAGATAACTGACGGTTTTTCCTTGAGTATATCGACATACTGCAAGAGCTTTTCAGCGAAACCTGAATCATCATTAGATAGTTCATATTCGGATGAAGAAGCTGCTTTTTTATTGACCTTGATCAGCTTGGCTTTCTTTGATCTCTCCATGACCATGTCATAGTTGGAGCCATATTCCTTCTTTAACAGTTCATGGGCATTCTGTTTGTTGATGAATTCTTCAACGTTCTCGGCGATCTTGCCGGACAGGACAAAAGAATCTTCATCGAAGATACAGATGATCACTTCGATGTTGTTGTGTTTAAGCAGAAAATCATTTATCTCCGAAGTTGCGATATTGAGTGCCTCATCTTTGGGGAAACCATAGACACCGGTTGAGATCAAAGGGAAGGCAACTGATTTACACTGTTCTCTTATAACGATGGATAAACAGTTTCGATAGCAGTTTCTTAAACTTTCCAGTTCATGGTGTTGCCCATCGATCCAGCGGGGACCAACGGTATGGATGATAATCTTGCACAGATCAAAACCCGGTGTCGCAACCGCAGTACCGACATCGATCGATCCGATCTTTTTTCTTTCTTTTAATAAGCGTTCACGACCCACTGCCTTGTAAATCGCCGAATCAACACCGCCTCCCACTCGGGCATATGGATTAGCAGAGTTGACCATTGCATCAACTTTAAGAGTCGTGATATCGGCGCGCACAAATTTTATCGCCATTAAAACCATTATAAGATGTCTCATAAAAAGAGACAATATTCTGATCCTTTCAGGATATTATCTAAGCGTAAACAGAAGGAGGTAGAAGATGTGTTTGGTGCAGTATTAGGAGATATTATCGGAAGCAGATTTGAATTTGACCGTGGAGGTAAGACAAAAGAATTTAAGTTGTTTACAGAAAGGGACAGTTATACCGATGACAGCGTCATGACAGTCGCGATCGGCGAGGCACTTCTTGATTCGGGAAAACAAATCGATGAAGAAACAATAAAGAAAAACGTTATTGATTCGATGCGCAGATGGGGAAAGAAATATCCCTATGCCGGATACGGCGGAATGTTCAGACGCTGGTTAAAGTCGGCTGATCCCAAACCATATGGTTCCTATGGCAACGGTTCAGCAATGAGAGTATCGGCAGCCGGCTGGTTGTATGGCTCTATAAAGAAGACAAGAGAAGTAGCCAGATGGACAGCTGAAGTAACGCATAATCATCCGGAAGGAGTCAAGGGAGCTGAATGTACGGCAGCCGTTATCTATCTGGGGAGAAAAGGAAAAACCAGAGAAGAGATAAAAGATTATGTCATAAAAGAATTCGGTTATGACCTGTCGGAAAATCTGTATGTACTAAGAAAAAGACACGAACACAATGAGACCTGTCAGGATTCTTTGCCTAAAGCGTTAACTTCTTTCTTTGAAGGTTACTCATATGAAGATGTCGTAAGAAATGCGGTGTCTTTAGGTGGTGATACCGATACGCTGGCAGCGATCGCCGGAGCGATGGCTGAAGGATATTATCCGATTCCCAAAGAGTTAATTGAAGAAGGAAAGAGATATCTGACAGATGAATTAAGAGAGGTATTGGAGAAGATCAATACAAATGAATAAGAAATATAAGATCGGAATGTATGGTGGCAAGTTTATGCCTTTCCATAAAGGCCATAACTATTGTGTCGAATATGCCGCCAAGGAATGTGAAACAGTTTATGTCATTCTGTTTCACGGTTGTGCCGATGAAGAAAAGATATTGAAGGAGCATCCTGAATGGTATCTGTCGCTGGAGGAGAGGAAGAAACAGCTAATGAAGATCTGTGATAACTGTAAAGAGTTCGCCAATATCATTCCGGCTCTGATCGATGTCTCAAAACTTCGCACACCTGATGGTGAAGAAGACTGGGACTCCGAGACACCGTTAGTAAGGAATCTGTTAGGTGAAAAACTTGATGCGGTATATAGTTCAGAGATAAGTTATGGTGATTACTTCAGAAGAGCTTATCCCGAAGCTGAACATCGACTTGTGGATGTACCGCGGATCCATTATCCGATCAGCGGTACAAAGATCAGAGAAATGAAAGATAAGGAGGAAAGAGAAGAATGGATGATGTGAAATTAAACAATCTCAAAAAGAGTTTCAAGGAACTGAAATGGTATGAATATCTGATGGGTGTCATCATGATCATCATCGCGGCCAAAGCGATGGCCGAAGGCTTCATGACCGGTTCTTCCAACGGTAATCCCGCCTGGCTGACCGTGATCAATTTCATCTCTGCCGTGTGCGGTGTGATCTGTATCTTCTTTACGGCTAAAGCCAATATCAGTAATTTCGCTTTTGCGACTGTCAATACGATCGTCTATGCGATATATCTCGTCTACTGGCATATCTGGGGTACGGCTGCTTTGGAGATCTTCTTCTATATCCCAACTAATTTCATTTCCTGGTATCATTGGGCAAAACACCGGGATGAAGAACTGACTCAAAAAACCAAGGCCAAGAAGCTGACGCTGTTACAGAATATCGTTTGTACACTTATCGTAATCGGTTCAGCTGTTGTATATCATGTGGTATTAGTGAGCTACCCAAGGCTAAAGCACTTGGGCTTCCTGTTTCACAGCCTTAAGCTTAATGCTTATATTATTAGCACCAGAGGCTTTGAGCTCCACAGGACCATTGGTTCTATGCTCCATAGAAACCTGTTTAAGCGCTTCAT
>JAFRJA010000045.1 GCA_017432545.1 Erysipelotrichaceae bacterium
CACGGCTTTCAAAGAACTTGCGGAAGATGTATCGTCTTCTGCCATCATCGGAACTTCTGTCCTAGTCAGGGGCAGACCTCAGTCCAACAACTACCGCAAGGATGACAAAGTATACTATTCTCCGGAACTGCTGGCTGAAAAGATTCTCTATGTGTGCAGATAAAAGAAAGGAATAAGGTGAAAGGAATTATGAAGTACTTAATCTGCAAAGATGTCTATGAAGATGACTACGATGAAGCCATCATGTACATATCCACGGAAGAAAATGTTGAGAAGAATGACCTTGTCGTCTATCAGGGCTACGGCAGGCCGTCCCTTGCCAAGGTCGTCAACTTCATGGATGAACTCTCAGCCATCACTTCCGACTATCATTTTGAACCCGCCATCAAGATTGTTTCCATGAAGGAATACATGGAAAACAGGGCGAAGGAAATCAAGAAGGCCAAACTGGTCAAGCTGATGAAGGAGCAGATGGAGATACAGAAACTTGAGGACACCCTCAAAAAGAACTCCGAATGCAACGAAGAGATGGCAAAGCTCTTCGCCCAGTACAAGGAACTCAACGGATAAACCCAAGGGAAGAGAAATCTTCCCTTTAAAAATGACCGATGCCACGATCAGCACAGATCAGGATCTGCACTGATCTACACCCACTCAGACGCCGTTGCCTTTCCCTGGCTCGGTTAAATGGTTCATGATTTTTATACGGTGTCCGGCCTGTGACTGAACCTTATGGAATTATAAGAACCCGTCAAGGCTGAAATGCACGGACACCTGTCCTTACATATATCAGACACTATGGTGTCCGACATATCTAAGGACATAATTGATATCCTTCAATCTTTTATTTTGTAGCAAGTTGCTACAAAATGCCATTCGCGTGTGATCTTACGATTTTATCACACGCCCCAATCTCAGACGCCGAATGCCTCCCTTGGCTTGGTTTTAAAGGCTTGGCTAAATAGTATTTTACGATTTGTAATGAAAATTAACTAGAAGGTTGATATTTTATATATTTGGTGTATAATAGAACTTGAAAGGAAGAAAAACAATGACTAATTTGGGGAGGTTTTTAAGAAAATTAAGAATTGATCATGATGAGATCTTATTTGATATGGCGGAGAAATTGGAAGTTTCGCCTTCGTTTCTTTCTGCAGTTGAAAATGGGAAGAAAAGAATGCCAAGCGACTGGAACGAAAGAATATCTATATTATACGATTTAGATCTTCAACAGCAAGATGAGTTTACTAAGGCAATTGCTGAAACTGAGGATTCTATAAAAATTAATATAGCTAACGCGGAGCAAAAAAATAGGGAGGTTGCAGTGTCGTTTGCAAGAAAATTCTCCGATATGAATGATGAGCAACTAGATGAGATTAGAAAGATTTTGTTTGGAGGTGAAAACTGATGTACTGTTTTAAGGCAAATCCTATTTCGCGTAATGAAATTCGGGAATATGTATATGAAATTAAAAAGGAATTAGGGTTGGAGAACGAATTGTTTTTCCCGATTGTAAAATTTGTTGAAAATGTATTGCCAGAATTAATCCCTGGCTTTACTTTTGAAATAAAACCTGTTGAAGAAATGGGAACACTTCACGGGAGAACTTACCCAAGCAAGAACATTATACAGATTCGAGAAGATATCTATATAAGAGCTGTGAGAGGGGAAGGAAGAGATAGACTTACTATCGCTCATGAAGTTGGACATTTGCTTATGCACGATGAAACGGAACTCGCCTTATGCAGGCTGTCTCCTGGATCTAGTTTAAAGCCTTATGAAGATCCCGAATGGCAAGCAAATGCGTTTGGTGGGGAACTGTTGGCTTCATCATATTTAATTGATGGGATGACTGCAGAAGAAGTCAAAGAAAAGTGTGGTGTATCATTAGTCGCAGCAAAGAATCAGTTAAAAAGCATCAAATAAAGGGGGTGGTGAAGAATGAGAGTAATAAAAACGTATTGAATTTGTTGCAGCAAACTCAATACGTATTATCATGGATATGCTATATCCATAATGTGATAAAAACATTATAGCATATCCTTTCTGACATGTATGGTTTTAGTATGTTTATCCCTTATTAGGGAAGAAAGGATTAATTTAAATGAAATCAATTAATGAAGCAGAAAAACAAATCTTAACTTTTGAAAACGGTACAACAGTAAATAATGTTAACGCGCACAATCATCACGGACATCCTGAACACCCAGATCATCCTGAGCATCCAAAACATATAACAATAATTGTAAATGGACGTGATGTCAGCATAAGCAAGAACATCAGGAAAGTAACGTATGAAGATGTTGTAGTGTATGCGTTCGGTCATTATGATAGTTCATCTCAGATTATTTATACAATCATGTATACTAACGGTCCAGGCCAAAACAAAAAAGGAACACTAGTAAAAGGCGAAGAAGTTTTTGTTAAAGAGGGGATGATTTTCAATGTCGGATGCAGTAATAAATCGTAACAAAGATCTTCTTGAACTTCAGAATCAAGGATATGAACTTGATATAAAAGAAGGCTGCGCAATTGTAAGGAACATTCCTTATTTGAATCATAATCTGGACATACGATATGGTATTCTTGTTTCGCCGATTAATATGATTAACGATATAGTGAAATATGATGGTCAACACGTGATTTATTTCTCTGGTGAAGAACCATATAGAAAAAACGGAGAGAGACTAGATGCCATAATATTAGGTTCGGTAAACCAGACTTTAGCTGGTATTCATGTTAATTTCCAATTTTCTAATAAGCCGTCCAATGGGTACAAGGACTACTTCGGAAAATTCACACGATATATTGATATTCTCACTTCAGAAGCGAGAGCCGTTGATAGCAGTGTTACTGCAAAAACGTTCAAAAAGGTAATTTCGTATGAAGACAGTATTCATTGGTATACAGATACAAATTCTTCCCGAGCAGCAATTACAGATATCAATGATAAATTGAAAGGGCATAACATCGCAATTATCGGTCTTGGAGGAACAGGCTCTTATATACTGGATCAAATTGCCAAAACACCGGTATCAAGTATCCATCTTTTTGATGGAGATCTATTTTGCCAACATAACGCATTTAGAGCCCCAGGGGCTCCCCCGAAAGAGATATTTCCGAAACAGTTCAATAAGGCAGATTACTATAAGTTCGAATATGGCAATATGCACAAAGGAATTATATCTCATCCATATTTTGTTGATGAAAATAATGTAGATGAACTTAGTGGATGTGATTTTGTCTTTTTGGCTCTAGATTCCGGATCATCAAAAAGGATTATTATAAATTATGCTGTTGTCAATGGAATGGAATTTATAGATTGTGGTATTGATGTTATCAGACAAAACGATTATCTTATAGGCCTGTTGCGTAATACGTTTTACAGAGGGAACAATATAGAAACTATTAAGACTCACATTTCATTTGATTCTGATGATAATGATTTATATCGTAGCAATATCCAAACATCAGAACTAAATACCCTCAGTGCAATCATGGCAGTAATTGAATGGAAGAAAAGATGTGGTTTTTATCTGTCAATTTGCGAAAAAGATAATTATGTTTTCTCAACCGACACCGGAGAGAATGTATGGTCTTGAAATATTTAAAGCCTGTATTTACAAAACGGATTCCAGAGGAATTAGATAGTGGCATTATGTATGTGTGTATTGAAGGAAAAACCATGATGCATCTTTGCCCTTGCGGGTGTGGAAAAATAGTGGTTTTACCTTTAGATAGGACTTTCTGGTCGTTCAAGTACGACGGTGAAAACATATCTATATTTCCTTCGATAGGCAATTACCAATTTCCATGTAAATCTCACTACTGGATTATTGACAATTGTATTGTGTGGGATTCAGATTTGAAAAACGATGTTTTTTCGAAAAATCGAGTACAAAAGCTTATGAAAAGAATTAAGCACTTATTTGGAGCTTAATGTAGGCCGATTAAATATGAGTTTACAATAAGAAACGCCTGAACTACTTCAGGCATTTCTCATATCTTAGAAATCTGTGTGAGTGAAATAACTTTTAAATAGAACATTGTCTATTTGATTATTTTGCAATACGATTAGAATCCCTTCAATTATTGTTTTCAGAAATACTATATGTATCAAATTCGTGTATTTTTACGATTTTATCATACGTCCTAATCTCAGACGCCAAATGCCTCTCTTGGCTTTAGATAAAAGAAGATATTTGGTAGTATATTAATTAGCAATGATAGATGATTTCTATGTTTCTGGATAGTAGATTTGGAGGGTAATTATTATGCTCAGAATTATAAGAATGCTGGAAGATAGTAATGAGGAATATAAGAGCGTCGATGAATTAAAAAAAGAATTCGACAAATACGATAAATGGCTTTTGGAAGGGAATCCATCTTTAAAGAAGAATGATCTTCAGCATGGTGTATTCTATGAGACTGGTTATTTTGTAGTAGATGATCAGTCAATGAAGATTTATGATGCCAATGAATATTATAGGGCTGTATATGAAGGAACCCTTGATGATTTGAAGGAAGTGGCGGTAATCGATGTTAAGAACAAAGAATTCTTTGAAAAGATGAAGATTCTTTATGATTGATGGATATGTAATAGGATGAATAAAATGATTTTGTTCTAATTGTTGCAATCAATTTGCATGATGTACATTATTTTCCACAATCGTGGAGAAAAGTGATAAGAAATTGATAAGACTTTGAGAATTTTAAGATGACCAATCATGAGACAATAAAGTCATGAAAAGTGTTGTCCTTGACTCGTATGAAATCATCTTTAATTCTCTGATTAAAGAAGGATATTCCGAAGAAGAAGCGGAGCAGCTTATCTGCAATGTGATCGAAGATCAGATTTCCTTCTGTAATTATGCTGAGCGTATTCACAATATTATTCAGGAAGAAATCAACAATCCTGATAAGTGGAGTTAGAACTTGTAGCAACTTGCTACAAGTTGAAATGGAATGCTGAACGAAGTTGTAGAAAGTTGCTACAACTTCTTTCATAGAGGAAAGGAGAATAAATGTACATTGTTTTTATTATGCTTTCGGTAATAATCATACCGATACTCTATCTCTTCCTGGGACTGCAGATCATATCCCTGGGAGACTTTGTAAGATCAGGATTTGAACAGGAATTCAGGATCATCTTTGATATCAGCAGATATAAAGAGTATCCTGATTTTTTGTTTTCGGTTCTGGCATTGGCTGTACTTACTGTTGTCTCGTTTCTGACGAGCACGGTTTTATCTTCCAGGGCAAGAGCTCAAAGGAAGGTAAGATCATTGACAAGAGAAGAAAAGAGGCGTGTTTCAAGGATTGCATCCAGGCATGAGGCCAAGAAAGGAACGCAGCGTCTTGAATTCAATACCGAAGGCCAGAACCTTCAAAACAGGACTTTTAGAGGAAGTATCGATATTCTGTTTGATCCGATTAAACGCCTCTGGAACAGTCTGATAACGGTTCTGAGATTATCCGATATTCATAAGTTCAATACGCTGCATGAGTGGAAGATTGGCGATGAAACAACTAATAGAAGAGGTGGACCTCCGATCATGACTTCCAGAAGAAGGATCTGGGTTGATGCCGCCGATACGCATTCCCTTGTTGTAGGTACCACCAGATCAGGCAAGACCTTCTCCATCGTCAATATTCTCATACAGTCATTAAGAATGTCTGATGAATCCATGATCGTTATGGATGTAAAAGGCGAGCTTTACAAGACACATGGCAAATCGCTGATCGATGACGGATACGATGTCAAAGTCGTTGATTTCATCAATCCTAAGAAGTCTGTCAGATGGAATCCTTTGGGAATCATCATCAAAAAATACAGGGAAGCATATAACGAATACCAAAGGCAAATGTCAATGCCGGAAAACAGAAACATTGTTGATGAGATATCTCAGGACAGGATCCTGATCACTCAGTTCAAAAGGCAGATCGCCAAATCTGACGGCGATCATGATGATCTTTTCAAACAGATAAAGATTCTGGAAAAGGAGATAGAATCCCTGAACGCAACGCTGCCAAGACCTAACTACTCGGAAGCTGAGGAACTGATATCTGATATTGCTATGAGACTCTGCCATGAAGAAGATGCCAGAGATCCTTTCTGGTCTTCTTCGGCGACAACGATCCTGGAAGGATACATCAACTTCCTTCTGGAACAGAAGATCAGGGATGAAAACGGAAAGATGATGTTTCTTCCCGATGAGATGATCAATATGCGATCGGTCAAGATGCTGCACGATCAGGGAAAGACCTGGATCGATCCGGAGAAGTATGACAACTGCAGTTCCATTCTGGAATACTTCATAACAAAGAAAAGGAAACAGACGGATCAGTCCTATATGAAGCTGATCGAATTTGTCAGGTCTCCCGACAATACCAGAGGATCAATCTCTGCGGTATTCGATGACAAGATCAAATACTTTCTTGCCAATGAGGATATTCTGAATATGACTTCTGTATCGGAATTTGATCTCAAGCAGCTTGGACAGAAAAAGACTGCGATATTCATCGGAATCCATGACGAAAAAGGAACCTATCATGAACTTCCTTCCATTCTGATCTCACAGACCTATGAGGAGCTGATTAAGCTGGCCAGAAATGAAACGGACAATTCAAGACTAAAGGTTCCTGTATATGTAGTATGGGATGAATTCGCCAACGGATCCAGATGGGACAATATCGTAAATGCTTTGACTGCCGGTTTATCAAGAGGAGTCAGGTTCTGTCTGGTTGTACAGGACTTTGCGCAGCTTAATACCAAATACGGAAAAGACAATGCAGGAACGATCCGATCCAACTGTCAGAATCTCTATTATCTGCTTGCTGGAGAATACTCGACTCTGAAGGATGTTTCTGATCTTTGCGGATCAAAGATCATCTGGAATCACAACCGGCAGGAAAAGGAAACCGTTCCGTTACTATCGACCGATGCGCTGTCAAAACTGTCGATGGGAGAAGCGGTCATCAAAAGGCAGAGAATGAACCCGATCAATACAAGGCTCAGAAGCTTTGACCGGTATGTCTTCAGACTACCTGAAACTCCTGTTCTTCCAGACAGAAGACTTCCAACAGCACAGTTCTTCAGCATTGATGATGAATTCAAAAAGATAAAGCTAAAAACTGAAGGAAGAATTATTGCTGAAAAGAATCATGAGGAGACTGATGTGAATGACGTTTCAGAAGACAGGGTTCCATCGGCAGAAGAAAGAGCCGGTGAGGCCAAAGAAGGAGAGGAGGTAGGTCTGGTTGAATAATAGAATACTTTGGATGCCTTTAAAACTGATGGGCATCTTTTTTATTGTTATATTGCTTTTGATCATACCAATCTGTGCAGTCTTTGCCCCGGTCGTCTATCTTGGCAGCATCTTTGACAATTCCTTTGGAACACTGAAAGACAATTTTGATATCGATTACGATTCAAACTTCACGGATGAGCTGGATTCCTATATCTATGAAAACAGGATCTCTCCGGACTATAACGGTATTACCGGATGTATCTTCTATGAATCGACTGATACGCCAGCAGACTGTCTTTCTTCAATCGATGAAGATGGAAGACTGTCTGAGATCTATGATCATCAGCAGTTTCTGGATATCGATGAGGATCTTTATATAGGATCTTACGATGATTTCTATTTCGATGAGATCCATGTATTAGGTAAATATACTGTTTCAAAGTACGAAAAGGTAGGGGAGCATGAAGAAACCAGGCTGGTTGAAAACGCTGGTTCAGGTCCATATACGGGACCTCAATATGAAACAGTCATTGTTGAAGAATACGACTGGGTCTACTATCCGGAAATTCAAAGAGGCAAGTGTGAATCGTCGGATACAATTGCCTGCAACATCATCCTGGAAGATAAAGATGTCTATCCCTACCAGATGATCACCTTCAACAAGGAATCATCCTTTGGCTTATGTGTTGATCCTGAATCCTATGAGATCTCGTTCAACAGTTATCAGGAATGGTCTGGAGATATGCTGTATGCATTCTCAAAGGGAACAGTAATATCTGCGAACGGTAAAGAGATCACGCTTCAGATCGATGCCAATGATGTTGATCTTTATGCCAGATATGAATCTGAGGAAGGATATCTGTCTTCTTTGTTTTCACCAGGTGAAACTGTTGAAGCTGCAGAGACCATTGCCTACTCCGAAGGCAATACCAGACTTTATATCTACAACTCCAGAAACGAATATATCAATCCAGCTCTATTTGTTTTTGAGAAGAATTATTATACGGGACTTGGCAACGGAACGATCATTATCGGCATGGAAGACTTTGCTCCGGACTTTTCCGATACAAGAGTCTGGTATGGCTATGACGATGGCGGCATCAATCCATATGGTGATGATCATATGGGACAGTGCACATGGTTTGCTTGGGGACTGTTCTATCAGCATTATGGTTTTGATCCGGGATTCAGAGGGAAAGGAGAAAACAGTGCCTATCAGACCTATCAGAATCTGAAAGACCAGGGATGGACCTTTTCCAGATCTCCATCACCCGGAGCGGTATTCTCTACTACCAACTTCAATCATGTAGGCATTGTCGCAGGAGTGATCGATGAAGATACCATGATCATCGTAGAAGCCAACTTCAATCATAAGAACGATACATTCAAAGAATTCATATCGCTTCCGGATTGGGCAATGAGAGTTGTTTCAACAAAACAGTATAAACCGGGAGTAGGATTTATTTACTGCAATCCTCCTCAGGGTTAGGTATTGCCATGTACAGTTGATGTCTATTCTTAAGCAGGATAAAGGTTTTGTATACACCAGGTGTATACAAAACCATCTGAACAACTTGGCTCTGCCAAGTTTTGCCCTTATTTCAAGGGCTTTTTCTAATATTTCAACAAAATAATGAGTGTATACACAGGCGTATACATTTCCAACTTGTAGCAAGTTGCTACAAGTTGGTTTGATGTAGTTGTAGAAAGTTGCTACAAGTTTTATGAAAGGAAGAAAATGTCAAATAACAATAACGTGATAACTGTCAGATTGGACGGTGACTGTCTGACAAAACTTGATAAGCTTCTGGAGTTTGAAAAGGTTGAAGCAAGAAGAATCAAAAAACCAGAAGGAAGAAAGAAGGATATTATCGAAGAAGCGATCAGGGATCTTTATTACAAGAAGATAAACAAAACTCATGATGCCGATGTCGTAGGAAGGATCTCACAGACCGTAGATGACAAAGTGAATGCCTCGATGAACAATCTACATGGCAAGATCGACCAGATCCTGTATCTGGTGAACAAGCTGGATCTGGGAACCAAAGTACTCTACAGAAGTCCGAGCGTTATGCCTGCGCCTAAGGATGTTGAACAGGCCATAAGAATTATCACAAACGAAGAATCGAAATGGTACAACGCTGTAGAGGAGATAATGACCAGCAACATCAAGAAGAAAGATGAAGGGGAAGAATAATGCCGGATCTTTTCTGCAAGGTAAGATATTTCAGAATCGGACAGGATGCACCGAAGAACAGCTGCTTCAAGGGAACCGTAACACCGAAGTCGATATTCGGTGGATCCGGTTCTTATTTTGATTATTGTGAACGATATGTTGATAAGGAAAACAAATCCCTGATGAGCTATACCGGAAGATATGGATATACCATGACTTCCGAAGGATATCTTGATACCAAAGAGAAATCAGAAGAATTCAAGATCAAAGGAACGGAAGCATTGAATAAACCTGGAGCAGTTCTTTATGAATTTGTTGTCAGTATGCCTGACTATGATCGGGCAAACAACTATAATCTTGCATCACAGGAACAGTTCGCTCCGGTAATATCGAATATCATGCCGGTATATCTCAAATCCATAGGCCTTGATCCAAATAATGTTTCCTGGTGGGAAGACTTTCATCCGGAGAACAGGACCAGCGTAACACCGCATCCTCATATCCATCTTCTTTTCTTTGAGAATGAACCTTCCGGAACATTCGATCAGTCCTATGGAAAGCTTCCAAAAAAAGCGATAGACAAGTTCAAGAATCTTTTCGGAAACGAAATGTTGAAAAGAGAAGACCAGGGAATATATCGAGATCTTTTCAGAAACATCAATGAATCCAGAAAATATGTTCTTGATAATCTCAAGCATACCGATCTTAGTAAGGTAAAGTCTCTGAAAGATCTGTACGCAATTCTACCAAAATCGGGAAGACTGCAGATCAATTCTGCCAATATGGCTCCATACAGGGAAACGGTATTCAGAGTCGTTGATGATCTTCTTGGTTCAAAGGAATGCAAAGAAACCTGGGATAAGTATTTATCATCATTGGATCGATATGAAAGAAGAATCAATGTTAAATCAAGTCAGTCTGTTTCACAAAGGAAGGAAATGGAAATCTCAAAACTTAAGGATCAGATCGCAAACTATATTCTTTCCAACCGGAAGGGATACATTTCAGAGAATTCATACGACAGCATATTGAAAAATAGAAACTATAAGTTGTCTGATGGAAGCCAGGGGATAGTTTATAAGAACAGTTCTATTGTAAGAGGTAGACTCTCCACAAGAAACTCAACTGTCTCAACGAAAAGAGCAATCAATGGTTTGGTTGCCAAAAGGCAAAGGGAGATTGAAAGGGAGATCGATATGTATCTGAACCAGGGAAGAGGTATGAGCATGTAATGATGCACTGCAATTGATTATAAGTGTTACTTTCATTATTTCTTGCCTGTTAGCATATAAATAGGAGGAATTATGGTTTTACACATACAGGGCGGACAACCGGTATCGCTGATAGGGTGCCTGCTGTTTTGGATGAAAGTCTAAAACGGCAGCCCCTTTTTGTTTTCTTGATGGTTTTACGGCAGGGTTTGGCAAGTTCTATATAGAGCAAACATGTATTTGCTGCCAAACTAAACTTGCAAAAGCAATTTTTTCTTGTTTTTACAAAATTTTATACAAAAAAGTACTATTTTCGGGTTTTCCGCTCGTTCTGTGTAAGTGAAGGGACCAGAAATTCCTTTGTTTACTAAGGAGGTAAAAGCAGTGGAAAATAATCTGAATTTGGAAGATATTTCTAAGCAATACGATTCATACATTAAGAAGACCATCAGGAACTTTAAAGCTGATTACATCAGAAAAAATGCAAGCAGATGGGAAAACGAACTATATCTGGAAGAATTGCCGTTTGCCAAAAGGGAAGATCTGATGAAAGACGAAACAGTCAGTGATAATGAAAAAATGTATGTGGTTAACGGGAGATTAATCACAAAAGAGATGATTCATAAAGCACTGAATCTTCTTCCGGAAAAGAAATCGGTCGTCATCAAACTTCATTATTTTGACAATCTTAATGAAGATAAGATAGCAGAGCAGCTAGGTCTATCCCAAGAAGGTGTCAGCAAAAGAATAAGGACAGCATTAAAGATACTGATGGAAATATTTGAGGATATCGGTGATGGCGAATGCATCTAACCATCATCATCGGAAATATGGTGAACCGGATGGAAAGCTTGTAATAGCAGCTGTATCTGGAGATCGGGAAGCAATGCTTTCAATCCTCGATTTTTATAAAGGTTATATTAGTTCGGTGGCTATCATCAAATACAAAATTCAGAATAGCACTGAAAAAGATTTCTATGATGAGGAATTTCATAAAGATTTACTTCAGAAAGTGATTGAAGCAACTCATAAATTCCGCATCAAAAGATAAAACCTAAACCACAAAAAACGTTTAGTATTAGTTCTTTGAAAATAGAATAGTAAGTGGTACGGACAACATCCCCGCTGCAGGAGAGCCAAACCGGAACATGCGCGATGACTCCTATATATAAACAGGAAGAGCGGAAAACATGAATGCCGGAAGATGGAATTGGGTGTTCCATCGGCGAAGATCTGCAGCGAATATAATGATACTCCCCTATAGTCATAATCCTGAGCGTTAGAAGCGTCGCACGAATTGAGTAGGGTTGGATGAGAACCATGCAATTGACTGGGTTACCGCGTAGCTGTCTGAAATGGCAGGGTACGGTTTTCTGGCCTAGTGGGCTTTTCCCGAAAGCCGTCCGGTACACTATAAATAATCCGATTTAGCAAAGTTTTTATATATCTAAAGAGGATCGCCTTTTAGTAACATAATGTTTTTTTAATTCCTGGTTTTTTTTCGCAGATACAGAATCAAAAAGAACATAACTGATATCGACTTTATTGCCCAAATTGCTGAAGGTTATTCTGCTGATCTTATCGAAGACATGGCGATCATCTTCGCTGTTGTTGTCTAGAACAAAGCGTACTTCGGCAATGCTTTCTTCATCCGGAATATTTTCTATGAAAGAAGACTCAGAGTAAATGACTTCTATCAGTCCGCAAATATCATTATTATCTTTAATGGCAGAAACATATTTCTCTTTATGGTAATTACCGATAAGAACTTTGCCGAACATGGAAGACGGATACCAGAAAGCTCCATCAAAATAGATTTCACGCTTATTATAGCCGATTATACTGATAAAAGGATTTATTTCTGAACCGTTTACCCATTTGTTAGAAAGATAACGGGCATTTGTTTCGTTGAATTGTTTTGCATTGCTTTTTTCTGTATCGCCGAAAAAGCAATTATAAGCAGCATCACGGATATCATCTCCTGAAAGATTTACTATTTTTTGAAAAACACCAAACCTCGGCATTTCTGTTCTTCCTTTTTCCAGATTTCTTACCTGAGATAAGGAAATATCAAGAAGTTCCGACATTTCTCTTTGAGACAGTTTCAGTTTTTTACGAAGTTTTGTTAAGTATGGTGATATTGACATTGCTATCCTTCTGAAATCAATTATATCAATTTAGATATAATTTTACTGTCATGGATTAATTTGACACTCGAATACATGAATGAGATAATTAATACGTTAATAAAAATAAATAAAATAAAATAGCAAAATTAACACAAGTTCTTTGAAAAACAGCCATCATGGCTTATATCGGTAATTGCACACATGGATTCTGTATCAACTGATGCGATCGCATTGATCCTTACGGATTGCGGACAAATCAAAATTCAGTCAAAGGAATCGCTACTTGCTCAGGAACAGCGTGCGGCCTAAACAGCACCGGTGAAACTCCGATGGCCCCTATAAAGGGACATGCAATTACTTTGTCATCAACAATTAATATACAGTTTATAGAAAGGAATCAGACATATGAAAAAAATAACCTGGGGTGAAAAGGTAGATATGATATTGATCTACCCGCACGTCACCATCAGGCAGATCGAGGCTTTATTTGGCATTGGTCAGCCTTCAGCCATGGAACTGCGTGATAAAGCGCTTAAACTGGCTGAAAAAGAGGGCAGGTGGACAGTGAGCAAGAAAGCTCCGACTGATCTGGTGATTAAGGCGGCTGGCCTAGATTATGACTATTTCAGAAATATGGCGATGAAAGAATCTGTAGCAAGATCAGGGAAGAATCAAAGGAACTGATCTGTGTATAACAGAGTCATCTATGAACTGACTCAAAAGAAAACAAGTGAATATACTCTGCAGGATAAGCTTACAGAAAAGCAGGAACTTGATAGATACAGGAGAAATCGTGTCCCGATCTATCCTTATGTTTTCAAAAAGGAGATCTATTTCAGGATCGTATTCAGGAATAAGACGATCAGGGGATTCAGCAACTTTGAAAAAGCGGAAGAAAGCTATCAGAGGCTGTTGAATGGTGAAACAATGGTCAAAGATGCTCAAAAAGAACTGAAACAGGAAAAGATAAATGCAAATGTTTCTCTTGCAGATGGATTTGAGGTTCTTCTCAAGAAACATGCAGCAGCCTATCAAAACGGTGAACTGAAATATTCCGCTTATTCCAAAAAAGACTCCACAATCAGAATTCACATCATTCCTTATTTCAAGGAAAAGCCGATAGCCGAGATCACGAAGGGAGATATCGCTAGGTTTGTACATCATATCCGTTCGGAAGAGATATCCGGAAAAACAGGAAAGAAAGGAAAGCAAAAACAGCTGTCTGTTTCTATGCAGCATGAAGTACTGATGTATTTCAAAATGCTCTACAAGGAGACGGTGAGATGGTTTGATATCGAAACTTCAATCGACATTGACAGAGAAGTGGAAATGCCAAAGATGTCCAAATCACGCAAGCAGTACAACAGAGAGGTATCAGAAAAAATCAACGGAGACTATGAGAAGAATGCAAAGATGATTATGGAGGAACTTTCCAAACTTGAATATGGGATCTATCATCCGGCATTCGGAATACAGCTATTGATCAGTTGCACCGGTATGAGGATAAATGAAGCAAATGCTCTGAAGCCGTCAAAATTCGATTATGAAAAAAAGACGCTTTTAATCGACAGGAACATTTCTTGGCATCCTAACAAGAAGAGAACTAAGAAGTCCTATGAAGAAACATCGACCAAGACCGATACGGAAAGAACGATACTGCTGCCCGATTCAATAGCGGAATATCTGAAATCGTATATTGATAGATTGAAACAGCTCACTTTCTATTCGGATGATATGTACATCTTCTCAAGACTTGGTCTGGCAAGAAATACAAGCATGATTCTTGATCCGTTCTCTCTCAAGTCTTTCGACAATATCTTAAAAAGGATATACAAGGATCTTAATCTTAATCCTGATGAAGAGGATAATAAAAAGGATAAGAACCATCTAGCTAGGCACGCCTTCAATACGTTGCTGAAGAACGAACATATCGAGGAGTATGATAGAAAGCTATATCTTGGTCATTCTACCGGTTCGGGCGTCAATGAGGGCTATACCCATGGATCGCCTGAGGAAGAAAGAAGGATCGTCGAAGCGGCAGAAAGATACTGTAATTACCTTACAGAGGGAATTTCCGAGTTTAAACTGATGAAAAAATAGGCAATCTTGTCAAAAACTTGTCAGTTTTTTCCGGACCGGAAATGCAAAAAAGTCAGGAAAAATCGAGGTTTTCCGCACTTTGAAAGAATGCAATCTTGTCAAAATCTTGTCATTTTTTGCAAAAAACAGGTTTTCTGCCAAGGTAAAACATTAAAAAAGTGCCCATTTTTAGGCACTTTTGAAGATTTCTGGCTGCGGATGAAGGAGACTCTATAATCCTCTTTCCTTTATCTCAGCTTAGAAACGAAATAATCCCATATGTTTATTGCAAGCCTTTAAAATAAGGCTTTTTTGAGATTGATTTCAAAACGTTTGTAAACGTTACTAATCAATAAAAAACATACAAAAAAGTCAAATCTTGCAGAAATCTTGCAGATTTTTACGAGAAGAATCCTATGGAAAAAGAGAAGAGAGTTAGATCCGGGTCAAAGAGATACTACTGGATGAGACTGAAAGCGGATTTCTTTGAAAGCCCCGAGATCAGAAAGCTGAGGAAGCTTGCCGGCGGAGACACCTACACCATCATTTATCTGAAGATGATGCTCAAGACGATCACCAATGGCGGAGTGTTTGTCTATTCGGGGATCGAGGATACTTTCGAAAAGGAAGTGGCCCTGATCATCGATGAGGATGAAAACAATGTCATGATGACGATTGCCTACCTTAGGAAGCATAATCTGCTGGAGGAAGGATGTTCAGAGAACGCATATCTTCTGAACGCCGTACCGGAACTGATCGGATCGGAGACAGCGGATGCAGAGAGAAAAAGGATCGCACGTTCCATGGATCCTGAAGTGGTCGCTGAGATCGCTGCCAATGATGATGTGGCGGACAATGTCCGCCAATTGTCCGAAAATGTCCGCCAATTGTCCGACAGAGAAGAACAGAACAGAATAGAACAGAACAGAAAAGAGATAGATATAGACCAGAACAAGAACAGAGTACAGAAAGTGATCGCTGACACCTTTTCAAGTGATCCTGAAGGCTCTGAAGATCTGGCCTGGACTGTCACCAGGAAGATGAATGGCGAGCAGTACGCTGCATTTTACTCGCTGATGGAGAAGATGAAACGAGGTGAGATCAAAACTTCCAAAGATAATCTTTACCGGTATTTCAATAAGCTGGCTGAAAGAGACTGGAAAGATTCCAATGGCGTACCTATCAAGGATCTGGTCAAATATGTGCAGACCAATTTTGCCTTGAACGGCAAATCGCTTAACTGAGAAAGGAGAAGACATGCTAAAGCTCAGAGTTGAAGGAAAAGAAAACGATATACGAAGATACCTTGAGATCATCCACAGTGATGAATCGATCGAGATCAATAGCATATCAGACTTATACCCTAACAGGAAGAACGTGTATTCAAGATACTATCTGGAGATCGAACTGATCGATCAGGATGGAGGTGAAACAGATGACCAGGATCATCTCTATCAATAACCGTAAAGGCGGAAGCAGCAAGACTACTACCGCCATCAATCTCGCCTATGAATTTGCTAGATCCGGATACAGGACCTTATTGATCGACCTGGATCCGCAAGGTAATGCATCCTCCAAGTTCGTAGAAGAATACGAGACCGTCTACGGCATTGCTGAAGTTCTGGCTAAGAAGATCGACATCAATTACGCCATCCATGAGACTTCTGCTAGCAGCAATCTCTACGTCATTCCTTCAAAGATCGAACTGGATGATGTGGCAGAGTACATGCAGGGAAACTCCCAGATCGCTATGCTGTCAAAAGTGCTGAAAGATCTCAAAGATGACTATCAGATCATCGTTCTGGATTCCAATCCTGGTATTCCGATCTTACTGAAGAACTGCGTTTATGCAGCGGATCTGATCATCATCCCGGTGAATGTAGACAGAAACTCTATCAAGGGAGTAGATCTTACACTCAAGAAGATCAATGAAACGATATTCGACTCGCCAAGTGAGCTGGATGTCGATTATAGGATCCTGATCTCCATGGTTACCTATTCCTCCGGCGAACCAACAAACATCGCCAAAGGCGTTTTAAAGGCCGTTAAGGATGCTTACAAAGACAAGGTCCTGCAAACAACGATCAGGCTGCAATCCAAACCTGCGCAGCTGCAGACCTTTGAGAATGGATACTATGCGACCGACTTTGACACTGGGTACGGTTGTGATTACAGGAAGCTTAAGGAAGAGATCAAAGATCTCATTGAACCGGGCCACTGTCCCACTTTGGAGGCGAATTGATGGAAAGACAGATCTCTTTGATCAATAACGAAGACTTTGATTCCTTGGACAAGTCCAAGAAAAGCAAGATCTACTTCCTGGCCATGCAGGATCTCAAGTCCAATCCCCTGAACCGGATCTATGAAAAAGAGGATTCAAAGGAGGATCTGGATGAGCTGATCGAGTCCATCAAGGAGACAGGACTTCAACAGCCATTGACCGTATCCAAGTCAGACGAAGGCTATGTGCTGCTTTCCGGACACAGGAGAATGAAAGCATTGACTCATCTGTTTAAACAGGGAATTGAAGTCAGATACAACGGTCTGATCCTGGCGGAAGACAATGTGCCGGTGATCATCCAGTATGTATGCAAGACAAAAGAAGAACAGTTTAGGGCACTTGTGGCATCCAACTGTTACAGGCATCTGAGCAAGGAAACCAACAGGAAGCTCATCGCTGAAGCGATCAAGATTTACAACAAGCAGTTATCCTCTGGAAAGACTGGATCAGGCAGGATCAGGGACAACATCGCAAAGATCGCCAACGTTTCCGGAAGATCTGTCCAGCGTTATGTAGATTTCGGCAAGAAAGGCGAGCCAGTGAAGATGAAGGAAGAAAAGAAAGAAGCATTATCTTCTTCCGAGCAGATCCTGAAGAAGCTGGATTCCATGATCAGAACCATATCTTCGATCGAACTTGATGATTATGGGAACCTGGACAGAAAGATCATCAGAGAGAAACTGCGGCAGCTGTCATTTCTTCTGTCGGAAAAACAGTGATGTGTTGATATAATGAAAAGTGGAATAATAGGTACTTCATGTTGGATTTCAATCAGATAAAAGAACTGATCGCAAAAGGCGAAACCGTTTCCCTGGAATGCAAGGAAGCGTCTTTTGCAATACCAAAATCTGTCTATGAAACCTATTCGTCTTTAGCCAACACCAATGGGGGTCATATTCTTCTAGGCGTTAAAGAGGACAGGAAAAATCATTCTTTTGAAGTTACCGGAGTCGTCAATGCGGACGAAATGCTTAAATCGTTCTGGGGAGAGATCAACAACCCAAGAAAAGTCAGCATCAATATCCTTAAGGATGAGAACGTCTATACTGTAACAGAGGAAGGAAAAACCGTCATCGTGATCAAAGTGCCTCGGGCACGTTTCAACGAGAGACCGGTCTATGTTGGCGAGAATCCTTATTCGGGCACATTCAAGCGCAACAACGAAGGCGATTATCATTGCACCATGGATGAGGTCAACTCCATGATCAGAGACAAATCTAGCAATGGCAATGACAGTGTTATTCTCGAAGGTCTAACAATGAATGATATCGATAATGACACATTAAGAGGCTACCGCAATTTCTTCAGGACCTATAATGACTCCCATATCTGGAACGGCCTGCCTGATCAGGAGTTTCTTGAAAATCTCGGCGGTTATGCCAGAGATGAGAAAACAGGTGTTGAAGGTCTGACGGCTGCCGGCTTTCTGATGTTTGGCAAAGGCGTCCGTATCAGAAACAAGTTCGCTCATATCTTTATGGATTATAGAGATGAGAGGAATAAGACTGTCGATGTCAGATGGATCGACCGAATCGTCTATGATGGAACCTGGGAGTGCAATCTCTTCAACTTCTTCATGAGAGTCGTTCCCAAGCTCACAGCAGATCTGCAGAAACCGTTTCATCTTGAAGGAATCTACCGTGTAGATGACACACCGGTCCATAAGGCTGTCCGTGAAGCACTGATCAACATGATCATTCATGCGGATTATTTCATTCAGGGGACACTTAAGGTCATCAGAAACAATGACAGTTTCGTCATATCAAATCCCGGTTCGCTGAAACTGCCTAGAGAACAGATCTATAAAGGTGGTAGCTCGCTTGCAAGAAACCCGAATATGCAGACAATGTTCAGGATGATTGGCTTAGGTGACGAAGCAGGCTCCGGTTTTCCGACGATCGTATCCGTCTGGAAAGAAAACGGCTGGATCGAGCCTGATCTTGAGGAAGAATACGAATTGAATCAGGTTGTATTGACATTGTCGTTTAAAAAACCGGCGATAAAAAATGGCGATAAAAAAGTGGCGATAAAAAATGGCGATAAAAAAGTGGCGATAAAAACAGTCGAAAATAAAAAAGCAATTCTAAGTTTTCTATCAGATGGTTCCTTCAGAAATATCAACGAAATAATGGAGGTGCTTGGTTTAGGCAAGTCTAGAACAAGGGAACTGTTGGCAGAATTGACCGAGACCGGAGAAATAATCGCCGAAGGATCAAACAAGTACAGAAAATACAGAAGATCAGATTACTGATTCACTTTTGGACTTGATCGTATACACCTCATTGATAAGCAGGATAAAGGTTTTGTATACACTTGGTGTATACAAAACCACTTGAACAACTCGGCTCTGCCCAGTTTTGCCCTTATTTTAAGGGCTTTTTCTTTATCTACTGAATTATCGTCTTTGTATACATCGGTGTATACAAAAACACTAAAACGTATACGATCGGTTGAATTACCAAAGCTTGCTATGTTGTAATTTCACGATGATATTCAAAAATTTTGTGGTACAGCCTGTACTACAAAAAATGAAATCATGGACAGAGGTAAAAATGGCTTGAAATAAGGAAAAACCCAGCAGAGCCGGGTTGTTCAGATGGCTTTGTAACACAGATTTGTGGTACAAAGTCTTTATCCTGCTTCGCATATTTGATTGTAAATAGCTATGATTCTGTCAATTGGTTAAAGGTTCATGACCTGAAAAACATTCTTATCTAATAAATCAAACAGCATCGTTCTTTTCCTTAGATATCAATGATATATAAAGGTCAAAATGTATTATGTCAAAGAAGGCATTGACATGGATCTGTTGAAAAAACTTTGTGAGCCATCATGATCATTTAAACTGAAAGTTGATTTTCTTTTTAGTGTATTTCATCCAAAATAATAGTATGGAAAACAAGAAAATTGCTGATTTCATCTGTCAATGTCGGAATGAAAACGGAATGACACAGTCCGACCTGGCTGAAAAAATCGGTGTCTCTATTCAAAGTATCTCCAAATGGGAGACCGGGAAAGCAGTTCCTTCTTTTAAGCATCTTAATGAGTTATGTTCTGTTTTTGATGTGACGGTGACAGAACTGCTGAATGGCGAAAAAATCGAAAATCAGAATACGAAGATTGACAAGGCAGAGGAAACGATCCGAATCTTAGGAAAAGAGAACGAGAACATCATTTCCGGAAAGAATAAGCTTCTGAAAGCCAGTATTATTCTGATCGCGTTACTGTCGATTCTTTCGACAGTCCTTTACAGTAAAACAAGGCAGAACGATTATGAGATCGATATTTTATCGGTAAGTCCCAATGGTATCGGGAAGAGTATCAACGGTCCGTATGTCGATGGGGAAACCTATATCGATAACGAAGATATCTTCATCCCGTCGGAATTTCCAAGCGAAGTTGATTTTCTGCTTGAAGAGTTCAAAGAGAAACTGCAAGAAGAATATCAGCTGGAGTGGATCGAAAAAGCTGTTGTGCCGGCAAAGACGCGGAACTTTCATATAATGGAGGACGTCTATGGGACACTGGTCTTCTCTCCCTGGGGTTATGAGATACGCTTTGAAGTCAGCGATAAGAAACGTAAAGTCTCAAAAACATATACGGCTTTTCTTCCTAGGTTAAATAGTCTTGGCAATGGCGATGGATCGTTTTACATCGATATGCCTGAGACCGGTCAGTATCCTAGAGTTTTGGATGAGAAGGAAGTTTCCGAATTCCTTGATCAGTATGAAGGAAATTATCACTGGCAATCCGAAGATCATGATCCATTGAACGGAAACTGTGCAGAGATCATGATCGAGATCCGTAAGATGAATGATAAAGTCAATTACAACATCTATCAATGGACCGGCTGTCTTACAGATAGTGTTGCATACCGCATCAAAAACATCATTAAAATCGACAGGAACACTTTTGAGCTCTATCTGTACCGCATCCATAATCTTGGTTACTCTGCACCTTCCGATATTACAATGTTTCCAACAGGTGTATATATCATAAGGGTCGATGATAGTAATGATCAGTGTTTCGATCTTCAGTTTCAGGGAGTAAACCTATCAACGATCGATTCTTTTGACGGAAGAGTAGAAAATGGAAAGCTCTTTAGAGAATTCATCAATCTGTATAAAAAGGAAGGTGAATGGTATCGGTTTGAGAAGGAAAATTAAATCATATTTGAAGTAATTAAACCGGAGAACTTTCATAATGAATAATACAAATACAGTTTTTCTTACAGCCATGATGTCACGCAATGTGAACAAATGGTACAAAGAAAAGATGGTATTATTTAATCAGAAGGGCAGGTACAAATGAATTCCATACAGACATTCGTAATCGTTTCTTTGATCGGGATCCTGATTTCGTTGAATTTCCAGTTCCTTGGGCAAGGATCCTATTCATACATAGTCGATATGCATACCATCTCAATTATCATATCGATCGCTCTATCAACAGCGATCGTTGTCCACACGATCAGGCAAAACGGAGATAAACAATGATTACAAAAGAAAACTTAAGAGATTTCTGGTTATTCTAGTTGTATTTTGTCTTGTGCTGTTCGCCCTGATGCTGTTTCTGAAAAACAGAACCATAAAAATGAGTAGTTGATTTGTTCATGATTGGAACAAGGGAGAAACATTGCTATAACAAACATGAAAAAGAGATGAAAACGGTATAAAAACCGTGATATTTAAAAACAGGATATTAGAAGAACAACAAAAATAAATATAAGAAGATTTAGCTACACTGGTGAATTGAATAATGGCATCTGTACAGCCATAAGGATTACATTTTATGAAAAAGAAAGAAAAAATCATTGCGATAGTACTTGTAATATTTCTGTTTCTGTTCTGGTATTTTACAAACAGCAGGACAAAAGATGCCAAAACAATCAATACAGATTCTGAAGTCTATTCTGATTTTGAAATAAACAATGCGATCTTTTCTGCAAAGCTTTATTTTGCCTTGAACTTTAAAAACTGCAGGCTCATAGATATCGGATATGCCGGGGATGAAAGCGTTGTAGCGGCACAAGAGTGGGCTAAGGATTTTCATGCAGGGAAAGTCATAATCCTTACATCTTCATTTGAAACAGATGATAAGAGAGGAGATGGATCCTTAATGCCTGATAAAGTCTATGAAGGCTGGCAATGGATTATGGTCAAGAGGTTTGGTTTTCTGTGGCTGCATAAAACACATGGGTATGGATAAAATAAATGTTGAAAAGGAGACTTAACAATCATGTATGACTCAATAAAATACGACACCTATCTTAAAGCTTCCATAGAAAAGCTGGAAGTATTCAAACGATCCTTAAAAGATGATGATATACGTATAAGCATAATAGATAAGGAACTGTATAAAGGCTATTATGATGTCTTTGTCAAACCTGAGCACAGGATCCTGACTTCTTTTCTGGCTGCTGATTATAAGCTGATCGATAGCGGCACTGTCTTTTATCATAAACAGGTTCCGGCCCTGCCGCTTGATAATGAGACTGATATCGATAAAGCGAATTTCATCGCCTTCAAAACAGAACTGCCGCAGCCTCTTAACGAACTAGACAGCGCTTATCTGTCATCTTTGGAAAACAAGTTCAATGAGGATCCATATGTTTTGAATAAGATGCTGGATTCATACAACGAGATGTATCAGGGACGCATCGTCTTTTATAAATTCTATGAATGTATTCCGTATGAAAACATCATTCAGATGATCGATCATTTCTGTAACTGTATCTATGATCCGTCCAATGATAACTACGATCATCTTACCGGAACTAACGAGATCAAAAATCATTCGTAATCAATCACTGATAAAACATGATATGAAACCATCTTGACAAAGAAGCAATTTAAAAATGATAACTGATCTAAAAAGAAAGAAAGTGTTATTTATCGTCTTATTGTTAATCGTAATACTGTTTTGTATCGCGTTTTTCTATACAAACCCACAAGCCACTTCAATGATCCTTTGAATAAATATCAGGAAGCTTATGGATATTCAATAACAGACGTTGATTTTTTCTATGTCGATAGGCTCTACATTTCCCATTTTCAAGATCCGGAAGAGGAATACATCGTCACTGTTAAAGGCAACACTGAAGGCACGTTGTTTGATTTGAATGACTACCATGACGGGATCGAAGAAGAATCAACGAATCTGATCAATCTGATTCACAACAGCATCATTTCCCAAGACAAAGAACCTTTGTTTGAGATCGGCGAAGTTATATCTTATCAATCAAGAATGATCATCAACAAAACAAATCATTTGGATAAAATGATATTGATCTTCAACGAAGAAAGCGAAGAATACTATATCGTTGTGGTGCATATATAGATATCCTTCGACATTTTATGAAAACCGTTGCTCTATCGTTCAAAATGATTATTAAAATTTCAAAGTGTTCGAATAATGTAAAATGCAATATAAGAAATTGATATAAATTATTTCTTTTTCCAATATAAATATAATTTATTATCGGTCAGCAGAAAGATATAGTATAAAGAATTTCTATATTTGAAAATAATGGCTCTCTTAAATAAAACGTGGGATAGCGTGGGTTGATCCCGAAAAACACAGTAATCTGTTAAATGAAACGTGGGTAATAATCCCGGACACTTGTCCGGAATTATTTATATGTGATGATGATCAGTGCTCTTTTGCGGAACCTGTCGAAACTGCGGTAGCCATAGGCAGCCTTGATGATCGTCTTGAGATGATTGTTGTCGTTTTCGGCAGTCGAATTGGTGTATCTTCTTCCCGCCTGGTTCCTGGCTGTTCCGTTTGCGATCTGCGCCGCCCATTTGCTGTAGGTGGCACCGACAGATGAGAGTATCTCGTTTCCGGAATCCTTCAGTCTTTTTGCCATATACAGGATGAATTCAAAAGCTTCCGTAAATGTCTCTTTCTCGTGATAATGAAACAGATCCTGTAAAGCGTTATAGGCTCTTCATCCTTCAAATATAAAAAACTCTTTTGGTCTTAGAAAACAGAGAAAAAGAAGATATGAAAGAGGTTCATAAAAGTGTAGATTGATGAACACTATTCAAAAAAGTATCGATGCTTTAATGACCCGCTGGAGATTGTGATCGTATCTTCAGAGCCCTGTTTTGGCTGTAGAGCAAACAAACATCTCACCGGGTGTGGTTTATTGTGTTCGTTATTCTATAATGGTATTGAAGGGGCTTATGATGTATAAGGAATTCAATAAAAAGAATATCATCATCGTTTCAGGGATCTTTCTTTTTGTTGTGCTTGCGCTGATCCTTTTCATTTCGGGAAGCAGAATACCGGGCAGATCCCGCCATAAGAACGAAGAATATTTTGCAGATATCGATCACGTGATCGGAGTGGCAATGATCACGAGCGAGGATTTAGATAGCGAATTGCGGTCATACATAAGCGATGGGATTTGTGAGTACCGGACAGATAGAGTCAATTCCATAGCGACACTTGCGCAGTATCTAGAAGAAAACGATAACGTCTTCGCCATCATTGCTGATGGAACGCCATATAATCCGAACATGTATGTCCTGTGTAACGGCTGGGGTCAGATGGAAGATCCGAAAGGTGATTTTGTCTCCGATGATATTGTATGCACAAGAATAAAAAACAATGACGGGACAGACAAGAAGATCGAGATCTCTACCGATAAACACGGATACCTGTGGCTGATCTATACAAAGAAAGAGGGCGGTGGTTCCTACTTTCTGAAAGACACGGGTTTCTTCTTTGATGGGGCAAAGGAATTTGAATTGAAAGATACATATCCGGCAAAAACAAAGTTTCAGAAAACATACTCGCATCATATCGAAGTCCGGATATCAGGAACATCAGACAAGAATTAAATGTCATCCGTAGCCCAAAACAGGTTAACAAAGTGTAAATAAGCGAACATAATTCATTCAAACAAAGACTTCTGTTATATAAGGCTCTCTTAAATTAAACGTGGGAAACGTGGTTTAAGATCCAGAACACTTTAATCTATTAAATGAAACGTGGTTAGTAAATCCCAGGTGTTATGCCTGGGATTTACTTATAGGTAATGATCATAAGTGCACGCTTGCGGAACCTTTCAAAGTTATGATAACCATAGGCTGCCCATTTCATATAGGTGGAGCCAACAGAAGAAAGGATCTCGTTTCCTGAATCCCTTAAGCGCTTTGCCATATACAGTATGAATTCAAAGGCTTCTAATGTTCTTTTATACTGGCAACAAAGGATTATGAGAAACTCTTTTTTCTTTGGAGAAATTCTATAATCTGTTAAATGAAACGTGGGCAGCGATAAAACTGACCACGTTTAATTTAAGAGAGCCAAAATAATAAATGTGGACACTGTCCACATTTATTATTTCGCAATATTTTGAAGGAAAAGATCACCAACACCGATTATTCTTTCGCCCATCAACGCTTTTGCTTCACCATCATAACTATTCTTATATCGATAAAACAGGGAGATGTTGTATTTATCCATATCCTTGATTGTGTATTTGCATAATTCATCATACAAAAGCTTGCTTGTCGTTGAAAAAACAAAATTCTTAACGGATTTTGTAATTGATGATTTATTATCACTGTTTGATATTGTAACTTGAGAAAGAGGATTTCCTATTCTTCTTTCAACAACAAAAGACTGATCTGATAACAATGCCATCATTATGGTCAAAAAATCACCTAGAATTTTATTATCATATAAACCGGATTTTGAACTGATATGTCTTACCGGCAAATGGAATTCAATTACTGTTTCTTCTTTGACTTTATTTTCGTGCAAGACAACATAGGTGATGCCGAGATTTCCAAAATCCATTATGCCGATATTTCTTGAATGATATGAACGATATCGTGCAATTTTGTTTTGAGCGGTTATGTATGCAACTCGATCAATTATTAGAGACTGAACCTCTTTATCAAACAATTCCTTATCTTTTGCGACCTCAATTTTCTCTTCAACTTTTCTTATATAAGCTTCATCGGGATGAAAATCAAAATCATGAAGAGTTTTAGGATTGATATCAAGCATTGCACATAAACGCGCAGCAAGCAGGGCGGATGGATTATCCATTTCGCCATTGATGATCTTGTATATTGTCGTGTGAGATACGCCATATTCTTCGGCCAAATCGTATGGAGATTTGTTTTTTGATTTTTCTTTGAGAATATCTGAGAAGTTCATACCTATATGATAGCATAATAAATAAATATTTACAAAAATATTGATAAAAGTACCACAAAAGATGTAATATGTTATTAGATAAATATTTATAAAAATATTTATAACGGTCTTTGACAAATAGCCCGAATCAGGGCTCATATGCCTAGGCACAACAAATTAGCAAGAACTATATAATAGTAAGCTTTGCGGAAAGGAAAAAGAAAATGAACAGAATAACGTGGAAAGAAAAAGCCGACATGGTGATCATGTATCCCCAAATCAGTCTGAAACAGATTCAGAAACTGTTGGGAGTAGGACAACCTTCTGCCATTCAGATCAGGGATCAGGCACTGAAGCTTGCGAAAAAGAACGGAAGATGGGTAGGGGATAAAAAGGTTCCGACTGATCTTTTACTTGAAGCCGTCGGTCTTGACTATGACTATTTCAAGAAAATGGCTAAGCAAGAGTATCTCTCCAGCAAAGAACAGTTCTAAGCTTATGAGAAACGCCAAGATAGAAAGGCTGCTTCAGAAAGAGGAAAACGAACTGACTGACGAAGATCTCAAAACGATCAGGGATGAGCTGGACAAGTATAAGGTAAAGAGTATTCCTATTTATCCTTATACAAGAGGAATTGAGATCTGTTTCAGAATCATATACGACAATCAGTCTTTTCCCGGATATGACGATTTCGATGATGCTTATGAAGATTACAGGAGTCTGAAAAAAGGAAGGAAGACCGTTGAAGATATGAAGAATATCAGATCCAGGAAAAGGATCTCTGAGATCACGTTGGACGATGGTTTGGAAAGACTTCTGGATAAGCATAAGAAACAGTATAAGAATGGAGAACTGAAATACAGCAGCTACAAGAAAAAGGAAAGCACGATCAGGTACCATATCCTGCCATTCTTCAACAAAAAGCCACTAGCCAAGATCAACAAGAGTGATATAGCTCATTTCGTGGATCATATCAAGTACGAGGAACAGTCTTACCGGCATAAAAAGGGTGAGGAGAAGAGATTATCCATCGCCATGCAGAAAGAGGTCCTGATCTTCTTCAAGATGCTTTACAAGGAAACGAAAAGATGGTTTAACATCGAAACCAATATCGATATCGATTACGAAGTTGAGATGCCAAGCCTTGTAAAAGCCAGAAGACAGTACAGCAACAAAGTCTCAAAGGAGATTGAAGATATCTATGATGGTGAGCTGTATAAGGTCTTGGAAAGCCTGGTAAAGCTTGAGAGAGGTGTATATAATCCGATCTTTGGAATCACGTTCATTATCTATTTTACCGGCATGAGGATTGATGAAGCCACCGCTCTTAAGGTCAAGGATTATGATCCGATCAACAGAACGCTGACGATAGAGAAGAGCATTTCCTGGCATCCAGATAAAGAAAAGACCAGCAATTCCTATGAGATCACAACAACCAAGACCGGAGCTGAAAGGACGATACTGATCGGAGAGACGATGTGTACGTATCTGGATCAGTATATTGAAAAGCTGCAGAAGCTTTCGTTCTATTCGGATGATATGTTCATCTTCTGTCGGCTTGAATACGCCAGGACAAAGGACAAGATACTGGATGCGTTCTCTCTTAAGACATATGGAAACCACATCAGACAGGCTTATGTCGATGCCGGTATCGTCAAAGGGGAAGAACCGATCCCGAAGAATCATCTGGCAAGACATGCCTTCAATACTTTGTTAAAGAACAATCACGTTGAAGAATACGATCGTAAGGAATATCTTGGCCATTCAAATGGCACCAGTGTTAATGAAGGATATACTCACAAATCAAAGAAGGAGGAAGAAAAAATCGTAAGAATTGCAGAGAAATCTTGCAGAAATCTTGCAGAAAACATCATGGGTATCAAAAAACGCCCTAAATAAGGCGTTTTACGATCAATGGCTGCGGATGAAGGATTCGAACCTTCGAAATGGTGGATTCAGAGTCCACTGCCTTACCGCTTGGCTAATCCGCAAGGACAATACCTATTATATAATATAAATATCTTTTTTGGTAAAGAAAATTGAAGAGAAAATTCAGTTTAAATTCACATATAGAGGGTATTATTGAGTTATGGCAAGATTACTTATTGTAGATGATGAAGAAAAGATCCGGGAAATGATCGGCAAATATGCGGTCCATGAAGGTCATGAAGTCGTTTTGGCCAGTGATGGCAAGGAAGCTTTGAAGCTTTTTGAAAAAGGCGATTTCGATCTGATCGTGCTGGATGTGATGATGCCGGAGATGGACGGCTATGAGACTTTGAAGCGTATCAAAGAGATCAGGGATGTCCCCTGTATCTTTCTGACGGCTTTGGGTCAGGAATACGACCGTATCTATGGTTTCGATATCGGAGCCGAGGATTATGTCACCAAGCCTTTCTCACCGAAAGAACTGATGATGCGGATCAAGGTCATCCTTAAAAGAGAAAACAAGGCGGTTTCCAGCCGTATCATCGTGGGTGGACTGGTCGTGGATGAAGATGCTCATACCGTAACGATCGATGGGGAAAGAGTCGATATGGCCAACAAAGAATATGAGCTGCTGCTTTATCTGTTGAAGAATATCGGCAATGCTTTGACCAGACAGTCGATCATCTCCAAGGTCTGGGGCTATGAATACGATTCCGATGATCGTACCCTTGATACGCATATGAAGCTGCTTAGAAAAGATCTAAAAGAATATGGCAATTATATTACGACGATCAGAGGTGTAGGTTACCGTTTTGAAAAAGAAGTTTAGTCTGCGTTTTCAGCTTATCGCGATCTTATTGGTCTTTGTAGTGGCGGTCATGGGTCTGGTATATTTCGTCCAGACGACTTTTTTGGATGACTTCTACAAGGCCAACAAGGTCAAGTCGCTACAAAGCGTGGGCTATTCGGTAGCTTCTTTGATCGGGGATGACGATATGGAAGAAGCCATCGAATATATCTCGATGTCCAATGAAGTCTGTGTCAGGATCGTTTCCAACGAGGATGATCTCAACTACACGGGTGCTTGTACATTGAGGAGTTTCGACAATGAGATCATCAATATGATCGCTGCGGAAGTCAGCCAGACTGATGCACAAGAAAAGCTCTATGACAACTTCCATTATCAGCGTCATTTTCTTGATCGGCCGGAAGATGTCTACATCTTTGCCAAACTTATGACCTATGATGATGATCCGGTCATGATCATGGTGTCTTCGGGTATCAGCCCCTTGAATACGACCATCTCGACGATCAAGTCGCAATATCTGCTGATCCTGGCCATCATCATCGTAATGACTTTGATTTTGGCTCTCATACTTTCCCGCTATATCCTGAAGCCCATCAAACAGATCAACAGCGAATCCAAGAACCTGTCCAAAGGTGCCTACGATCCGCAAATGGTCAAGACGGTCTCGCTGGAGTTCGATGAACTTAATGAGACCCTTGAAAATGCCAATGAGGATATCCTGAAGGCGGAAAAGGCCAAGAAGGAACTATTGGGCAATGTATCCCATGACCTCAGGACGCCATTGACGATGATCGTCGGCTATGGCGAGATGATCAGGGATCTGCCGGAAGAAAACAACGAAGAGAATATCAATGTTATCATCGACGAGGCCAAGAGACTCTCAACGCTAGTCGATGATCTGATCGATATTTCCAAGATCGATGCGATCAAACTGGAACTAAGTAAAGAGAAGGTGAGCCTGAAATCTTTGCTTAACGAAGTCTATCATCAGTATGATAAGCATTGTAAATCCCAAGGAATTGAACTAACTTTAAATACTGAGGAAGAAGATGCGCAGGTCGAAGTCGATGTCAAGCGCATCAAACAGGTCCTGTACAACTTCATCAACAACTCTCTCAACTACAACGACAAGGATAAACAAAAGATCGAGATCGGCTATCAGAAGCTTGATGATACCTATCGGGTCTATGTCTATGACAATGGCGAGGGTATCGATGAAAAGGATATAAACAATATCTGGGATCGCTACTATAAAGTCGACAAGGAACACAAGCGCCATCATATCGGTTCGGGTATCGGATTGTCGCTGGCCAAACAGCTGCTGGATGCCCATGGCTTCAATTATGGCGTAGAGTCGCAAAAAGGGGAATGGACCAGATTTTATTTCGATGTTCAAGCAAGTTAAACCTGTAGAAATACAGGTTTTATTTTATAATTAAGATAATTGATATTGAGGATAATGCTATGAAAATCATACTGGAACATCTGACCAAGCAGTTTATTTCCCGAAGCAATAAGAAAGATATCATCACGGCTGTCAATGATTTCAATTTCGAGATCCCCGATGGCAAGCTGATCGGCCTTTTGGGTCCTTCGGGCTGCGGCAAATCGACGGCTTTGAATCTGATCTGCGGTCTGGAAGCACCGACTTCCGGAAGGATCTATTTTGATGAACTCGATGTGACCGATCTGCCTCCGGAGAACAGAGGCGTCGGTATGGTATTCCAGAACTACGCCTTATATCCTCATCTTAGCGTCAGAGCCAATATCCGTTTTCCTTTGGAGAACCTCAAGGGTCCCGATAAGCTGTCCAAGGAAGTCATGGAAGAAAGAGTCATGGAAGCGGCCAAGCTGGTTCAGATCGAATCATTGATGGAACGCAAACCTTCCGAAATGTCCGGCGGTCAGCAGCAGCGTGTAGCCATCGCCAGAGCTTTGGTCAAGACCCCGGGTGTTCTTTTACTGGACGAGCCCTTGTCCAACCTGGATGCCAGACTGAGACTTCAGACCAGGGAACAGATCAGAAGGATACAGAAGGAGACGGGAGTTACGACGATCTTTGTCACCCACGACCAGGAAGAGGCGATGTCGATCTCCGATTTCATCATCGTCATGCAAGCGGGTGTCTTGCAGCAGATGGGCAAGCCTCAGGAAGTCTATGATGAACCGGTCAATCTGTTCGTAGCCAAGTTTTTGGGCAATCCGGCGATCAACGTCTTTGAAGGCTATATCAAAGATCATAAGCTCTATATCGGTGAAGATCTGATCGGAGAAAGAAACGTCGAAGATCAGGAAGTCTACGTGGGCATCAGGGCCGAGGCTTTCATTCCCGACAAGGAAGGTCCGTTCAGATGTGTTTTCGATCGGGTCGAGACGACCGGCAGAGATACCAGTATCGTCTGCCACAACGATAAATGCATCTCCGATGAAGATATCAGAGCCATCGTATCTTCCGATGATGAACTAAACAACGATAACGGCATCATTCGCTTCAGGCTCAAACCGGCCAAGGTCCATGTCTTTTCCAAAATAGATGAAAAGGTGATCAATGGGTAGGAAAAACGATCTTAAAGGCTGGCTCTATCTGCTGCCGGCATTAGTATTCATCGGGATCTTCATGGTCTATCCTTTGGTAGATGTTTTGGTCTACTCCTTTGAAGAGGGCTACAACTTCGCCTCCCAGACTTATAACGGGGTGGGCTTATACAACTATTCCTATGTTCTGCACGATCCTTATTTCATGCAGGCGGTGAAGAATACCTTCATTCTGGTCATCATCACCGTTCCTTTGTCTACGGGTATCGCTTTACTGATATCGCTAGCCCTTAATTCGATCAACCGTTTCAAGGATCTGTTCCAGACGATCTTCTTTCTGCCATATGTCACCAATACTTTGGCGGTGGGCCTGGTCTTTATGATCCTGTTCAAGAAGACGGCTTATTCGGAGGGTCTGATCAATCTGCTTTTAAATAGTTTCGGCATCGCTTCGATCGATTTCATCGAAGGACCTTACTGGGCCAAGATGTTCGTGCTTTGTTTCTATACGATCTGGATCGTATTGCCTTTCAAGATCCTGATCCTTACTTCGGCTTTGGCTTCCGTCAACAAGGATTACTACAATGTCGCCAGAGTGGATGGCACTTCCAAGTGGCGGATCTTCTATAAGATAACCTTGCCGATGATCTCACCGTCCTTATTCTATCTGGTCATCACCGGTTTCATTGGGGCTTTCAAGGCCTATTCGGATGTTGTAGCTCTGTTTGGTATCGATTTAAATGCGGCGGGCATGAATACGATCGTCGGTTATGTCTACGATATGTTATATGGCAATTCGGGCGGTTATCCTTCTTTTGCTTCGGCGGCGGCACTGATTTTGTTTGCGATCGTTTTGACGATCACAGTCATCAATCTGCTGGTTTCGAAGAAGAATGTGCACTATCAATAGAATATGAATAAGATAAAAGAACTGGAAAGAAGAAGCAGGATCAGAAACGGCGCCTGGATGACGGCGATCTTTGTGCTGCTTATCATCTGGGCCATCATCGTTCTGTTCCCGTTTTACTGGATGCTGCTGACTTCCGTTAAGTCCTATGCGGCCTACAACTCCGAATATATACCGCAGTTTATAACCCTGTCTCCGACTTTAGAGAACTATATCCAGGCCTTTACAGCGGTGCCTTTGGCTAAGTATTTCATCAATACGATCATCTTTACGATAGTCACGACCTTACTGATGATGGTCGTGGTGGTCTTATCGGCCTTCGCCTTCTCGAGACTTGAATTCAAGGGCAAGGACCTGGTCTTTACGATGTTTCTGTCGCTGATGATGATCCCCAATGAGCTGGTCATCATCACCAACTTCGTTACGATCTCCAATGCGGGTCTCAGAAACTCTTTCCCGGGTCTGATCTTGCCCAGTGTAACTTCCATCTTCTATATCTATCTGTTAAAAGAGAATTTCGAGCAGATACCTGAGGAGTTATACAAGGCGGCTAAGGTCGATGGAACTTCGGATTTCAAATATCTGTGGAAGGTCATGATCCCGATCTGCAGGCCGACGATCGTGACGGTATTGATCTTAAAGGTCATCGAGTGCTGGAACTCCTACGTCTGGCCCAGGCTGATCACGGATGATGAGAACTATTTCTTAGTTTCCAACGGCATTCAGACGATCAGGGAATCGGGCTTTGGCCGCGAGAACATTCCGGCCATGATGGCGGCCGTCGTGGTCATCTCCATACCTTTGATCATCATCTTCCTCATCTTCCACAAGAAGATCATGGAAGGTGTTTCCAGGGGAGGTACCAAAGGATGATGAAGAGACTTTTGATCATATTGATGGTCCTGCTTTTATGCGGCTGTCATGGTTCAAGGGGCAGCAGTGCTTTTGAATTGCCTGAAAGTTTTGATGAAAGCCGCAACTATGAGATCTCTTTCTGGGCCAAGAACGATACCAATATCAATCAGGTCAATGTCTACAAGAAGGCCATTGCCGACTTTGAAACGATATATCCCAACATCAAAGTAAATCTCAAACTTTATACCGATTATTCCCGGATCTATAACGACGTCATCACCAACATCTCGACCAATACGACGCCTAACGTCTGTATCACTTATCCCGACCATATCGCGACCTATATGACCGGTGACAACACGGTCGTCGCGCTTGATGAGCTTCTGGATGATGAAAGATACGGCTTGGGTGGAAGTGAAGTGAGATTCGATGCGCCGAAAAAAGATGAAGTGGTAACGGAATTTTTGAATGAAGGCATCATTGGCGGAAACTACTACGCCTTGCCGTTCATGCGTTCGACCGAAGCTTTGTATATCAACAAGACTTATGTCGAAAAGCTGGGTTATGAGATACCGGAGGTCATGACCTGGGATCTGATCTGGGAGATCTCCGAGGCGGCTTTAGCCAAAGATGAAGATGATAATTTCCTGGTCAACGGCCAGAAGATCATGATCCCGTTCATCTACAAATCGACCGACAACATGATGATCTCCATCCTCAAACAGCTGAATGCTCCGTATTCCGATGATGAGGGCAATGTGCTGATCTTCAACGATACGACCAGAGATGTGCTTTATGAGATCGCTGAACATGCCTCAACGGGAGCTTTCTCGACTTTCAAGATCTCTTCCTATCCGGCCAATTTCCTCAATGCCGGCCAGTGTATCTTTGCGATCGATTCCACGGCCGGAGCGACCTGGATGGGTTCCAAGGCACCGTTACTGGATATCCCGGAAGACCAGCTGGTCGAATTCGAGACGGTCGTTAGGCCCATACCGCAGTATGACGTCAACGATATGAAGATGATCTCCCAGGGTCCTTCGCTTTGTATCTTCAACAAGTCCGACCCGCAAGATGTTTTAGCTTCATGGCTGTTTACCCAGTATCTTTTAAGCAACGACGTGCAGATCGCCTACAGCAAGACGGAAGGCTATGTACCGGTCACGTTAAAGGCTCAAAACGATGTCTCATATCAGGAGTATCTGGCGGCAGGGGATGAAGACGATGAGGAACACTATCTGATCAAGATCGAAGCGGCAAAGCTTTTGATCGATAATGTGGCCAACAGCTTCGTTACTTCCGTTTTCAACGGTTCGGCTTCCTTGCGTGATGCCGCAGGTTCTCTGATCGAGAATACCTGCAAGTCAGCCAGGCGCAAGCAGACGATAGACGATCAGTATTTTGCCGATCTTTATGAAAAGCTCACTTCGCTGTATCACCTGGATCAAAGCACCGGTGTTTCGGGCAATAAGGATCTGGGACCTTTGCCGGGAACTTCCGTAGCGTTGTTGTCGGCACTAGGCATAAGCTGGGTCTGTATCGGCATCTATTATTTCTTAAGTATCAGAAACAAGGGCAAATGATGTCCTTGTTTTTGAATTGTGATATCATATTGTTGTTCTAAAGATAGCTTTAGGAGGAGAAGAAAAAATGAAAAAATTACTTACTGTCTTACTGGGCATCTGCATGATCCTCTCGCTGGCTGCCTGCTCGCAGAAACAGGAAGAGCCTGCAGCTCCGGAAACTCCCGAAACACCGGAAACAGTCGAAGAATTCGATCCGAGTGCCAAATCGGAAGGTGTCATGACTTATGCCGAATACGCTGCTGCCGCTGAAGGTGATGAAGTGCTGATCGAAGGTTTCGTTCAGGCTGCTCAGTCCTACTGGAACGGTGCCAAGCTCTATCTGGCCGATCCGGATGGCGCATACTTCGTATATTGCGATGGCAAGGGCGAAGATATCAACATCTCGGAAGATGATTTCGCTAAGGTCGTGCTTTCGACCGACTATGCCGAGGGCTGGACCGGTATGGCTACCGGTGCCAAAGTTCAGGTCAAGGGCGTCAAGTCCCAGTGGTCCGGTGAAATCGAGATCTCCGAAGCGGAAGTGACCGTTCTGGATTCCGAATCCTGGTATGCGGAGGCTGAAGATGTCACGGCTTTATTAGGAACGGACGCTCTGGCTGACAAGATGAACAGATATGTCGCTTTCAAAGGCATGACGGTTGAAGCTTCCAAGGATGCCAACGGCAACGATGTCGCCTTCCTGTACAACTGGGATGGTTCCGGCGAGCCGGGTTCCGATCTGTACTTCAATGTTTCGATCGATGGCAATGTCTACAACTTCGTCGTTGAGTCCTATCTGTGCTATGACGGTTCAGTCGTTTACGATGCTGTCGAGGCTCTCAATATCGGTGATGTCGTCGATATGACCGGTTTCTTATACTGGTACAACGGTCCTAACCCGCACATCACTTCGATCGAAGTCAAATAAGTTTGATCTGTTAAAGAAAGGATACTCGTATCCTTTCTTTTTTGGCTCATTTTTCAAGCGAATCATATTCAAATTTTAAGGAAAAACCTTATAATATAAATGTAGTCATAAATATAGGAGGAAAAAATAATTATGGCAGTAAAAGTTGCAATTAATGGCTTCGGACGTATCGGTAGATTAGCTTTCCGTCAGATGTTCGGTGCCGAGGGCTACGAAGTTGTCGCTATCAACGACCTGACCAGCCCGAAGATGTTGGCAAATTTATTGAAGTATGACTCTGCTCAGGGTGGTTACTGCGGTAAGTTTGGCGAAAACCTTCACACAGTCTCTTCAAAAGAGCCTGAAATGGAAGAAGACGGCAAGACCGTAAAGGCTCCTGGTTCCATCACTGTCGATGGCAAGGAGATCACTATCTATGCCAAGCCGAATGCTGCTGATTTACCTTGGGGTGAATTAGATGTTGATGTCGTTCTGGAGTGCACAGGTTTCTACACTTCAAAGGCAAAGGCTCAGGCTCATATCGACGCCGGTGCCAAGAAAGTCGTTATCTCTGCTCCGGCAGGCAACGATCTTCCGACCATCGTTTACAACGTCAACCATGAGACTCTGACTAAAGAAGACAAGATCATTTCCGCTGCTTCTTGTACAACCAACTGTCTGGCACCTATGACTCAGGCATTGAACGACTATGCTCCGATCCAGTCCGGTATCATGACGACTGTTCATGCTTACACGGGCGACCAGATGATCCTCGATGGTCCGCACAGAAAAGGCGACCTCCAGAGAGCAAGAGCAGGCGCTGCTAACATCGTTCCTAACTCAACTGGTGCTGCCAAGGCTATCGGTTTAGTCATTCCTGAACTCAACGGCAAGCTCATCGGTGCTGCTCAGAGAGTTCCGACTGTTACCGGTTCTACCACGATCTTACACGCTGTCGTCAAGGCTGAAAACGTAACTGTTGAAGGCATCAACGAAGCTATGAAGGCTCATGCCAACGAATCATTCGGTTACACGACTGAGAAACTGGTTTCTTCCGACATCATCGGTATGAAATTCGGTTCCCTGTTCGATGCCAACCAGACCATGGTTGCCGATATGGGCGATGGTTCATATCTGGTACAGGTCGTTTCCTGGTACGACAACGAGAACTCTTACACATCTCAGATGGTAAGAACGATCAAGTACTTCGCTGAATTAGGCTAAAAAGTACTTAAACTGAAAATTTAGACTTCAGTAAAATCAGACGGATACATCAGAAATGATGGTCCGTCTTTTTTTTTTGAATGAGAGTCATGTTGAAGAGCGGTATAAATAACTGAGGTTTTGGATCATCTTGATCTGAGAACAGAATTTAGCGAAAGAAGGTTTCCGGTTTTATCATCTGAAGTCTTTTTAATACAATGAATAGAGAAAGACGAAAATGATATTTGCGAGTATATGAAAAGAGTACAGTTAAAGGAACTTGGCTTTGAATCAAGGGATGAGGCGATTTCCTTCTTAAAAAAATTATGGAGTGAAGAGAGTGTTAATTGTCCAATCTGTGGAAACAGGCTGTAACTTCTTCATAAAAAGGCCAAGAAAAGCAATTGCGATTGGATGTGCAGATATTGTGACGAAACATTCAAGACGATACATCTGCTTGATGAAGTTAATGAGAAAATGCTGAATTGATAGCTTCAATATTTATTGATTTCCAAGAAATTCCAATAACTCTTTTTCAGCAGGTGCATTTCGTGCACCTGATTTTGTTATTGATAAAGCAGCTGCGGCATTGGCATATTTAAGACAGTCATGTAATGAGCATTGATGAACCAAGCCGTAAATAAAGCCCGCATTAAAGACATCGCCCGCTCCCAAAGTGTCTTTGATTTGAACTTTATATCCTTCGACAAAGGATATTTCGTTATTCGCCTTATAATATGCTCCATGTTCATTATGAGCTATGACGACCTGATTATTTAAAGTGTTCAAAGCTTCATGGATATCTTTTTTGCCGGTTATAAACAAGATATCATCTTCAACGGAACCTAAAAGATAATCCGTTAAAGCAATGACTCTATTAAGATACTTGCGATCTTTGTTTCCGGTTTCATTGCGGAAGTTAAGATCAAGCAGGATCCTGATTCCTTTTTCATGCGCTTTCTGCAAGAAAGAAAGGATACTGCTGGCTGCAGGTTCATCAAATAGCATCATCCCATTTGTTAAGATGTATTCAGTGTCCTTTAGATCGATAGTATTTAGATCATCTTCATGGATGGCTAAATATGAGGGTTCCTTTTTAGGCATCAGAAACGGATGACGGTCATTGTTTTCATCGATGACCACCAGTATCTGGGTCGTTACTAAATCAGGATCAAGGTCAAAATAAGAAGTATCCACGCCGTTTTCTTTGAATTCCTTTAACATCTTCAGACCATAGATGTCTTTACCGGCTTTGCCACAAAAGGCGGTATTGACATTAAACTTGCCTAAAAAGACGGCACTATTGGCGCAAGCTCCGCCACAGCTGAAAGTAACCTCCACTTCTTTAACAAGTGATTCGCCATAGGGAATGATGATATCGGCGCAACTGTCGCCAAGACACAATACTTTACTCATTGATTAATGCAAAGGCCTCTTTAGCATTCTGAATAAATGCTTTGACTTTCTCGATATTTTTGACGGAACTACCATCAGGCAGGATATCACTGGTTTTGGTAAAAGAATCCACGCCCCAGGGTCTGACTTTCAAAATAGCTTCTTTAACGTTTTCAGGTGATAAACCTCCGGCAAGGATCACCCGGCATTTGGCCTGTTTGACGATAAGGGCATCGATATCCCAGTCGTTGGTAAATCCGGCAGCTCCAATACCGTTGATATTCTTATCTACTGAATCTAAGATCAGCATATCGACAAATTCGGAGTAATATGAGGCCTGTTCAATTGAGCTTTCATCGATTATTCCGATCGCCTGTAAAACCTCGATACCGTCAACCAGTTCCTTGATCCTTTTTACGAACTCTCTGGTCGCATAATAATCATAACCGCAGATATGGATGACATCAGGTTTAAGATAAACTACCGGATCATATAACTGTTCCTCACTGTCGGTTACGCAGATCAAAACCTTTTTGGCTTTATCGCCAATGGCATCAAAGATCTCTTTTGCTTTGTCGATCGAAACCTGATTGGGCAATTTGACACCGGTATCGATCGCCAAGCCAATGCGATCTGCACCGGCAGCGATACAATCAAGAGCTTCCTGAACGGTCTGAATGGAATATATTTGTGTGATCATTAAACTCTCCTAATTAATTATCGATAAAGCATTCTTATCAGTTTTTAAATAAATGAAGATATCCGTTTATTCAAGTATAATCCCATCTTTAACGCTTTGAAATATAAATAAAAAGAAAGGCTGAAATGGATTCTGGTTAATTAAAGCATAAGTTAACAAACATGATTCAGAAAATGAATATTTCAGGAGAAAACGCGATCTTTCAATAACTTCAATGATGTGTTATTAATAGTGTATAATTGACCTATAAATTAAACGGAGAACAGCACAATGAAAAAGACTATTAAACTCGTTTTAAGCATCTTTATTATAGTTACGTTTCTGGCTGCTTGCAGCAACAGAAATAGCGCTGAGACAGGTATGCCTTCAGGTTCCGAAAACAGCGCCAATTCTGTTTTGGCTGATGATTCAGATGACAATGACAAAACTGCTGCTGATGCCTGGGTTCTGATCTATGAAAAAACCAGACAGCGTGAAGATGAGGTTTCAGGGATGTACAGTGATTCCTATTCCTGGGAAAAGGATGAAGTCAATAAGCAGATGTGCCATTATCATGTAAAGATAGCCGACGGAGTTCCTTATCAGAAATCGATTTTTGCGATGACCAGCACACTGCCGCCCGAATACGGTGACCCCGGTTCCAAGATCACTTTTGATATTGCGACAACTCTGGTAGAAACCGATATTGCCAAGTATTATTTCGGCGATTCATGTTCTGTACAACTTGGTGCTCCGGATAAGGAACTGGGCATTGCCGGCTATTATTTCTGGAATATCCTTGATGAAGGAAAAGAATCAAGAACCAATCCAGATTCTGTTGGTGCCGGCACAGGGGGAGATGATATCGATTACGGGTCAAGCTGTAGCGTATTCTGGCATTTCCCGAATAACCCGCAACCCGGAGACAGATTCTCTGTTTATTTTATGAGTTTTGGTGTTGAAACCGAGTGGTGCTATGAATTTAATGCGGTATCAAGTGATGATGGTACAAAAGAACCTGTAGCATCAACTGACGGGGATGAACCGGTTCCCGTTATTAATGATGACATTCAGCAGGGGATCTACGCAGATGGCAGCGATCTGAACTTTGATGACTTTGCATTCTATAACGAAGTCTATGAGCATGGCATTCCGGATGGTGCTTACTATCCGGAAACGCAGTATGCGGCAGGAAGCTGGCGATATGAGCTCTTTGTCTATAAGGAGGGCAGCTATGACACCGACTATATGGAATTGGGTTATGCAGATATAAATATCGAAGAAAAATCGAAAGCAGCGGTACTGACACTGCATCCGCGTATCGGCAATGATGGCTATGAGTCTTTCCCTGTGACAGATGAAGAAATCGGCTATGAGCCGTTTAACGGGGAACTTGATGAACTTTCCGGTCTGACTTTCTATGGCAATAATCTTGATCTGTATTTGAATTACTATTATGCCTATGAAGGTCGCGAATACATCATTGGTTCGCTGTTTAAGTCCAGTGACCTTTTTGCGGGAATCATTATGATCAGAGGACAGGATTAACGGACATCCATCGGTTTAGGAATGTTTCATTAAAACATAAATAAGCGAACGCAATTCGTTCTAACAAAGGCTTCTGTTTTTATAATTCGAAGCCTTTTTATTACAATGAAATTAGAAAGACAGATCGGTATTATCTTACGAATTGGAGGATTATCAAAATGAAAGAATTAAAGAAAGTTTTAACTGTATTGGGTGTTGTTTTGCTTGTACTGACTGTATCGGCCTGCAATGTCGGCAAAGAAGATGTTGATATTGTTGGCGGATGGGAAACGGTTGAAGATGGAACGATCACCCCAGAGCTGCAGGAGCTCTTCAACAAGGCGATAGAAGAACTGGATGGAGTCGACTACACTCCGATCAAACTGCTGGAAACGCAGGTCGTTGCGGGAACCAACTACAAGTTCCTTTGTGATGCGACAGTTACTTCTCCGGGTGCGGGAACTACACAGGCCATCGTTACGATCTATGAAGATCTTCAGGGAAATGTGGAGATTTTGGACATCCAGGATGCGGAATAACAGCTGGATCGGGAAAACAATCTGAACATATTCCTGTTTTCCTTTTAGCCGAAAATGTGTACATTTATGAACTGTATTCAAAGGCAATTAAAAGAATGAGGATTCTGGAAACAAAGCCAGAATCTTTTTCATATCATATTAGAATTCAATAAATACGATTAAACAATAATCGGACTTATGTTTTAATCGAAAAATAGTGTATAATGCTGTTGAAAGGAAGCAGATCATGTATATCAGCAGAGACATCGAAAATACAATCAAGGAAACATCACGGTATTTTCAGGTAATCACTATTTACGGCAGCAGACAGGTCGGAAAAACAACTACGGTTGACTATCTGTTTGGCGATACTTTTCGATTTGTTTCATTAGACAACACATCCGATTATGATCTGGCTAATGATAATCCAAGAGGTTTTCTTGAAGCATACAGTTGGCCATTGATCATTGATGAGGTTCAGAAGGCTCCAAAGCTTCTGAATGAAATAAAGAGGATCGTCGATGAGCAGAGAAGAATATGGATGAGAAACAATCAGAAAAGAGAACTGATGTATATCTTGACCGGCTCGAATCAGTTTGACCTACAGACCCAGGTTTCAGAGTCTCTGGCGGGAAGGACCGCAGTTTTAGAAATGGCTGGTCTGACTCAGCTGGAAAAGAAGAACGTAAGGGGAAGGGTGTTCAGGATCGACATTCCGGAATTGCTGAAAAAGGAAAGAGAATGCGATCTGTATCAGACAAGAGAAGAGATCTTTCAGCGCATCTTTGAAGGAGGCTACCCGGATATAATAACCGGGGAAACACCAAGAGAGATGTATTTCAGATCATATGTCGACACGTATATTGAAAAAGATATCAGGAAGCTTATTTCTGTCGACTACGAATCCCAATTCAGGAAATTCATGGAGATCATTGCCTTACGAACAGCACAGGAACTGAACTATGAAAATATCTGCAGCGATGCCGGAATCAGTGTTCCGACATGCAAAAGATGGATCTCCATACTGGAGACTTCCGGTATCATCATCTTGTTGCAGCCGTATATGGCTAACATGTCAAAGAGAATCATCAAGGCTCCAAAACTGTACTTCATGGATACGGGACTATGTTCTTATCTGTGCAAATGGCCAAATGCTCAGATGCTGCAGGATGGTGTTATGAGTGGAGCTTTCTTTGAAACATATGTGATCAGTGAAATCGTGAAGAGCTACTACAATGGCGGTATCAATCCAAAAGACTATCTGTATTATTACAGGGATATCGATAAGAAGGAAATAGACTTGCTGATCGTTGAAAACGGTACGATTTATCCTATTGAAATAAAAAAATGCATCTCGCCAAATAAACCTACGAAAAACTTTAATGTCTTGACTAAATACAATCAGCCGATAATGCCGGGCCTGGTTATCGATAACACGGATAAGATCAGACCGATAAACGAGAACGTCTACAGTTTCCCCGTTTCATTGTTAGGCATATAAAGATTGGAGCAATGTCTGATAAAGTATACATTTACGAACATAATTCAAAGAATGAGGACTTCGGGAATAAAAACCGGAGCCTTTTCATATAGAATGGAATCATAAAGAGAATCAAAACATAAAGGAGATGATAATATGCTGATCGACATTACACTGCGAATTACACCTCAGATGGCAAAGGATGCCCAGGGCAATGAGAAATGTGCTCTAGTCGGTCATCTTGGAACCCATTTCGATGTCATGAATAAGGAGTTCCCTTTGGAATATACCAGAAGGAAAGGGATCGTATTCGATGTATCAGGTATTATAGACAGAGATATTGAATCAACAGATATCGATATCAATAAAGTTAATGAAGATATGTTTGTGGCTTTCTATAGCGGTTTTATTGAAGAAGCCGGATATGGAAGTGCGGTCTATTTCCATGAACATCCCCAGCTTTCCAGAGAACTGATCGGGGCATTGGTCGAAAAGAAGGTATCGATCATCGGCATCGATTTCGCCGGTGTCAGAAGAGGTAAGGAACATCCTCAAACCGATCAGTACTGTGCCGATCGAAATGTATTCATCATCGAAAACCTCTGCAACCTTAAGGAACTCATTGACAAAGAAAACATAGTTATCAACACATATCCCATGAGTTATGCAGAGATGACAGGACTTCCCTGCAGAGTTGTGGCTGAAGTGTAGAATTGCTGTTTTCGGCTAGTAGGGATAGTTCATAAAACTGTAGATTTGCGAATGTTATCCAATCTTTGAAGGCTCCAGGTTCATAATCCGGAGTCTTTTGTTTATAATGAGAAGAGGCCTTGCGACGCCACGTTTTTTCGATATGCTGAACAAGGTTGAAAAGAAACTGAACGAAATGGAAGCTGGAGGAACACTTCATGTTTAATCATCACGATATCACCCGGAATGCCTTCATGCTGCACGGGCCGCTGGCTCATCACGGTTATGACTGGTGGTGGCATTCCCTTACGGCACAGGACGCAGAGACAGGCGAAGATAAACCGTTCTTCATTGAATTCTTCGTCTGCAATCCGGCGCTTGCAGAGGATGAACCGGTACTGGGACAGTTGCCGGAAAATCAGGCTGCGGGAAAGAAACCATCTTACCTGATGGTCAAGGCAGGCACTTGGGGAGAGGATCACTGTCAGCTGCATCGATTCTTTGCGTGGAAAGACGTAAAGCTGCATGGTGATGCGCCGTACAGCGTCGAAGCTTCGGACTGCTTTGCCTGCGAGACGGCGCTGGTGGGCAGTATCCTTATCACAGAGGAGGAAGCGGCAGCACATCCGGAGTGGATGTGCGACGCCGGGGATCTTACATGGGATCTGACTGTTGATAAGCAGATTGCTTTCAATGTGGGTTACGGAGCCAGCAAGCCGCTTCGAGATGTGGAGGCCTTCGCCATGTACTGGCATGCGGAGGGCATGAAGAGTGCCTACAGCGGGACGATCACTTATAACGGCAGACAGTATACGGTCACGCCTGAGAAAAGCTACGGATACGCGGACAAAAACTGGGGTCGAGATTTCACGAGCCCCTGGGTGTGGCTTTCTTCAAACTGTCTGTTCAGTAAAAAGACCGGAAAGCAGCTTCAGAGCAGTGTCTTTGACATCGGCGGCGGACGGCCTAAGATCTACCTTGTCCCGCTGGACAGAAGGTTATTGGGCGTCATCTATTATGAAGGCAAAGAGTATGACTTCAACTTCTCCAAACTCCACTTGATGGTGAAGACGGAGTTTTCCTTTGAGGAGCAGGATGAGCTGGTACACTGGAACGTGCGGCAGGAAAACATCCATGCTGTCATGGAGACCGAGGTCTTCTGCCGGAAGAAGGACATGCTGCTGGTCAATTATGAAGCGCCGGACGGCAGCAAGAAGCACAACCGGCTCTGGAATGGCGGAAACGGCTGGGGTACGGTGAAGCTCTATGAGAAGAAAGACGGAGGTCTGGAGCTTGTGGACGAGATCGAAGCTACGCATATCGGCTGCGAATACGGGGAGTATGATCGATAACGTTCTTAGACGAACGGGATTGGAGGCCAAGGGGCGATGCTTTGTATGACAAATTCATATTTGTAGAGATGGTTCATAAAAGCGTACATTTATGAATGGAATACAGAAATAATAGATCAAAGTCCTGAAATTCAGGGCTTTTTATAATAAGAATTTCAATGCGTTCTGCTCTACAAGTTGGTACAGGTATGCTGATACCAATATATATATATATATATATTTATAACAGTCATAACGAAAAGATCCGATTATTTATCAGACGATACATTATATTGATGATCAATTGATGAAAAGATGATGCTTTTTGTTTATAAACCGTTTTATTAAAAATTCATTAAATACAAAACTACAAACAGCATCAACAGAATCGCAATACAAAACTGATAAAGAAAAAAAGTCTGACTTCTTTTGGGTAAGAAATCAGACAGAGAATAATAATGCGGTTGTAAGTATTTTTAAGAACTTTATAGTTCTTCGCCGTTACTGTTAATGACTTTCTGATACCAGTAAAAAGAGTCTTTACGATAACGATCATAAGTTCCGTTGCCATTATCATCGACATCGACGTAGATAAAACCGTAACGTTTAGCCATTTCTCCGGTTGAACAGCTTACAACATCGATCGCTGTCCAAGGTGTATAACCTATCAGATCGACACCATCATCAATTGCTAGACGCATCTGTTCAACGTGTTCCTTAATATAAGCAATACGATAATCATCGTGAATCTGTCCGTTTTCGAAAACATCCCTGGCACCGATACCGTTTTCGGTGACCATGACCGGAACATGATAACGATCATAAACATGGTTAAGTGTATAGCACAAACCTATCGGATCGATCTGCCAGTTCCATTCGGTTGCTTTCAGATAAGGGTTTTTAGCTCCGCCCATTATGTTTCCGCAGAATCCGGAAGAGTTGATCTGTCAGACTCTGGAAGAAGAAAGAACAGCCGTTTTAGCAGATAATACCATTCTTCCTTCCAACAAAAACAAGATCATTATTGAAAGATTATATGAAAAGGGAATTTTCCAGCTTAAGGATTCCGTTTTCAAAGTTGAAGAGCTTATGGGTATATCCAAGAATACAATATATATGCATATTCGAAATCAAAAAAAGAATATACAGAAGAAAAAAATGTAAAACTGTTGAAATGATCAAAATCGTTGCTCCTTTAATCGGTAAACATGATCGGGTGGGAATGATACCATAATCAAAAGTTTTAAAATAATGGCACTAACCTGACATGATATACCAAAAAGGCTAAACAGGATATGAAGAAATATTCATACCCTGTTTTTATTTTTTGCCTATTAAGAAAACAGCGACCATTTCATACTGATAAAGTATAATTGTATTTGAAAAGAGCGAATCATGAAAAACGAAATTGTAATATTCAGTGATGATGGATTGAGCCTCGAAGTTCAGGTATCTCCCGATCGGGAAACGGTTTGGCTCAGCCAGAAGCAAATGGAGGATCTTTTTGAAGTTTCTCATGCAACGATCAGCGAGCACATCAGCAATATTCTCAGAGTTGGAGAATTGGATGAGACTTCTGTCGGTTTTTCCGACAGAAGTACAGGAGGCCGAAAACCAAGGATGAGAAAACAAACAATGGTTCGTTAAATTTTGTTGAAAAAGTAGATTTGAACCCAAAGACAGAAATACTTTCAACGCAAATGAGCAAGGCTGACTAGGATAGTTCATTAAAGTGTAGATTTACGAACACAATTCAGGATTCACCATAGTTCTATCATGGAAAAGACCAATTGACATATAAAGTGGTATTATGTATAATACCATTGATGAAAGCAGTTATAGATACAAATGTCTTATTAAGCGGTTTAAGAAGCCGGAACGGTGCATCTTATCAGGTATTGAGGATGCTCTACGAAGACAGATTCAAAATCGTCATCTCGGTTCCGATGATCTTGGAATATGAAGAAATTCTTAAAGACAAACTTGATAGAAGTATCTATAGCAATGATATTATCGATCAGCTGCTTGATTCGTTGTGTGCGATAGGAGAAAAATCAAAAGTCTTCTACCTGTGGAGACCATATCTGAAGGATCCGTTTGATGATCATGTTCTGGAACTGGCCCTGGCATCGGAATCAGATTACATTGTCACATACAACAAAAAAGATTTAATGAAAGCAGAGAATCTCGGTATCAAAGTTATCAATGCCAAAGAATTTCTGGAAATACTGAGTAAGGAGGAATAAGATGAGTGCATTAAGTGTAAGATTGCCTGATTCGGTTCATGAAGCGGTAAAGGCTCTGGCTGAAAAAGATAATATATCAATCAATCAGTTTATTTCTTCTGCTGTTATCGAGAAGATAACTGCGATGGAAACGGAACGGTATCTGTCAATGCGTGCAGCAAGAGGATCAAGAGAAAAGCTCGGTGCGATCCTGGATCTTGTTCCGGACAGCGAACCTGACACGTTTGATAAATTGTAAACCGAATATTGTTAAGAAGTCTTGTTGCATAAAACAAGGCTTTTTATTGCTCTTTTTGGCTTTGTTCAAATAGGCTAAGGCTATTTGGACCAAGTTTTCTCTTAACAATTTATTAATATCAAAAAAATCCTCATATCTTTAAGAATGTTATCCAATCTTTGAAGGCTCTGAATTCATAAATCCGGCGCCTTTTGTTTATAATGAAATCAAAGGATTGATCAGAATCTGCAAGTATGGTTGGAAAAGTAAAACGCCTTTTATTTCATCCGGTGTTCTGGATAATAGTCAATGCAATCTGTTTGATGGCGAATTTTAACTATTTTGTTTTCGGTAATTCTTATGGAATACCGTGGATAAATCTCCCGATATCCATTATGTATATGATTTATATGGTTTTATTTGCCTGCAAGGGGAACGATAGATTAATTATTGTTATTGGCATTATCTATGTCGTTCTGGGACTTTTAGGTTTCCCTGTCTCTAAATATTCAATGGTAGCCGATTGGCTGATTGTACCATCGATCCTTTTCATTGCACCATATTCAGGAATAAATCATATTATTAAGTCAAATTCTATATGCTGGGTTTTATATGCGGGATTTGGAATTGTATTGATCGTGATTGCGCATATCAGGCGTAGAATAAACAGTAGGTTTTAATTGATTGCGCTATCAAGACAATGCTGATGCACCATGCTCAAGTATGTAGAGATGGTTCATCAAAGTATAAGTTTACGAACATAAATCAAATGAAGGTTTCTGGTTTATTCATGGAAACCTTTTTAATACAATGAAATCAGAAAGACAGATCGATAGTTGTGAGGAAATATGAAATATATAATCAGACAGGCTGCTGCATATGATGAAAAAAGGATCTGCGAATTATACCTTGAAATGCTGCAGACGATATATCATACAAAAGGTGTTGAAGGCTACCAAGTCTAAAGCATAATATGTCCTTTTATCTACAGATATAGTTCATCAAAGAAACGGATATTTACCCACTTTGATGTTAGAAGAATCTTTCTTACTCCAAAATAGTGTAGATTTACGACCGATATACAATAAATCATTACGGAACTGATCTTGATATGCTAGAGTGAAATCAATTCAGAAGCCGTAAAAGAAAAGACAACCATTAAAAGATAAGGACACTATAAGCTCTGATAAACATATTTATATATCGGAGCTTTTTCTTTTATACAAAGCTCCAGGAAGGAGATTAATGGAGTATACAAGATTCGGAGAGGAAATGAGAGTGCTGAGGACCAGAAGACATCAAAGTCAGAAAGATATGGCTGAAGTTCTTGGAGTCACCAAAAGTTTTCTTTCTTCAGTTGAAACGGGAAGAAGATCTATCCCCAAAGGATGGATCGATATCATTGTTGATCATTATCATCTGAAGCCTTATCCAAGACAGATCCTTGAGGATGCTGCAAGAGCTTCAAGGAACTATATCAGAATCGCTTTGAAAGGGCAGCCGAATTACAGAAGGAATCTTGCTGTCGGATTTGAAGACAGTTTTGAACAGATTGATGAGGAAACATCGCAAATGATGCTGAAGCTGATGGGAAAGGATGTTTCAGAAGATGATGGTGGTGGTTCGTAGAATCGTGCATCACGATCCTGCGTTTATTGAAGAGTGTTATTTCAGGATAACTGACTGTATTTACAAAGAGTTATTAATTTTATAAAATAAGTATGCAACCAATATCTAGTTGCAAGAAAGGAATTCATGCCTAAAAAGAAGAATCTGATTGAAAAATTGTATCGCAAGCCTTATCCAAAGAACTTTACCGTAAGAGAGCTTGATGCCCTGATGGGCAAATGCAACTGCACCAGGTTCCAGGGAGGAAGGGGATCAGGGATCGGATATGTCCATAATCCAAGTAAAAGGATCGTACAGTTTGATGGTCCTCATCCGGGAAATGAATTATACAAATACCAGATAGAGAAGATAAAGAAGTTTATTGATGAAATAGGAGAAAAGGAGACGGATTAGATATGAAGTCGGACATGATGAAATACAAAGGCTATAGAGCTACCATTTCTTTTGATGAAGAAGACAAGATATTTGTCGGTGAAGTTTTTGGCATTGCTGACTCGCTGAACTTCCATGGCCGTTCTATTGATGAACTCGAAGAGGCTTTTCATGATTCCATTGAGAACTATCTTGAGATCTGTGAGAAGATCGGAAAGAATCCACAGAAAGAATTCTCTGGAACTTTCAATGTCAGGACCACACCGGCTTTACATGAACAGGCGGCTGAATATGCTGCGGATAACGGAATCACCCTGAATCAGACGATTTCCAGAGCTTTGGAATCGTTCCTTGGTAAACAGGTAAAAGCTTAATGTCAATTAAATATGATACGGGATCTCTATATGAGATCCTTTTATTATGTGGTAGGTTGACTAAGTTTACCTAAAAATGGTCAACTTTGTATACATTTACGAACGCTGTTCAAATTGGTAACTTATCTTTGCGATCAAATGCATGGAATAATTAAACACGACTTAATGGATCCTTAATAATTATTCGATAGAAGAATCGGTACAATTATTTTATGAAGAATATGACAAAAATATTGATTATTTTTCTGTTGCTGATATGTGCCGGTTGCTCACCGGTTTCTGATGACAAGTATTACGCGATCGACCATTTCTACTTCTATGAAGAAGGTGATGAATTCAAAACAGCCTTTAACAAGGCCACTATCGACGTCTATAACTGGTATTCAGGCATTGAAGGTGAAGATGGCGTCTATATCCTGCATAGCGAACATTACAACGATGAGCTGCTTGATTCCTGGCGGGATAACAGGGTTTTTGGCAATATCCCTGATAAGGAGTTCTGGTATTTTGCCGTTTCTGAAAACTATCTGTATGACAGAGGCTATGAACTAAACAAGGATGATAAGCAACTGATCAGAGCAGGAGTCCGCTTATATCTATTGCCTGATAAGCTTTCTAAAGAGGAAGGCGATCAGATGAAGGAATTTCTAAAAGAGGATGCACTCTATGGCCTTATTGCTGAGCCGCTGATCAAGACAAGCTTTGAAACAGATCAGGAAATCGAATTCAAGACATATCATTCCGATATCAGTCTCGAGACAGAGGAAGAAGGGGAGATCCGCAATCCCATCATCTTTGTCTGCAGCAGTGAAAATATGAGATTCTTTGAATCAGAGAGCCTGATCGCTACAGGCAAAAAAGACAGCTATATCAAGCTGACAAGGGATGTATATGAAAAATATGCCGGAGATAATCTTCCGGAAAAACTCAAGGAAAGAAGTTTCGCTTTCCTTCCTTTAAACAAGATCAAAAACTGATTTACTCCGTATTGACCAAGCTGCTTATTATAATTCGACAGTTTTTGAACTTGATTCAATGAAAAACGATCTCCGTTTTTATGATACGGAGTCTTTTTTTGTAATCGGGATGTAGAGGATAAATCATCTTTCTTTGGATGGCTTGTGTCATAATTAAAAAAACGAGGAGACAAGAGTATGGAAAAGTTTAAAGATCTGGAATATATCCGTCCAAACTTTGAGGATACGGAAAAAGATATCTATGCGGCTTTGAAAGAATTCAATGAGGCAAGTGATTATGATGCGGCGAAGGAAGCTCTGTTTAAGAAACAGGAGATCAGCCGCGAATTTATGACGATGTCTTCGATCGCCCACATCCGCCACGATGTCGATATGGCCGATCCTTTCTATGATGAAGAGATTCAATATCTCAACAGCGTTTCACCAAAACTGGCGGTCGTAAACAAGGAATTCAATCTGGCATTGGCCAACTCGAAGTTTCGAAAAGATTTCGAAGAAGAATTCGGCGATCAGCTGTTCAAACTGCTGGATGCGGATATCCGCTGTAACAGCAGTGAAGTCATTGAAGAAAGAGTCAAAGAAGCCGGACTAGTGAATGAATATTCCAAGATCGCTGCTTCCTGCAAGACTGTCTTCAGAGACGAGGAATGCAACTTCTATGGATTACTGAAACACATGCTGTCGACAGATCGTAACGAAAGAAAAGAGGCGATGGAGAGCTGGGCGGCTTTATATGAGTCGGTATCCGATCAGCTCGATGACGTCTATGGCCGTTTATGTGCTGTGCGCCGTGAGATCGCCGAAAAGCTGGGTTTCGAAAGCTATATCGACCTGGCCTATCTTTCCCGCCATCGTTTCGACTATACACCTGCCGATATCGAAAATTTCAGAAAAGCAATCGTCAAATATGTCGTACCTCTTGCCGCAAAGATCCACGAAGCTCAGAAAGAGAGACTTGGTCTTGAAAAGCTGGAATACTATGATGAGCAGCTGTATTTCAAGGACGGCAACTCTACGCCGGACAAGGATACGGCCGGCATGATAAAAGCGGCAACTGCTATGTATCATGAATTGTCAAAGGAGACGGGTGAATTCTTCGATTTCATGGTCGAATATGATCTCTTTGACCTGGAGACCAAGCCAAACAAACGCCTGGGTGGCTATTGCAGCGGCTTACCCAAATATAAGGCACCTTTCATTTTCTCCAATTTCAATAAGACCAGTGCCGATACGGAAGTCCTGACGCATGAAGCGGGACACGCCTTTGAATCCTATATCGCCAACCGGAATCAGGTTTTGGCGGAATATACCCATTCCACTTCGGAGATCAACGAGATCCATTCCATGGCCATGGAATTCTTTACGGAACCCTGGTATCCGCTCTTTTATCCGGAGGGTGAAGGAAAGCAATACGTCTATGAACATCTTGCGGAGAGTTTTGCTAACATCACATATCTGGTCAGTGTCGATGAATTTCAGCATCGGGTCTTTGAAGATGATCAGCCTTCAGCTCAACAGTTGCGTCAGGTCTGGAAAAACATCGAAGAAAAGTTCATGCCCTGGCGTAGCTATGGGGATAACGATTTTTTGAACAATGGCGGTTTCTGGATGCAGAAGCAGCACATCTTCATGTATCCGTTCTACTATGTGGATTACGCTCTGGCGATGATCTGTGCTTTGCAGTTCTATCTGCGGATGCGCAAGGATAGGGAAGGGGCTTGGAGCGACTATATGAAACTTTGTTCATTGGGCGGATCATTGGGTTACTTCGATCTGCTTAAACAGGCGGGACTTAAAAATCCGTTTGAAGAGGAGACGATCAAGGAAGTTGCTGATGGGGTCGCAGAAGTCCTGCAGGAGATGGAAGAGACGCTGTAATAAAGGATCAGGCAGGAATCACATGGTTCCTGCTTTTTTGTAACGATAAAAGACTTTAATTCGATCTTAAGAAGAAGCTGAACAAGATGATGCCTGAGTGGCAGGGGATTGGTTTATAATCTAATTATGAAGTTCAAAAGCCGGGTATTGATGATCATTATTCTGGGGGCGATGCTGACGCTGACGCTTTTAGGTGCTTTAACGCTGGATAAAAAAGAATCTAAGGTACCGGAAGAAGTGATCGAAAACGATAGCCAGGAAGAAAATACGGTTGTTCCTGTTACCTTCAAGGGTCAGATCGAAGATGAATATGGTGTTGCAAAGGAAGTGATGGATGTCATCGTTTCCTATATGGATGCCTACTATACCAGCATCTTCACACTTGAAAAGAGAGATATGAGCGACCTATTCGACAACGAACTGATGGCGGCGGTGAGTGATAAGGCTGTTTCTTTGCTGATCGAAACGCGTAAGGATTATGACTTCGATTTTACGATGAAGGCCGCTCACTATGATTTAAAGGTCGTAGCTTATGAAGAAAACGGCGATGAATATAGGGTCGATATCCTGGAAGACGATTATATGAGTTTTTCTTTTCTGCCGGGTATCGAATCGAAGACCTATGAAGTCGAAAACTATTTCCGGATCAAAAAAAGCGATGGCGTTTACAGGATAAATGATCTGGAAAAGGTGCAGGGTTACTACATGACTTTCTATGACAATGCGGAGAGTGTCGAAGATACCGATGAGATCTATGTTTATTATCGCAAACAGCTCAAGGATATGCACGCCTACAATGATGAGGTGCTGAAAGTTAAAGCGCAAAAGACGCCTTATACGGCATCCAAGTCCTTTGTCAAGGCCTACGATCGGGATAAGGCTGTCGCCTATGCCGATACCTACTACCATGAACGCAACAAGGATTGGTACAACTTCACCGATGAAGGCGGAAATTGTCAGAACTATGCTTCTCAATGTCTGTTACAGGGCGGCATCGAGATGGATTTTTATGGCGAGGAACAGTGGAAGTGCTACATCAATGATCCGGACTACGATCCCTATATCAATGAGGATGAGACGCCGGAAGGCAGGACCCGTTCCTGGGTCAATGTCGGCTATTTCTACAATTACGCCAAATACAATGAAGGCAAGGGCCTGGTGGCGGAAGCTAACGCCAATCTTTATTATGCGCAACCTAGTGACATCATCATGGTCGGCAACGGTGGTTTGGCTCATACGGTCATCGTTTCCAAGGTGGTCGATGGCCATATCCTGGTGGATTCCAATTCCATCGATATGAAGGATTATCCGATCGAAGCCTATACCTATACCGACATCATGCTGATAAAGATTCTGGGCAATAATTGATAGTTTAAACACATAAAAAATATCGAGTGATAATGGGGTGCTAATGTTTAGCACTCTTATTGACTGAGTGCTATAAATGGTTATAATAGAGTATGGTAAGGAGGAAATTAACGTGATCAAACCGTTATATAACAATGTTTTATTAAAGAAAGTCGAAGCTTCCAATGAGACGCAAAGCGGTATCATCATTTCGCAGAAAGAGAAAAATGAAGAGTATGCGATCGTTGAAGCGGTCAGTGGATGCAAAGAGATCAAGATAGACGACAAGGTCTATGAGATGCCTTTAAAGAAGGGCGATAAAGTTATGTATAAGAAGTATTCCGGTACCGAAGTCAAGGACGGAGAGAAGGAATATATCCTTATTAAAGCCGAAGATATTCTGGCTATAGTTCAATAGGAGGAGATATGGCAAAGATCGTTAAATATTCAAAAGATGCCAGAGAGTCCGTCTTAAAGGGCGTCGATACACTGGCTGATGCAGTAAAGATCACTTTAGGTCCCAAGGGACGTAACGTTATTCTGGATAAGGGCTATGGTTCACCGCTAATCGTCAATGACGGTGTGACGATCGCCAAAGAGATCGAACTGGAAGACACCTTTGAAAACATGGGTGCCAAGATGATCTATGAAGTCGCCAACCACACCAACGATTCCGCAGGTGACGGTACGACGACGGCTACCTTACTGGCGCAAGCCATGATCCATGCGGGTCTGGATGCGGTCGAAAAGGGTGCCAATCCGGTCCTGTTAAGAGAAGGTATCGAACTGGCTTCCAAAAAAGTTTCTGATAAGCTCTTAAGCAATGCCAGGAAGATCGATTCCTCAGCCGAGATCGCCAACGTGGCGGCTATCTCCTCGGGTTCCGAAGAGATCGGCAAGATCGTTTCCGAAGCAATGGATAAGGTCGGCAAGAACGGCGTCATCAACGTCGATGAATCAAAAGGTTTCGATACTTCTTTGGAAGTGACCGAAGGCTTAAGATATGACAAGGGCTACATTTCACCTTACATGGTTTCCGATAGAGAAAAGATGCTGGTGGAAATGGAGAATCCGGCCATCCTGGTCACCGACCAGAAGATCTCGACGATCCAGGAAGTATTGCCGGTCTTAGAACAGATCGTGCAGTCCAACAAGCCTTTACTGATCATCGCCGATGATCTGGAGAATGAAGTGGTTTCCACTTTGATCGTCAATAAACTCAGAGGTACCTTCAATGTCGTAGCAACCAAGGCTCCGGGCTTCGGTGACAACCAGAAGGCCAACCTGCAGGATATCGCGATTTTGACCGGTGCGACTTTCGTATCCAAGGATCTGGGCATGCAGCTCAAGGATCTGACTTTGAAGGATCTTGGTTCTGCCAAGAAGATCATCGTTGAGAAGGAACATACGACGATCATCGATGGCACCGGTTCCAAGAAGGCTTTCAAGGAAAGAGTCGCCGAGATCCAGAATACGATCGAAAGAACGACTTCCGATTATGACAAGAAGAATCTTAAAGAACGTCTGGCCAAGCTGACCAACGGCATCGCTGTCATTAAAGTCGGCGCAACGACCGAGACGGAATTAAAGGAAAAGAAACTGCGTATCGAGGATGCCCTCAATGCCACCAAGGCGGCTATTGAAGAAGGTATTGTTACCGGTGGTGGCTGTGCCTTAATGTCCATCTATAAGGATCTCAAGGATAAGGTCAAAGCCGATGACGAAGATGTGCAGAAGGGCGTATCGATCGTCTTCAAGGCTTTAAGCCAGCCTTTGTATCAGATCGCCGAGAATGCCGGTCACAACGGCAAGGATATCGTCGACAAGCAGCTCACGCAGAAAAACAATGTCGGTTTTGATGCCAAGAGCGGTGAATGGGTCGACATGTTCAAGGCGGGTATCGTCGATCCGTGCAAGGTCACAAGATCCGCTTTGATGAATGCGGCTTCGATCGCCGGTCTGATGATCACGACGGAAGCGGCTGTCGGTACCATCAAGGAACCGGAGCCTGCTATGCCGGCCGGCGGCATGGGCGGCATGTACTAAGCCAAATTAAGTAAAGTTTCAAAACCCTGCTTATAGGAATGTACCTGTTAAGCAGGGTTTTTTATGTTATACTTTTTAAAAATTAGGAGGACTTATTATGCCACCTGGAGGATTGGGGCCAAGAGGTTTCTTGACCGATGAAGAAAAACAGAACGTTCCAAAGGTCTCGAAAGAACTGATCTTTCGTATCCTTAAATATCTATCGCCTTACTGGTTGCAGTTAGGCATCGTCTTTGCGATCATCATATTGTCTTCGGTGCTGGGCTTGCTTCCATCTTTGATCACAGCCCGGATCATCGATGATGCGATCTTAGGCAAGAACTTTACTTTATTGATACAGCTGGTCCTTCTGGCCATTCTTACATTGGCCATTTCCAATATCGTTGGCGTGCTGGAATCCTATATCAACAGCTGGGTATCACAGCGTATCGTCTTCGATATGAAAAACGAGATGTTTGCCCATCTGCAGACCATGCCGCATTCCTTCTTCACTTCCGAGAAGCAGGGTGATATCATCACCAGGATGAATTCCGATATCTCGGGAGTGGCGACGGTCATCTCTTCGATACTGACCAATATCATTTCCAACGTCTGTACTGTCGTGACGACGATCGTGGCGCTGTTTAGGATCGATGCCAAACTATCATTGATCGGTATCCTGGTCATTCCTTTGCTGGTCTTACCGACCAAGTCGGCCGGCAAGAACCGCTGGCAACTGCTTTCACAGTCAAGAGAAAAGGATGACGAACTAAACGATATCATCAACGAGTCGCTGTCCGTCTCCGGTTCTTTGTTAATAAAGCTATTTACTCAGGAAGATAACATCAATAAGAAGTTTGAAGCCGTCAACAAGGAAGTCATCGACCTTTCCGTCAAGGAATCAAGAGCCGGTTCCTGGTTCAGAGTCGTGATGGGTATCTTCACAAATCTCGGACCTCTGCTCATCTATCTGGCCGGCGGTTATCTGATCATCAAGCTAAACGATACGGCGATCTCCGTAGGTACGATCACGGCTACCGTCAATATGATCAACCGTCTATACAGACCGGTGGAATCGCTGCTCAACGTTTCCGTCGACCTGACCCGTTCGATGGCCTTGTTTACCAGGATCTTCTCCTACCTGGATATGGATCCCGAGGTCAAAAACAGCAATGTCAACATCAAACCGAGTTTTGCGAAGAAGACCCAGATCAATTACGAAAATGTCGAATTCTATTATTCCAAGGATGTACCTCTGATCAAGGATCTTTCTTTTGAAGTTCCTTCCGGCAAGATGTATGCGATCGTTGGGCCTTCCGGTTCGGGCAAGTCGACGGTCGTCAATCTGCTGCCGCGTTTATATGATGTAAAATCCGGAGCGGTCAAGATCAACGGTTCGGATGTCAGAGACATCGAATTGAAGTATCTGCGTTCCAATATCGGTATGGTCACCCAGGAAGCCTACATGTTCAACGGCACGATCAGAGAAAATCTCTTGTTTGCCAAGGCTGACGCCACGCAAGAAGAGATCGAGAATGCCTGCAAGATCGCCAATATCCACGACTTTATCATCTCGCAACCCGAAGGTTACGATACCCCGGTCGGTAACAGAGGTTTGAAACTATCAGGTGGCGAGAAGCAGCGTCTTTCGATCGCTCGTGTCATTTTGAAGGATCCCAAGATCCTGATCCTGGATGAAGCGACTTCGGCATTGGATTCCATTTCTGAAAGTTCCATTCAGAATGCCTTGGATGTTTTGATGCAGGGCAGAACTTCCATCGTCATCGCTCACCGTCTTTCAACGATCTTACAGGCGGACAAGATCCTGGTCATCTCCGATGGCCGCATCGTCGAGCAGGGCGGACATGAGGAACTGATCGCCATGAATGGCGTCTATAAGCAGTTATATGAGACGCAATTCAGAAAAGTGATCGAAATGGAGAATGCGAAAGTGTAGATTTGTAAATATTTTCAGTGAAAAGAATATTTTTTCAGGAAATGTAATTAATTTCACAAATATTTCACAAAACTGCTGTATAGTTATAACGTAAAAGTTTTTCATTTTTAAATCCTTTGAAAAGAAGTAGGACAAATGTCCTATTTTCTTTTCTTTCATGTATAATATTGATTGTGGCCCCATAGTCTAATGGATCAAACAATCCCCTCCTAAGGGATAGTTACAGGTTCGATTCCTGTTGGGGCCGCCATCTCTTTACAAGATCTGAAAGGCGACCCTTGAACAGCTGTGTGGTCGTCTTTTTTCATTAAAAAGTATTATTCAGGAGGACATTATGCAAAGTATCCAATCGTTTATGATGAATCTTATCTTCCGTATGATGCCGCATGATAAGCCGGGAGAGGCTCATGACTATGTCGCGGAAAGAAAAAGAAACGACCGAGAACCGCTCAAATGTCCTGATGGCGTAACGATCAAAGAGATATTCCTCAACGACATGTCCGGTGAACATCTGCATAAAGACGGGAATAATAAAGGCCTGGTTTTCTATATCCACGGCGGCGGTTTTACTACCGGTTCGGCCAAGGAAAGAAGGATGCTTACCCAGTACATCGTCGATCATTACGGATATGACTGTATCGCGATCAACTACCGCCTTGCCCCGGAAAACAAGTGGCCTTTGCAGATAGAAGACTGCTACAGCGCTTATCAGAATCTTTTGAAAGAATATGACAGCAGGGATGTGATCTTTATGGGCGAGAGTGCCGGAGCAACGGCAGCTTTGTCACTGGGCCTGCTGGCAAAACAAAGAGGACTCGCATTGCCCAAGGCCATCGTCGCTTTTTCGCCGGCTACCGATCAGTATGAAGATCTTCCTTCACATAAGGGAAACATCAAAACCGACTATATGTTAAGAGATGCCGTAGCCAAAGGTATGGCGGATGTCCTGTTCGATCATGAAGTGGATAGAGAAGTGCTGAAAGATCCGCTCTTATCTCCTTACTATGGCGACTTTAATGGACTGCCGCCGATCTTTCTTTCGGCCAGTGACTCCGAGACCTTATACGATGATACGATCGTTTTGTATGAGAAACTGAAAAAAGAAGGGCATATAGTTGAAAAGGATATCCGCCACAAAGTGTGTCACGCCTATCAGATGATGCCGTTTATTCCGGAGGCCAGGAAAACCTTGAACAGGTGCTTTGGCTTTCTTGATAACCTATAAAGTCTTTAATTCAAAAATAAAAGAAAATGACAGAAAGATCCTTGAATCAAATGGTTTCTGTCATTTTTAATTTTGCAGTGTATCGATATACATAGACAAGTTTGCCTCCTGCTTAGGCAATTAAACCGAAGGATAAGTTATAATGGATTAAAGGAAGAAAATGATGTTTACAATCAAGGCTTGCGGGACAAGAGGATCATTCCCCCGCAGTGAAGAGAAATATCGAAAATACGGAGGCCATACCAGCTGTTTCTATGTCGATACGGCCTTGGCCTATAAGGAGCTTTATGATGCCTCACTTACCGGCATCGTCAATTTGACTTTGGATCCCGATGGGATGATCAGACATGCGGTCCTGAACTATGAAGGTGAAGATGGCCAAAGCCCTTCCTTTGCCTTGCAGGTGGCTAGGCTTTACGCGGAAAATGCAGGAGTTGAATTAAAGACCGGCAAAGATGATGACCGTTATCTGATGTATACCTATCCAACAGGCGGTTATCGGGAAGGCATCAGTTTTATCGATGTGCTTGAAGACAAGTATCCTTCTTCCTATTTTGCGGACAAGATCGTCCTGGTAGGAGCCTGTGCCAGTACGATGCAGGATGAGTACCTGACGGCCATTTCCCATGGAAAGGCGATGTATGGGGTCGAGGTCCATGCCAATGTCATTGAAAGTCTTTTGCAGGATAAGGTATACAGCGAAGTAAACGATAATATTCAGCGTTTCATCATGGCTTTGATCATGCTGGCAGAGATCGCTGTTTTCTCATATTGCCGCTTGAGAGGTATCCTGGGTGGCTGGCTCACGGCTTTTATCGGCTGGATAGGTCTTTGCCTGCTAGGGTCTTATTCAAAAGTGCTGTTTCATGTTTTGTGGATTCCCTTTGGGGTCACGGTTTTATTTATCGCGGCGATCGGCGGACGTTTTGTGGCCGAGTACGCTTCCCGCAAGAAGCTGCGTGATCAGTTTGAACGCTATGTCGATCCGACTATCTTAAAGAAGATCCTGGACAGTGGAAATGAAGAGCTCAAACTTGAAGGCAAGCAGGCATTGATTGCTGTGCTTTTCGTCGATATCTGCGGTTTCACTTCTCTTTCAGAGAAACTGGAGCCGGAAGAAGTAGTGAAGATCCTCAATAAATATCTGGAAATGGTTACGGAGTGCATCATGAGATATGAGGGCACTCTGGATAAGTTCATCGGTGACTGTGCCATGGCGTTCTGGAATGCGCCGTTTGAACAGGATGAACCGGTACAGCTGGCTTTGAAGGCGGCTATCGATATGATCAAGGGAGCTGAAAGGCTCAATGATGATTTGGGCTTCGATCTGGGTTTTGCGATCGGTATTCATTGCGGTAAGGCAGTCATCGGCAATATCGGCAGCTACAAGCGTATGGATTTCACGGCTATCGGTGATACGGTCAATACTGCTTCCAGGCTGGAAGGATTGAAGATCACCGGACATCAAAGGGAAGGACAGATTTATATTTCTGAAGATGTTAAGGATGTATTACAGGATAAATATGCATACATCGATCTGGGCAGACAGCCTTTGAAAGGCAAACAAGAGGCTTTCCAGGTCTATGCGATAGATTTAAGTGACGAGGTTAAAGAAAATGGCCAGGAATAGACGCGACCTGCATCTTTTAAAACTGAAAGGCGGCCTTTCCACTGCAGAAGCAGCCAAGATCGATGCCTTTTTTGAGCAGTTGATGAGTGATAAAGACTTGCCGATATTGGGTAAGAGTCTTTTGCATGAACACTTTGTGGCCGGTTTTGAATACTACTTACAAAAAGGCAAGAGTGTCGATGATATCTGCAAGCTTCTGGATCTTTCCTATCTGGGGGATTTCTATTCCGGCAAGAAGCGTACCTCCTATTCATTAGACAACGCGGCCATCGTCTATCCTTTGGGCATGAAGTATGGCCAGATGCCGATGTTCAGATTGGCGGTAGAACTAAAGGAAGATATTCAACCCGTACTCTTGCAGCTGGCTTTGGACTTCACGTTGAAGCGTTTTCCGACTTTTTCCGCCGTCATCAAGAACGGTTTCTTCTGGCATTATCTGGAAACGGTCAATTCCGTCTTTCTGATCGAAGAGGAGAAGGACATTCCCTGCAAACCGATTTCCATATTGTTAAGGTCCTATCGCTCGTTCAGAGTCCTTTACTATCGCAAGCGTTTAAGTGTTGAGTACTTCCATGTGTTGACGGACGGTTCGGGTGGTATGGTGTTTTTGAAGACTTTGTTAAGTGAATATCTGCGCTTGAAGGAAATAAGTGTCCCCAAGGAGAAAGGTGTTCTGGATGTCAACGGACAGATCGATGAAGCGGAACTGGTGAATGAGTTCAAGAAGGCGGAAGGGGAATCGTCTTTTGCGACTTTCATGGATAAGAAGTCGCTGCAGCTTGATGGCAAGAGGATGAAGACCAATATCAGTCGCATCATCCATTTTGAAATGGATACCGATAAACTGCATGAGACAGCCCGTTCTTACGGGGCGACCATCACGGCCTATATGACAGCCTTGATCTTTCTGGCGGCCGAAAAATGCGTAAGTTCCAAAAAGGGGATCTTCAATATTCAGATCCCGGTCAATATGCGCAAGTTCAACGGTTCCAAGACTTTGCGCAACTATTCGATGTATTTCAATGCCAGCATGGAACTGGATAAACTGCCGGAAAAGGAAGAACTGATCAAGCAGATCGCTGCCCAGATCAAGGAAAGAGGAAGCGAGGACATGATGAAGCAGATGATGAAGACGACGGAAAAGCTGATCGATACTTTATCCTTCGTACCTTTATTTCTGAAAGTGCCGATCATGCAGAACCTGTACGGTTATATGTCCAATTCCATTATCGCCTGTACGCTGTCGAATCTGGGGGTTGTAGAATTACCAAGAGCAATGGAGAAGCAGATCGACAAGGCCAGTTTCCTGCTGGTTCCGGGTGCTCCCAACAGGGCGTCAGCGACTTTAGTCAGCGTTTGCGGAACCAGTGTTTTTACGATCATCAAGAACAGCGATGATCCCCGTTTTGAAAATGAGCTTTATAAACTGTTAAAAGAAGACGAACTTATCGAAAAGGTGGAAGGGAGCGTCGAATATGAATCCTAGGATCATCTATCCGATACCGGAACGGCAGAGCCTTTTCTATCGCTATCTGCGTGACATCGTCAGGATCATCTTTCTGGCAGCAGCCTTCATCTGTCTGCTTATCAATTTCATCATCAAAGGCAAGATGTGGTCGATCGTCGTCATCTGGTCGCTATTCTCGATCTGGCGGCTGGTCTTTTCCTTAAGACTGGTCGAATTCTCGATCTTTTCCCACGCCAGCAAGGTCACTTTCTATCTGGTGGTACTCTTATTTCTGATCGACCATTTTTTGGCTCACGGCTGGGCGGAAACGGTCATTCCGATCGTGCTGTTTGCGGATCTGTTAGTGATGTTTGTGATCTATTTTGCGATCAACGACCGCAAAAACAGACACCTGATGTCGATCTTCATGCTGGGATTTTTGAATCTGCTTTTCATTCCTTATTCGTCCCACTCCTGGCCGATCAGAAACTGGATCGCTTTCGCCTTTGAATGCGCTTCTTTTCTGCTGTTTATCGCCTTGCTTATAATAAATCGCAAGGAACTGCTATATGAACTGAAAAGCCGTTTCAGTCGTAAAACAAGATAAGGGCATTGCCGTTTACTTTAAACTGTTAAAGCCCTATACTTAAATTGTCAAATACAGGAGGAATCAATCATGAGCAACAAATATGCAGGTACCAAGACCGAGAAGAATCTGGAAGCCGCTTTTGCCGGCGAATCGCAGGCCAGAAACAAATACACTTATTTCGCTTCCAAGGCCAAGAAAGAAGGTTATGAGCAGATAGCCGCTCTATTCTTAAAAACGGCTGAGAACGAAAAAGAACACGCCAAGATGTGGTTCAAGGAACTCAATGGTATCGGAAGTACCGCCGAGAACCTGAAGGCTGCTGCCGATGGCGAAAACTATGAGTGGACCGACATGTATGAAGAATTTGCCAGGACGGCTGAAGAAGAAGGTTTCAATGAACTGGCTGCCAAATTCAGACTGGTCGCGGCGATCGAGAAGCATCATGAGGAAAGATACAGATCACTTCTTTACAATGTGGAAAATAACGCCGTCTTCGAGAAAGCGACGGTCAAGATCTGGGAATGCCGCAACTGTGGTCATATCGTGATCGGCACCAAGGCTCCGGAAGTCTGCCCGACCTGCAACCATCCGCAGTCCTACTTCGAAGTTAACGCCGAAAACTATTAAAATACCGGATAAATCAGATCAATCCTTACAAAAGCGGAATGAGCATTCATGGCCGCTTTTTTATAATCTTCGAGATCCGATAGGGTATTGTTTTTCTATGAAAGCGCTCTCGCATACGATATAATACTATCAGGAGAATCAATACTGAACTGCTCCTTTAAGCATGCTTTTTTATGGCAATATCAAAGGAGCTGAAAACACTATGAAAAGAACCTGGGTCATTATCGTCAATATATTCATCATGATCGCAATGCTGACTTTTGTGGTCTTTTATTCCAACTATGAGAACAAGGATATGACGCAAAGGCAGATAGAGCATTTTGAAAATACCACGATCACCATGGAACGTGTCACCGAGAACTATCTGGAAGGTGAACAGCGCATTTGCGATGTCTGGGCCCGTTATATCAACAGCAAGGACATGAGCATCGAAGAAGCCATCTCCTTCATCCGTATTTCTCATGTACTCCCTAACGCTTCAGCCCATATCATCTATCCCGATTCTTTGACCGGTCTTTCGACCAGAGCCAGCCAGGCGGGGTCGGAAGACTATTTTGTTTCTTATGCCAAAGTTGAACTTCTGGAGGACGTGTCCTGGATCGATGAGATCGGCAAGTCCATCAATATTTCCCGTGCCTATACCAATCCGGTAAACGGTGAACAGTCGATCGCTTTTTGCAACTTCATCGCCCTGCACGATGCGGATACCGGTGAACATAAAGACGCCATCCTGTTAAGAATACTGCCGATCGCGGAACTGGAACAGAAGTGGGTCTTCCCGCAGGAAGAGTTTGAAAATGCCGAGCTATCCATGATCGATGCCAGCGGCGACTATATCATCAAGGGTCATTCGTTCAAGAATTCCAGTTTCTTTGAATTCTATCTTTCATACAATGCCATCGATTCCGCTTCAGCCCAGGAACTGTTTGAAAAGATCACTTCATCGACCGGCAATTTCACGATGCTTAATTCCAAAGGCGAGGAGTGCATCGTTGCCCATACATCGGTAGCAGCGACCGAAGGCTGGACGCTGCTGTCGCTGATGCCGATGACGGATCTCACGGTCAATACCGAAAACTGGCTTTTGATCGGTATCGTTTCGGCAGGCTTGCTGATCCTGTTTGTATTCGATTTGGCGATCATGATCGATTTCAATAAGAAACTGCAGGCTTCGGCCAAAGAAGCCGAACTCGCCAGCAAGGCCAAGACCGACTTCCTGTCGACCATGTCCCATGATATAAGAACACCGATGAATGCGATCATCGGTCTGACGACGATCGCGGAGAAAAATCTCGGCGACAGCCAGGCGGTGGGGGAGAATCTGCGCAAGATAACCCTCGCCAGCAATCATCTGCTTACTTTGATCAACGACATCCTGGATATCTCCAAGGTCGAAAGCGGCAAGCTGAATCTGTCTCCGCAGACTTTCTCCATCGTGGAGACGGTGGAAAATCTCGTCAATCTGTCCCAGCCCATGGTCAAAGAAAAGAACATCGAATTCAATTTCCGTACCAGCAAGATGGAAAGGGAATATCTCTATGCCGATCAGTTAAGACTGAATCAGATCTACATCAATATATTGTCCAACGCCATCAAGTATACCGAACCAGGTGGCAGAGTCAGCGTGGATATGCGCGAAGAAGAAAGCCCCAAGGAAGGCTGTGTCAGACTTACCTATATCGTTTCCGATACCGGTATCGGTATGTCTCCTGAATTTATGGAAACCATGTATCAGCCGTTCTCCCGGCAGACGGACAGCCGGGTCAACAGCATTCAGGGTACCGGCCTTGGTCTGGCGATCACGAAACAGATGGTCGATCTGATGGATGGCAGCATTGATTGCCAAAGCAAGCAGGGTGAAGGAACGACCTTCACCGTCGTGCTGGATATTCCGGAAGCCGATCGTCAAAGGGAAGAAATGACGCTGGAGGCGATGGATGTCCTGATCGCGGATGATGATGAGATCCTGCTGGAAACGGCGGTCGATACGCTTGAATCCCTTGGCTTGTCAGCCGATTGTGCTCACGGCGGTCTGGAGGCTTTGGGTATGATCCGCTATCGTCATGAGATAGGAAATGATTACGGTGTGGTGATCCTTGACTGGAAGATGCCGGATATGAACGGTCTGGAAACGATACGTCGTATCCGTGCGGAGGTGGATGAAAATATTCCGATCCTTTTGATTTCCGCTTACGACTGGTCGGATATCGAGGATGCCGCCAAGGAAGCCGGGGCCAATGGTTTCATCTCCAAACCGTTGTTCCGTTCCACGCTTTACGATAAGATCAGTGAACTGCTGGGCATCGAAGCCAAATCCGTGGAACCGGAGAATGACTATTCCGATCTGGAAGGCATGAACATCCTCATTGCCGAAGATAACGATATCAACTGGGAGATCATTTCCACCATGCTTAGCATGTTCAAGATCACGACGGAAAGAGCCGAAAACGGTCTGATCTGTGTGGAAAAGATGAAGAAAGCCTCTAAAGGACAATACGCCCTCATCTTTATGGATATACAAATGCCGCAGATGAACGGTCTTGATGCCACCAGAAACATCCGCAAACTGGATGATGAATGGGCTTCAAGTATTCCGATCATCGCCATGACGGCGGATGCCTTCTCGGAGAATATCACCGAGTGCCTCAATGCCGGTATGAACGGACATATCGCTAAACCTATCGACATGAAACTAGTCATCAAGGAGATCCGCAGGATCAAGGAGGAAAGAAAAGCATGAAAAAGATACTGGCTGTCATTATGATTCTGTGCATGGCTGTAACACTTGCAGCCTGTAATGAAAAGCCGCAGCAGCAGGAAGAAGCCGCCGGCTACCAACCGGCTTTGGATAGCGAAACGGAGTGTGAGATCACGATCGTCGGAAGCTATGATAACTTCGAGGCTCTGGAAGCGGAATTCGACCGTTTCAACCAGCTGTATCCCAACGTGGAACTCAGCTATGTGAAACTGGACGACTATCAGAACGTCTTAGGCACCGTGCTTGATGGCAATGACAAGCCCAACATCTTCTTCTCCTACACCTGGATGATGGACAATGAGAAGTATGACGATGTCGTCAAACATATGGAGGATCTTTCGGATTCTTCGCTGGGTATGGATCTTGATTGCATCCGTCCGGGTCTGATCAACCACGACAGCGAAGGCCATGTGATGATGGTTCCGGTCTTCTCCAGGACTTATGGCATGCTGGTAAACAACGACCTGTTTGAAAAGGAAGGCTTAAGCGTTCCTTCCACCTGGAGTGAACTGATCGCCGTATGCGATGAATTCAAAAACAGAGGCTACGCCAGCCCAATGATGGGTTACACGCTCAAATCATCCAGTTCTTTAATGAACACGATCGCTTATCCGCTGTTCATCGCGACCCTTGCCGACAATCCGGAAGCTCTGGCCTTAGCCAACGATCTGGATCCTGCGGCAGGTGAGTATATGCGTCCGGCGTTAGAAACAGTCGAAAAGTTGGCTGAGCTTGGCTGTTTCGATCTGGAAGAGTGCGATAAGATCGAAGATAACTACACCCAGGTCATCCTGCGTTTCTTTGAAGGCGATGTGCCGATGATGGTCTGTACCGGCGATACCGTATCAGGAACCAAGAAGAGGGAAAGCCAGTCCGAGGCTTTCACCAAGTCACCTTTCACTTATTCGTTAACCCCGATCCCGCTCAATGAAGAGGGCGGATACTTCATCGATTCACCGTCCATCGAATTCTCGGTAAACAAGGATTGCGATGATCTGGAGATGACCAATGAATTCATGCGTTTCCTGGTCTCCACCGACGAGCTCAATGAAATGGCTTCCATCAAGCGTCTGGTGACACCGACCAACGATCTCTCGCTCGATGCGGTCTACGCTCCTTTCGGCCAGGTACCGGCGGAACGTACTTTCTCACCGGAAGTGCTGGGCATTAAGGACAAGCTTACGGTTCAGATCAGGGTCGCTTCTTACAATGTCGTAAAAGAAAAGATCAGTATCGACGAAGCTATCTCGAAGTACGGAAGCTATGAATAGAAACAAAACGGATCAAAATGATCCGTTTTTTCATATAAGCTGTCAATTATAGTTTCAATCCGGAATTTCTATCTTTATATCATCGATTATGTAGGAGGCTGTCTTTTCAAAGCCTTCTTTATTATCCGTGGCATAGAAGAGCCGCTTTGGTTCATTATCATTGTTGAACTCATCGTTTTCAAGCAGATAGGCTTTCAGATCGGATACGACACAGCGGGAGGAGGATACGATCTTTAATTCCGGAGCCATCCTGTGGATATGTTCCATAAGTAAGTCATAATGGGTGCAGCCTAAGATCAGGGTATCGATCTTTTTTTCCAGCAGGGGATCAAGTTTCTCCTTTATCGCTTCGATCATGAGCGGATCTTCGCCAATGAATCTTCCTTCTTCGATCAAAGGGGTGAATTTAGGGCAGGCCAAAGAGAAGATTTCCAGTTTATCATCGAGATCCTTAAGACATCTTTCATATTGGCCGGAAGTGACGGTGGCACTGGTGGCCATGATACCGATCTTTCTGTTTTCGCTGATTAAAACGGCTTTGATGGCAGCCGGTGTGATGACGCCAATGATCGGCAAGTCAAATCTATCCTTAAGTTCCTCCAGGGCATTGGAATCGATGGTGTTGCAGGCGATGATCAGTGCTTTGGGCGAAAAACCGTTAAGGAAAGCGATGTTTTCGATGCTGAGATCGACGATCTCTTCCTTACTCTTGTCACCATAGGGCAGGTTGGCATTATCAGCTAAAAAGACAATGTTTTCTTCAGGCAATTCGTTCATGATGGCCTTGACGCAGGTCAGACCGCCCAGGCCCGAATCAAAGACAGCGATATATCCGTTGTTCATAGTGAATTGACGATCTCCTTGAAGTGGCGTCCTCTTTCTTCATAGCCCGAATACTGATCGAAACTGGAAGTAGTCGGGGAAAGAAGAATAATGTCGCCATTTACGGCTATCTTTCTGGCTTCGCTTACTGCCTGGACCAGATCCTCAACGATGATCGGATCAGCGACAAGATCATTGGCGATCCTGCTTCCCGCAGCACCGTAGCCGATGACTTTCTTTACACAGGAAAGATGTTTTCTCATCGGTGCCATATCCAGACCCTTTTCATAACCCCCGACCAAAAGGATCACACCTTTTTCAAAGGAATCCAGGGCAGTGATAGTCGCATCGGTATTGGTACCTTTGGAATCGTTGTAGTAGCTCACGCCGTCTAATTCTCTGACGAATTCGATGCGGTGTTCGACGCCTTTGAAGCTGTTTATCGTTTCGATGATATCTTCATTAGATATTCCTAAGGCTTTGGCGGCCATGATGGCAATGATGATGTTCTGCCTGTTGTGTTTTCCAACGAGTTTTATGCAGTCTATAGGAAGTACTTTCTCCTGGTTGACCCACATATAGCCGTCTTTGATGAAGGCGTAGGAGTCCTGATTGTTTAAAGAGAAATCCTCTATCTGACAATGTAGCGGATATTTTTGGATATATTCTTTTAAGGTTTCATCGTCACTGTTGAGGATGAAGATGTCATTATCCTTCATGTTGCGGTAGACTTCGGTCTTTGACTTATAGTAGGCCTCTAAAGAACCCATGGTCTCCAGATGATCGGGAGTCAGGTTGATGATAGTGGCGATCTGCGGACGGAAGGTGTCGATGTCGACCAGCTGGTGGTTGGAGATCTCCAAAGAGATGTAGTAGCCTTCATTTTCCATCAGATCATAGTCTAAAACCAGCTCGCAAAGCGGAGTACCTATGTTGCCTCCGACTAAAGCCTTGTCTTTAAAGGCCTTCTTTAACAGCTCATAGACGATGGTCGTGGTCGTGGTCTTGCCATTGGTACCGGTGATGGCGACATAGTGCTGGGGTTTGGATACCTGATAGGCCAGTTCGATCTCGGTGATGATGGGGATCTTTCTTTCTTCAAGCCTTTTGACGATGTCGGAAACAGGGGGAACACCGGGATTTTTGATGACCAGGTCGTAGTTTTTTTCAAAGACGGACATGTCCTGCCCATAGATGGTGACACCCATTTCTTTAAGAGTTTTGAGGTCTTCATCGCCGGGTGTTTTTCTTTCCGAAAGGAAGATTTTGGCACCCAATTTATGCAGCACTTTAATGGCCGCCATGCCCGAACGGGCCAGGCCGATGACCAGTACTTTTTTGTTCTGATAATTCATACGAAATAATTTTATCATTATTATTGACATATTAAAACGAATGAGTAAAAATGAAATCAATGAATGCTGAGGTATCACTAAGCAATCCATCAGCCGGATATCGCGATGTAGTCCTGGTCGAGAATATCTTGGACAAAAATTGCTTTTCCTATGTCGATAATGAAGATTCCTTATGCGAAATGTGTATCTATGAAGACGGTTTATGCTTTTTCAGACAGTGTGAAGATCACCTGCTGGAGCTGCATTTGAAGTCAAATTATTATGCCAAGATCACGACAGCAGAAGGAATTTGCAAATTGAATGTAAAATTGGTTGACTTCGAATTGAATAGTGATATATTAGTGTTGCATTACCTCGTCGAAGGCGAGGAAAGGATTATTCAAATTAAGTATTGTTAGGAGTGAAGTAACAAAAAATGGCTAGTGCTAAATCTATGACCGACATCGCTTACGATGTCATCTCAAAGAAAAAGCGTGCAGTACCGTTTGGGAAACTCTGGGAAGAGGTTTCCAGGCTGTACGGGGCTTCCAATGACAAGGTTGCCCAATTCTATTCAGATCTGACATTTGATTCAAGGTTCGCCTCACTTAAGGACAACAAATGGGACCTTATTGAGCGCCGCAAGTTTGCGGAATCTCATATCGATCTTTCCCAAATCGAGCTTGGAGATGACGAACCGGAGGAGGGTGAAGAAGAACCGGATATTACCATTGACAGCGACGAATATTAAGATAAAGCGATGACAGGGAGATGAGACAAAGATGCTCGTCTCCCTTTTATTTTGTTTGAATCTTGTATAATGGTGTTGTGAAATACGTGATCTATGATTTTAACGGGACCATCCTTGACGATACTGAGGTCTGTCTGAAAGCGGAGAATTATACGATCGAACACTTCGGACTCAAACGTCCGCCTTTGACGATGGAGGAATATCTGCGCATCTTTACGTTCCCCGTCAAGAAGTATTATGAGAATGTCGGCTTCGACTGGTCGAAGAATTCCTATGCCGAGGTGGGACAGTACTGGTTTGACTGGTATCGCAGACTCCGGGATGAATATGAAGTCCATGAGGGGGTCATCGAAGTTCTGCAGAAGAATCATGAAAAGGGAAATAAAAACATCCTTTTGAGTGCTTCAAGTCTGGTCGAACTTAAGAAACAGCTGGAAGAACTGAATATCGCTTCTTATTTCGATGAAGTCCTGGGTATCGACAACATCTATGCCGGTTCCAAGATCGATATTGCTCTGGACTGGATCAAAGACAAGGATCCGGCCGACTGTCTGATGATCGGCGATACTTTACATGATCTGGAAACGGCCAAAGCGATGGGTGTGAATTGCGTACTGGTGGCCAAGGGTCATCAGGCCAAGGAGATCCTGGAAGAAGAATGCGACAAAGTCTATGAAGATATAAGGGAGGTCGAACTGATATGAGGATAGGGCAATCCAAAGATATACACCGTTTGGTGGAAGGCAGAGATCTGATCATCGGGGGTGTGAAGATACCCTTTGAAAAAGGATTATTAGGTCATTCCGATGCGGATGTGCTCTTGCATGCGATCATTGAAGCTCTGATCGGGGCGATGGGTCTCAAGGATATCGGTACCCACTTTTCCGACAAGAGTGACGAGTTCAAGGACATCTCTTCTCTGATCCTGCTGGATAGAACTTATGCGATGCTGGAAGAAAGGGACTATGAAGTGGTCAACATCGATTCACTTATCGTCATTGAAAAGCCGAAGATGGCTCCCTACATCGATCAGATGGCGGATAATATCGCCAGCCATCTTCATTGTTCAAGAGATAAGATCAACGTCAAGGCGACCTGCGCTGAAGGCATGGGCTTCATCGGTGAAGGGGACGGAGCCATGGCGGAAGCGGTCTGTCTGATCAAAAAGAAGAACGAAGAGTATTAAAAAACACGATGCATTGCATCGTGTTTTTCGTACAGGAATTTAGATCTTGTTGTCGCAGCCTAAGACGTCGATGATCTTGTGCTTGACCAGCTGTTTGATGTTCTCTCTGGCCGGTTTCAGATATTCTCTCGGGTCAAACTTTTCAGGATGCTCGTTGAAGAATTTACGGATCGTGCCGGTCATAGCCAGACGCAGGTCTGAGTCGATGTTGATCTTGCAGACAGCCATTCTTGAAGCTTCTCTGAGCTGATCTTCAGGAACACCAACGGCATCAGGCATATTGCCGCCGTTCTCGTTGATCATCTTGACATATTCCTGCGGAACGGAAGATGAGCCGTGCAGAACGATCGGGAAGCCCGGTAATCTCTTGGATACTTCTTCCAGAATGTCGAATCTTAGAGGTGGCGGAACCAGGATGCCTTCCTCATTTCTGGTGCACTGTTCAGGTTTGAACTTGTAGGCACCATGGGAAGTACCGATGGCGATAGCCAGGGAGTCGCAGCCCGTCCTTCTGACAAATTCTTCGACATCTTCAGGTCTGGTGTAGGATGAATCTTCAGCGGAGACGCTTACTTCATCTTCGACACCTGCCAGCGTACCCAGTTCGGCTTCGACGACGACACCGTGGGCATGAGCATATTCGACGACCTGTTTGGTGATTTCGATGTTCTCTTCAAACGGTTTTGAAGAGGCGTCGATCATGACGGAAGTGAAGCCGTCATCGATACATGATTTGCATGTTTCGAAGCTGTCACCATGGTCGAGGTGCAGAACGATAGGAAGACCTGTTTCGATGCAAGCAGCCTCTACCAGTTTGACCAGGTAGGTCCTGTTTGCATAAGCTCTGGCGCCTTTCGAGACCTGCAGGATGACCGGAGCGTTGCATTCTTTAGCGGCTTCCGTGATACCCTGGATGATCTCCATGTTGTTTACGTTGAAAGCACCGATAGCGTAACCGCCGTTGTATGCTTTCTCAAACATTTCTTTAGATGTTACCAATGGCATAAAATCTTTTCTCCTTTTTCTAAGATAATTATAACGCAAAAAAGTGATATATAATTTATTTATGAACTTAAAAGAACTGTTAAAAGACAAGGGCTATTCGATCGTCGCATCCAACGGATACTGTTCCTTCGATAACGGTATAAAACCCGTTATAAGCAAGCTCGATGAGGACCTTCACTACTTTGAAGGCTTGAGTGTAGCCGACAAGCTCATCGGCAAGGCTTCGGCGATGTTACTATGCCTGTCGGGAGTCAAGGAAGTCTATACGCCTGTGCTTTCTGAAGCGGGCAAAGCGATCTTCGAAAAGTATGGCGTAGCTTATGAATATGATGAGCTTACCGATTTCATCGTCAACCGCAAGGGAGACGGGATGTGTCCGATGGAACTGACGGTCAAGGACATCGATGATCTTAATGAGGCCTACGAGGCTTTAAAGAGGAAACTTGCATCGCTTTAGCGGTGCTTTTTTCTTATAGGATGATATATAATCATAGAGTATGAGTTTAATCGAGTTAAAAGACGTATCTTATTCCTATGACGGAACTGTCAATGCCGTCGATAAAGTGAGCTTTACGATCAAACAGGGCGACTATGTGACGATCATCGGCCACAACGGTTCGGGCAAGTCGACGCTGGCCAAACTGATCGCCGGTCTTTTGCCTGTCAAAGAAGGTTCGATCAATATCGATGGCCTGGAGGTCAACGAAGAAAATATCTCTAAGATCCGCAAGAGATTAGGCATCGTGTTCCAGAATCCGGACAACCAGTTCATCGGTTCGACGGTCAAAGACGATATCGCTTTCGGTCTGGAAAACAAACAGGTCCCTTCATCCGAGATGGAGGCCATCATCACCGAATATGCCGAAAAGGTAGGCTTAAGCCGCTTTCTGACCTATGAACCCCAGAATCTTTCGGGTGGCCAGAAACAAAGAGTGGCCATCGCCGGTATTCTGGCCATGGCACCTGACATCATCATCTTTGATGAGGCGACTTCGATGCTGGATCCCAAGGGCAAGAAGGAGATCAAGCAGCTGATGTATGATCTGGCTTCAGGGGATGACATCACGATCGTTTCGATCACTCATGACATTGAGGAAGTACTGCAGTCGGATGACTGTGTGGTTTTGAATAAAGGAAAGCTTTTCATGCACGACAAGCCGGAAAAGGTCTTTGAAAATGCGGACAGACTCCGCAGCATCGATCTGGATGTGCCATTCATTGAACAGGTCAGAGAGGCTTTCGGAAAATACGGGATCAGGCTCAAGGCTGACGATCTGAAAGGAATGGTGAAGGAATTATGCCGATCAGGTTCAAGAAGCTGAGTTATATCTACAACAAGGATATGCCTTATGCCCATAAGGCTCTGGATCAGATCGATCTGGAAATAAACGAAGGCATCATCACCGCCATCATCGGCGAGACCGGTTCGGGCAAGTCGACGCTGGTGGAACATCTCAATGCCTTGCTTTTACCAAGCAAAGGATCTCTGGAGATCCTTGACTACAATATCGTGGCCGGTCAGAAACAGAAGTTTCTGAAACCTTTACGTAAGGACGTGGGACTGGTTTTCCAGTTTTCGGAGTACCAGCTTTTTGAAGAGAGCGTCATCAAGGATGTCGCTTTCGGTCCTTTGAATTTCGGTTTTGCACCGCAAGAGGCTTTACAGAAAGCGGCTGAAGCTTTGAAGATGGTGGGAATCGGGGAAGAATACTACAACGTCTCGCCTTTGGAACTTTCGGGTGGCCAGAAAAGAAGAGTGGCGATCGCGGGTATTTTATCCTGTGATCCTAAGATCATCGTTCTGGATGAACCGACAGCCGGTCTGGATCCCTAGGGAGCCAGAGAGATGATCGATCTGTTCGTCTCTTTAAACAAAAAGGCGGGCAAAACCGTCATCATCGTCTCCCATGACAACGAGATGGTCTATAACTATTCCGATGAAACGGTCGTCCTCTCGCAAGGAAAGATCGTCTACAAGGGGCCTACTTTTGAACTGTTTTCCGATAAAGCAAAACTTGAACAACTCAATCTGCTGCAGCCGCAGATCGTCTCTTTCCGCAACGACTTGATCGAAAGCGGCTTCAAGCTTTCCAAAGATGCACGGACATTGAAAGTGATCGCCAAAGAGATCGCAGGGCAGGTGAAACGATGAATAACCTGGTTTTCGGCAAATACATTCCGATCGATTCTCTGATGCACAAGCTCGATCCCAGAGCCAAGCTCATTGGTCTTTTCTTAATGATTGCGGCGGTTTTCGTACCTAAGAGCTGGTGGGTCTTTTTAGTTATCGCTTTACTGCTGGCATTAGCTTTACTTATGGCGAAGATCGGCATCAAAATGATCGTTCAGTCTTTCAAGCCGATGATCATGATGATGATCTTCCTGCTGGTGATAAATTCCTTGACGATCAAGACGGGAGAGATCCTGTTTACGATCGGCAGTTTCGATATCTACAGTGATGCCATTTTCAATACACTGTTTGTGATCGTGAGATTGCTTCTGATGATCTCGATCACGACTTTATTGACAGCTACGACCAATCCTTTGGATCTGACTTTAGGTATTGAATGGCTCTTAAAGCCCTTGGAGATACTCCATTTCCCATCACATGAAGTGGCGATGATGGTTTCGATCGCTTTGCGTTTCATCCCGACGATCATCGAAGAGACGATGCGCATCATGAATGCCCAGAAGTCCAGGGGTGTCGATTTTGAAAACGGCAGACTGGCGGAAAAGATCGCAGCCATCCTTTCACTGATCGTGCCGCTTTTCTCCGTGGCTTTTGAAAGAGCCTATGAACTGGCGGATGCCATGGAAGCCAGAGGCTATGTGCCGGGCGCTGAACGCACCAGGTACCATGTTTTGAAGTTCAGATTCATCGATTATCTGTTCATCTTCATCTGTATCCTGACATTGGCTTTTTCGATCCTTTCAAGATTCTATCTATGAGATATAAAGTCACGATGGCTTATGACGGCCTGAATTATGCCGGCTTTCAATCCCAGACAAATGCCCTGGCTATCCAGGATGTGGTCGAAGGGGCGATCGAAAAGATCTTCGGCGAGAAGATCCGTATCGTCATGTCTTCCCGGACCGATGCCGGTGTCCATGCCAAGGGCCAGGTCTTTCATTTTGATTCCGATACTATCAAGGATGAGGGCAAGCTGAAATTCTCCATGAATTCGCTTTTGCCCAAAGATATCCACGTCATCGAAGTAAAACACGTGGACAGGGATTTTCATGCCCGCTACAGCGTCAAAAAGAAGACTTATGAATATCTGATCAATCTGGGTGAATACGACGTCTTTTTAAGAGGGAGAGCCTATCAGTGTTTCTACAAACTTGATGTGGATCTGATGAGACGGGGGGCTGAACTGTTAAAAGGGGAGCACGATTTCACCTCTTTCAATACTTCCTCTTTGAAGGAATATCCCAATCAGGTCCGCAATATCACCGAATTCTCGCTGACGATGAAAAAGGACATCCTGACTATCAGGGTGACCAGCAGCGGTTTTCTGCGCAATATGGTCAGACTCATGGTCGGTACATTGATCGATCTGGGTCGGGGCAAGAAGACCCTGGAAGACATTCAAAACATGCTGGAGCATCCAAGCAAGTCCACCAGGCGCTACAACGCCGATCCCAACGGGCTTTATCTGGTCAAGATTTTTTATTAAAATAGACTTATATGAACAAGAAGATCGCCGGATTCATCTCCGTAGCGGAACTGATCATCGCTGTCATCATGTATTTTGCGGTAGCCTATCAGTTCGATAACGACCCCGTGATCATGAAGATCCTGCCGGGTACGGATTTTGAAGCCACACTCTTACGTCTATCGATCTACATCATCCCGGGTATCAATATCATCGCCGGGATCTTTGGCATCACTTTCAATACCAAGGGTATCCTGTGTTTTGCCGGAGTCTTGGAGATTCTGGCCGGCTATCTGACGCTGTATTTTAAGGGCAAGAGCGATCTGATGAACGTCATGGGCATCATCATGATCGTCTTCGCCATCCTGTTCATCATCTGTGTCCTGAGTATTCGAAAGAACAGAAACAAAACCAAAAAAGACATAAAGAAAAGATCCCGCTAGATGCTTTTGATATGAATGGTGATCCGGTTGTGGTTGCGTTCAGACAAGATGTTGGTGGGAAATACGGGAGCATTGAGTTTGCTAATGAATTAAACACAGCGTTTGGAATCACACAAAACGAGAATTCTACATTAGAAGGGTATTTAAACGATAATATTAGGGATGATAATGATGTTTTTTATCCTAATGGTGCAACAAAAAAAGAAGTAATTGACCTGTTGGCAGAGAACACCTCTGTGAGCAAGCCTACTTCTTCTAACTTAAAATTATCATATGCTTCTAAAAAAGTCAATCAAGAGTACATGACCGCAGTTGAATCCGGCGATATGGAAAAGGCTCAGGAGCTTGTAAACGAGCAGGCTAAGAGAAACGGTTTCAGCACAGAACAGTTCTATCACGCTACGGCTTCAGAAGGCTTCACAAAGTTCGACAAGAACAAGATCAAAGCGGGTGAAACAGATGCGTGGTACAACGGAATATGGGTTACAACAGATCCGGACACGTCTCCTTCTTTCAGGAACGCTAAGAAAACATATCCTCTATATATTAAATATGGAAAGATAGCACCGGCAGATGTTGCAAACAAGACAATTAAAGAAGTTCGTTCAGAGTGGAGAAACGCAGATAAATCCAATTGGAACAAGGAGTCTAGAAGCGTTCAGGATGAAGTCAGAAACAGGCTTGAGTCTATGGGGTATGGCAGTATTGTCTTTGACGATAAGGTTGACATTAACGTAGATGAGCTTGAACGCACAGGCACAACCGAATGGGAAAGCGCAAGGGGCACAAAATACCGTCTGGAATATGACAAAGCAAGAAGCGATGAGGTTGGCGAAGATGCTTACCTTTTATACTACTGGTCAAATACTCAAGACAATTGGATGTGGACGCAGGAAGATTATTGGGGGTCACCTAAAGAGATTGCCGATGAAATCAACACTTACAGGCATGGAGACAAAACCGTTGTTCTGTTTGAACCCGACCAGATCAAGTCTTCTGAACCAGTTGAATACGACGATAATGGGAATATCATCCCTCTTAGCGAAAGATTCAACACTAAAACTGACGAGACCTTAGATACTCCTTTGGTGAGAATAATGGTACAATAGAAGAGGAGACAGAGTATGACTTTAAGACAGTACAAGACAGCAGTAAGGAAATCGCTGATCGAAATGGTTGGGACGACACAAGCCGATATCTTGATGAACACTTACAAGAACGACTTTCAGGAATTCTTAGACAAGAACTGGAGTCCCGCAACTACAGCGACAGCGATGCTGATGGGCTACTAGAAAATACCGGAGACTTCAAGATTCTCAAGGGCGTCGATGGACAGACGTTTAGAGATATTTTTGAGGTAGCCAGAGGGCATCTGAAATTTGGCGAGTGTGTTGACCTGCACCCGGTTGAAACCACCGAACATGATGGCTGGACCGAAGTAGGGTATAACGACACCCAGAACTACCTGAGCTCAGATGGATTAAGCGGATTTGCAATTACAAAGGACGGGGACCTAATCTCCGTTTTTAATTTGAACAGAACCAAGAAGGGTTTCTTAAAAGCCATAGCCCCGTTTATTAGAGAAAACGCTAAAACACTGGACTGCTATGTTATCAACAAGGAATTCTCAGGATCTAAGGCAGATTTACAGCAGTTGTACCATGACATCTTTGGCTTTGAAACCAGGGAGATCCAGGATTACAACTACGATTATGACCACGACGGAATTGGTGAAAGGTATGGCGATCCGCAGATTGCTTATATGTACAATCCGAATCTCGTGGAGAACACTAATGAGGAAGCACCACAGGAAATCACTCCCGAGCAGGCCGAGGATAATATCCTGACAGTCGGCGACGAGGATTTACCTATAACCAGCAGAGCTCCTACAGGCGAGGATGTGCGCAACAACCAGACCGCCCAGATCCTAAAGGAAGTTCCTAAAGCCAACTCCTTTGCGGAGAAATGGGATCGCTGGAAACGTATTGCAAAGCACCAGATCATTGACCACTTAGATGCAGTCAGAGAGATGGCCAGGGAGTACAAGAATCAACAGATAATCGCTAAGGCAGACTATGCCATGACTTCAACGGCCCGCGCAAACGAGGCTCTTTTAAATAAGAGGTTCAAGTACGGCACTAATGAGGTTATCGGCGAGTCTTTAGCGGCCATCATGGATTCTGTATCTCCTGAGGCTAGAGAGTACTTAGATGAGTACATGTACCAGTGGAGAAACGTAGACACCTACAAACAAGGCAAGCCGGTATTCGGGGAGAGCTTTACCGAGGATGACTCCGTAGAGAGAATTAGAGAATTGGATGAGCAGTTCCCGGAATTAAAAGATATTGCCGAGAGATTGTGGGAGTTTGAGAGAATCAACCTTCAGATGTATGCTGATGCGGGAATGATATCTCCCGAGCTACACGAATGGTTGAAAACAAATAATCCTCACTACGTACCAATCCAGAGAAATGTCGATGGCGGAACCGGCGTATTAGCGTTGGACCCGAACAAAGCCTTAAAGAAAATGAAGGGCAGTACCATTGATATTCTCCCGTTAGAGCACTCAATGATTAAGCACACTCAGAACGTATACAGCTCTATTGCAAGAAACTCCCTGCATAACGAGATCCTAGAGACAGTGGGTGGCTTCAACACAATGGAGCCTGACGTGATCGAAGAGGTGCTGGACAACGGTTTCAATCCGCTGGGTGAAGATCCTAACGGCAAGAGAATGTACGTAACCGCCCAATAATCCGTACCTATCATTGATTGCCTTTGATCTGTGACAATAATTCTGAACAGACTCTCAAAACTCTGAATACTCCCAAATTGATGTTTAAGAGCTTTGAGTGTTTTATGGGAAAGGAAGGTCACGA
>JAFRJA010000046.1 GCA_017432545.1 Erysipelotrichaceae bacterium
ACATGATTCAAATAAAGAGGAAAAAGCAAGTCAAATTTACTCTAAATTAGAACATATTAGTGATTTGACTTTAGATGGTAAGTATGAGTCAGCAATTAATAATTATGTAATATTAACATTAAAACTAGTTTCAGATGAAACATGATTCGTCCTATACCCGTGATTGTATCGCCTACTACCATGAACAGCTGAAACAGAACGCTGATCTCATCAGAGGTGTCTATAAATATTCGGATATTGAAGAAAATCTCAAAAACAATTATCTGAATGCGATGTTGACGCTGGAAGATGGCGGAGTCATCGATAATGATCTGAACAATCTCGATAAGTATTATGAAGACGGTGTCAGGATGATCACGCTGACCTGGAATTATCCAAACGGTATCGGCTATCCTAATTTCGTCTACGAAGAAGATAGTTATGGAGACATCCTTCACAGCACGAATAATAAGAATGGTCTGACAGATTTCGGTATTGAATATGTGAGAAAGATGGAAGAGTTAGGGATCATCGTCGATGTTTCTCATTTGTCTGATAAGGGTTTCTATGATGTACTGAAATATACGATTAAACCATTTGTCGCTTCTCATTCTTCGGCGAGAGCGGTATGCTCTGTCGCAAGAAATCTAAGTGATGAGATGATCGTTGAACTGGCGAAAAGAGGCGGAATCACCGGCATCAATTACTGCTCAGCCTTCATTCACGAAAATGATAACAACCATACTACGATAGAAGGTATCGTCGATCACATCAGACATATCGTCAAGGTCGGTGGCATTGATTGCGTAGGTTTGGGTTCAGACTTTGATGGCATAGGTAGTACTTTGGAATTTAAAGACTGTTCCGGATTGCCGTTAATCTATGAAGCATTGAAGCCTTACTTCAGTGAAGAAGAGATCGAAAAGATCTTCTATAAGAACGTCTTGCGTGTCTATAAGGAAAATCTTAAATAAAAAAAGAATATGGGAGTGTATATGAAAAGATTATTAACTGTATTTGTATTACTGCTTATGGTTGTGAGCCTTGCTGGTTGTGGTAGCAAGAAAGAAGAAGAAAAACCTGTTGAAGAACCAACGGAGGTCGTTGAAGAAGATGAACCGGTCGAAGAAACTATCAGTGATGAAGATCTCGCAGCTTCTTTGGCAAAGGACTTATTGGGCACCTGGGGATATTCGACGATCGAGAAGGAAAAGCTCGTCTTCAATGACGATGGCACCGGAACATACAACAGTATCAACGGTGATGAACTGACTTTCAATTACCATGTCACAATTGAACACAGGGAGTATGGCAATGGCACATTATACGACAGCTATATCCTGAACATGGACTTCAGCAATGGCGAAACAGAACAGAACATCTTCTGGTTCCAGGATGATGAACATCACCAATTCGCCATGCATAATTATGAAGATGGCGGCTATAGTGGTGTGCTTCAATTCAATGAATACCAGAAAAGAAATTAGTGAACTGTAACATAATATAATGATGATCAAGGAGCTAAGCGCTCCTTTTTCTTATGGTCATATTAAAAGACGTCTGTTTGACGCCTTTGTGATAATTCTATTCGTTTTCAAGTCTGTACATCGCTTCCAAAGCGGTTATGATCTCTCTTTTTTCTCCTTCTGCGGTAAGACTTGCGCCATCCTGATAGGAACCGATCGATTCTTCGGTATTCTCTCCCCAGAGAACGACATTGTTTAAGATCGAAGCGGTGCGGACGTTTCTGAGCCTGCCTACGGTGTATAAGGCAGCTGTTTCAAAATCAGAAGCCAGTACACCTTTCTTTGACCATTTGAGACTGTCTTGGCCATCTTCATCATAATAGAAAGATTCATGGGATAAGACGACTCCGGTGTGATAGGAGAAATTCTGTTCTTTAGCAACTTCGACACAATGATTGATCAGGCGGTAATCAGCTACTGCGGGATATCTTTCATCGATATAACATTTTGAAGCGCCATCTTCTCTGATAGCACCTTCGCAGATCACCAGATCACCGAGTTTTATGTTGCTCTGCATAGCTCCGGCAGAACCAATCCTCATCATCGTATGAACGCCGATATTCTTAAGTTCTTCCACACTGATCGCTACCGAAGCTCCACCCATACCGGTGGAGATGCCGATGACTTTCATGCCTTTGTAGGTGCCGATGATGGAACGGTATTCGCGGTTGAAGGTCAGCTCTTTCACGTCCTCAAGGTATTGGGCGATGACGTCGACTCTTTTGGGATCACCGGGCATTAAGGCACATGGCGCAGAGTTTGTTTCGTCAAGCTGGATATGTGGCTGTTTCATTATTCTGTAACCTCATCGAGACATTTCTCAAGTCTGGCGATTATTTCTTTTTTATCTTTTTCCTTCATGAAGGAATACTTGATGGAATTGATATTCATTAAGATCAGATCTTCATATTCAAAGCCCATCTCATTCAGACAGTGATCATATTCATCCTCAAGCGTTATTTCAGACATTGTCATATTATCAGTGTTGATCGTGACCGGGATACCGATACTGTAGAGGTTCCAGGCCGGGTGTAGACCATATGTTCTTCTGGTCTGACATTGGACATTGGAAGTCGGACAGATCTCCAAAGCGATTTCATGTTCAACAGCATAACGGCACAATTCCGGATTTTCATAGATATGATGACCATGGCCGATCCTGGAAGCACCCATTTCGATCGCATCTTTGACGGTCTGCCAATCCTGAGAATCTCCGGCGTGGCAGGTGATAGGTACACCGCTTTCTCTGGCGACTTTGAATAAAGGAGCAAAATTGCTTAACGGGACAAAACCTTCGGCTCCGGCGAGGTCAATGGCGACAACACCTTTGTCGAGATATTTGTGCACGATTTGTGCTGTTTTCATATTGGCGTCCCAGTTGGCAGTCTCCGGGCCAATCGACATCATACAGCAGATGATGCCGATTTTGATATCCGGACATTTTTCCAGGGCCTGTTTTCTGCCTTTCAGCACGGCCTCGATTGCGTCTTCCTGCGACATGCCTTTTTGGGTATGAAGCTGCGGAGCAAATCTGATCTCGGCGTAAGCCAGACCCTGAGCAGCTATATCTTCGATCAGTTCTCTGGTCACTCTGGCAAGTGATTCCTTGTCCTGCATGACCAGTAATGGCGCATCAAAGGCTTTCAGATATTCATTGACACTGCCGGACCAGACACATTTCTTGATGAATTCCTTATATCCTTCAAGTGTGTCGGCAGGGGATTCCACGCCTTGTTCCTGGACCAGTTCCCAGACCGTTTCCGGGCGGAAAGAGCCATCAAGATGCAGATGAAGATCTACTTTTGGAAAATTATATTTCATATCGCTATACCATCCTCGATATTTATTATAATTGATATACTAGAGTTAAGAATAGAAACAGAAGGGGTAATGTATGGATAAAATAAAAAAACGACCGATCATCCTGGATGGTGATCCCGGTCATGATGATGCGATAGGCTGGGTTTTGGCAGCCAGCGCTGATGAATTTGATATAAAAGCCATTACGACGGTGGCAGGCAATCAGACCCTGGAAAAAGTAACATATAATGCGCGTCGCATAGCAGCGCTACTTCATCTGGATATTGAAGTAGCCAAAGGGCGAAACAGACCTTTATGTTCCGATCTTATCATTGCGCCGAATTTTCATGGCGAAACAGGCCTTGATGGACCAGAACTTCCTGAGCCTGATCATGAGCTGAGTCCTCTTTCCGCACCGGAAATGATGGCCAAGGTCTTGAAAGAATCTGAAGAGAAGGTGACAATCATCACCACTGGTGCACAGACCAATGTGGCGGCTTTATTGTTAAGCCATCCGGAATTAAAAGACAGGATCGAAATGATCTCGACGATGGGTGGGGGTTTAAGAAACGGCAACTGGACTTCCGGAGCCGAATTCAATATTCTTGTCGATCCGGAAGCGGCCTATACGGTCTATCACAGCGGTGTCAAACTGCAGTCATGTTTCCTTGATGTAACGGAAAGAGCTTTAGTCTATCCGGAAGATTGGGACAGGATCAGAAGTCTGAATAATCCGATCGCTAAAGTTGTGGCCGAATGGTTTGATTTCTTCTTTATCCACGTCAAGTCTTTAGGTTGGTCAGGAGCGACGACTCATGATCCATGTGCCGTCATGTCCTTACTTCATCCGGAGATCTTTGATATCAGAGATTACTACGTCGATATTGAACTTAAAGGCAACTATTGCCGTGGGGCTACCGTGGCTGATTACAACGGCAGGACCGGCAACAAGCCAAACTGTGCCTGTGTCGTCGATCTTGATCGTGAGAAGTTTGTCGACTATCTCTATGAAGCGTGCAAGAAGTATGAAGGATGGGAGGTTTAATCATGAAAAAGATACCTGTATGGATCGATACCGATACCGGTGTTGATGACGCTGTGGCGTTACTTACAGCCCTTAAACTTGAACAGCTTGATATCGTCGGTGTATCGGCCGTAGCCGGTAACACTACGCAAGAGAATGCCTTCAGAAATGCCAGAGATGTCTTATCCCTGAGTGGCAGAGAAGATATCAAAGTCTATCCCGGAGCTGAAAAGCCTTTGGTAAAAGAGCTCAAGATCGCTCCGCATGTGCATGGCGAAAACGGACTGGGTGATGCGCAAATACCTCGTTCAAATGCGCCTGTTGAAACAAAGATAGCTTACGATGCCTTGTATGAAAAAGCGAAAGAACTTGAAGGTGAACTGGTCGTATGTCCGATCGGTCCTCTGACCAATATTGCGATCGCGATCGCTTTACATCCGGATATCATCAACTATATCAAAGTATTGAATATCATGGGTGGAGCTGCCAAGGGTGGCAATATCACACCTTGTGCCGAGTTCAATATCTATTCCGATCCGCATGCGGCAGAGAATGTCATGAAATCGGGTATTCCGGTCAACATGTTCGGTCTTGATGTAACCCTTAAAGCTTATCTTGATGATGATGACATCAAAGAGATCTCATCTTATGGAAATAAGGCTTCCGATCTGTTCAGGAATTCCATTCATCTCATTTATTCAGTAAGAGAACGCATCGGTTACAGCGGCCTTTGCGAACATGACTGCTGTCCTTTAGTCTATACAGCCTATCCGGAAATGTTTGAAGGGCACAAATGTGGCATCTACGTGGAGACACAGGGTACAATAACGCAGGGAAAGACGGTGACTGATTTATGGACGGATTTCAAATTCCCTGATCGTCACTGTAACTTTTTCCTGGAACTTGATCAGCCAGGATTTGTCAAACTGATCAAAGATGCCTACAAGTCATATTAGAAGGGATGAAAATATGAAAACAGTATGGGAAAAATTGAGTGATCAGCAATTCAAGGAAGTGATGGATCTTTCCGAAGACTATAAGAAGTTTCTGGATGAAGCCAAGACGGAAAGAGAAGCTGTTGATCAGAGTATTATTCTGGCTAAAAAAGCCGGATTCAAGGAATTCAAAGCCAATGGAAAAGTCAAAAGCGGAGATAAGCTTTATTTCAATAATCGGGGCAAATCTCTGGCATTATTTGTGGTGGGCAAGAAGCCTTTGGAAGAAGGTCTTAATATCTTAGGTGCACATATCGATTCGCCACGTATCGATCTGAAACAGAATACGGTCTATGAAGATAACGGCCTGGCTTTATTTGATACGCATTATTACGGCGGTATCAAAAACTATCAGTGGGTCGCAAGACCTCTGGCTATCCATGGTGTGGTATGCAAGAAAGATGGAACAGTCATTAAAGTCAAGATCGGGGAAAAGGAAGATGATCCGGTCATTGAGATTTCCGATCTGCTTATCCATCTGGCTAAAGATCAGATGAAAAAGACAGCAGCGGAAGTTATTGAAGGTGAAGACTTAAATGCCTTAGCAGCTTCGATTCCTTATAAGAGTAAGAAAGAAGAAAAGGATTTAGTCAAGAAGAACCTGCTTGATATCCTTAAGAAAGAATATGACATTGAAGAAGATGATTTCCTGTCCGCGGAACTTGAACTTGTCCCAGCCGGCAAGACCAGAGATCTGGGCTTAGATCGTTCGATGATCCTGGGCTATGGCCATGATGATAGAGTCTGTGCCTTCACTTCCTTAAGGGCGATCACGGAAACAGAAAAACCGGATAGGACCAGTGCCTGCATCATGACGGATAAGGAAGAGATCGGATCGGTTGGCTGCAGCGGCGCTCAATCTGACTTCTTCGTCAACTGTGTGGCGGAGCTGATCAATTCGAGTGATGAATATAACGATCTCAAGTTGAGACATGCCTTGGAGAATTCCAAGATGATCTCTTCAGATGTTTCGATCGCTTTTGATCCGAATTATCCATCCGTCAGCGAAAACAAGAATACTGCTTTCTTTGGAAGAGGTATCTCCTTCAACAAGTTTACCGGTGTCCAGGGTAAAGAGTATTCCAATGATGCGCCGGCCGAATATGTAGCCAAGATCAGGAAGATCATGGACAAGAATGATATCAGTTTCCAGTTTGCGGAACTGGGCAAGGTGGATCAGGGCGGTGGCGGAACGATCGCCTTCATCCTGGCGAATAAGAATATGGATGTCATAGACGCGGGTATTCCGGTGCAGAATATGCATGCGCCATCGGAAAGTGTCTCCAAGGCGGATGTCTATGAAGCCTATCGGGCCTACAAGGCATTCTTAAAAGAAATGAACTAAGACAAAGGCCTCACGGTCTTTGTTTTTGGTAGGGGGAAGATTATAATAGTTGTTAGAGCTTTATGAAAAAGATCGTCTGTAAAAACTGCGGTGGGCAGTTCGATGAAAATCTGAACAAGTGTCCGTTCTGCGGCACCATGAACAAGAAAGCTGCTTATCGCGATTTCCGTTTCAAGATCTCCGATATCATTGAAAACGTATTGGGCTTGAAAGAAGAAGTCTATGATTCCGTTCATAAACTGGTCTTTCATGCGCTTTTAAGAGGAACGATACTGGTATTGATCGTCAGCGGACTGGGCTTTTTCCTGGGCTATCATTCCAACGTCAATTACTACAACGATAAGGAATATGATGAAAAGACACTGGAGAATATCCTCTGGGAAGATGAGAATCTTGAGAAGCTGGAAAAGGCTTATGCGAATAATGATCTGGAGACGATCGATAAACTGTATCGTGAGAATTCAAGAGTCATCTCCAACTGGGAACATTTTTCTTCTTATTCTCTGAAGAAAGTCTTCAGCGATATCATGGATGATGATTATTTCTCATCCTATAATTTCACCAAGATGCTGTATTTCGTCTTGTATCCTGATTATTTTGCCAACACCAATAAGATGTCGAGCGAAGAATATGCCGAATATCTCAAAGACAGAGATGATGTTCTGACTTTGCTTAAGGAAAAGGGCTACAGTGAGGAAGAACTTAAAGATATCTATGATTCCTGCAAGGATGATTATGGCTATGTTTCAGCCAGGGATGTTGAAGAATATATGAAGGAGGAAGACAATGGTTAACTGTAAGAACTGCGGCGCACCATTAAGTCTTGAAGATGCCTTCTGTCCGCATTGCGGAACACCTAATCCGGAAGCTCAGGAACATCTCAAGAAGCTGGCTAAGCTTGATAAAGATTATCGCAAGACCAAAAACGAAGTCATTCAGGAAGTCAAGAAGACCAAGAAAGGTTATGGCTTACTGATCGTTCTGATATTGCTGATGCTGGCAAACCTGGTATTGATCCCGTTTTATGATGGGACTTATGATATTGCTAACCGTATCAATGCTTCCAAGTACTCTGAAGATGATATCAAGGCAACAATGAACGAACTTTTGGAAAAAGGTGAATACGCCGAATTCTATCTTTTCTATGACCGTTACAACGTCAGATATGATCAGTACAGAGAATACAATTCAATCGCTTATCTTTCATCGTATTATTCCACGGTATGCAAGTATCTGTCTGATTATATGTATGCGCAAGAGAGCTACTCCGATCCTTTACTGAAGCTCTGTACAGCGATGAAAGATTATGTGGATGACTACAAGTCGGTCCTGAGAAGAGATGATAACGAATTCGCCATGAAGTATATAAATGATCTCAATGATCAGTTCAATAATCTGATAAAGAACTGTCTGAACTATACGGATGAAGATCTTGCCAAGATACCGGAGCTGTCCAGTTCCGAACTTGTCGTTCTGACTACGGAAAGGATGAACCATGAAGAAGAACAGTAACAAGAAAGGCTGGAGTATTTTCCTTTCCATCATGATCGTCTTATTTACGATCATCCTTTTCTTCAACGCTTTATTCTTAGCCAAGGAAGTCAAAAGAGATCTGACTTATGACAACCGCAGCTATGGATTAAGTGTCCTGGATGATTACTACAATAACGGCGAATACTATCAGGTCTATCTGCTTACGATGACCAATAAATACGTGGATGAGAAACCTTATGTCGATGTCAGTGAGTATGAAGCTTTCGGACGTTTTTATCACGCTTATATGATGGCCAAGACTTATCCGGATAAGGTTGAATATCGTGAACAGATGGAAAATGAAAAAAAGAATATAACCTGGAAGAAGCTGCTAAGTACGGTGAATATTCTGGAAAATGATCTTAAAAAATAGAGGAGTAATCCTCTATTGTTTTACATAAGCGATCGCACAGGCGTAAGGTCCGATGTGAGCACCGACGGTCGCTCCGACCGGGATCAGCTGTTCATCTTTGACCTCGAAACCTTTTTCTCTTATTTTGTCTGCCAGTTTATAGGCATTCTTCTTATCATAGGTATACATGACATAGACCGGATATTCAGGATCCGGTTTTTCAGTTTCAAGACGTTCAACGATATAGTTGATGGCCTTGTTCAGACCGATGTGTTTAGATACGATCTCAGCCTTGCCTTCACCCCCATATGAGCAGTGCATGATTGGCTTGATATGGCCGAGTTGCGCAATGTAGTAGGCGGTATTGGCGATACGTCCGTTCTTATAGAGGTATTCCAGCGTATCCATGGCCGTATAGATCTCCGTTCTCTTTTTTACTTCGTTCAGAGTATCGGCGATGGTCTTGCCATCATAGCCTTCATCTCGCATCTTCACGGCTTTCTCTACAAGTAAGCGCTGGCCACCGGTGCAGGTGAAACTGTCAATGACATGGATGCCGTCATAGTCGATCGTGTTCCTGATGGACATGGCAGTCTGATAGTCGCCGGAAAGAGCCTTGGAAAGCGGGATATAGATCACCTCATCATGATTCTCTTTGGCTTTATTGAAGAGGTCTTCAAATAAGGCCGGAGCCGGTTGTGATGTTTTAGGGAAGTGTTCATCCGTTTTAAGTCGCTCAAAGAACTCTTCTTTGGATATGGATATGTTTTCCAGATAGGAATCATCTCCGAAGTTTACGGACATAGGCAGATATGTGACATTCATTTTTTCCAGTTCATACATTTCAAAATCAGCTGCTGAGTCTGTTGCGATGATAACCATGGAATCACCTCCTTATACATATTTTAGCCTATTTGGATTTACTTGGACAAAATGATAGAATTTATCCTTGTGAGGTAGATGTATTATGAACGAAACAATCATTAAAACCATAGCCGAAGAACTGAAAATATCTACGAAACAGGTTGAGACAGTTCTGAATATGCTGAAGGAGGGCGACACCGTTCCTTTTATTGCCCGTTACAGAAAGGAACAGACCGGAGCTCTTGATGAGGAACAGATCCTGTTTATTGAGAAACAGTATAAATATGAACTGAATCTGGCTGAGAGAAAAGAAAGTGTCATCAACCTGATCGAAGTTCAGGGCAAGATGACCGATGAACTGCGCGAACAGATCAATGCCTGCACAAAACTGTCGCAGGTCGAAGATCTATATAAACCATACAAGCAGAAGAAAAAGACCAGAGCGGGTATCGCAATCAAGAACGGTCTTGAACCTTTGAGTATCTATATGCTTTCTTTGCCTGAAGAAGGTGATCTCAACAAGGAAGCAGAAAAATACCTCAGTGAAAATGTTCAGACAGTTGAAGATGCGATCCAGGGCGCCAAGGATATCATTGCTGAGAATGTTTCGGATAATGCGAACCTCAGGTGGAAATTCAAGGATCTGATCGTTAAATCAGGAAGTATTCATACAGAATTAAAGAAAGACGCCAAAGACGAAAAGAAAGTCTATGAGATGTACTATGACTATACGGAAAAGATCTCCAATATGGCTGATCACAGAGTCATGGCGATCGATCGTGCCGAAAAAGAAAAAGTCATCAGTGTAATTTTCAACTATGATCTTGATCATATAAAAGATCTCGCACATGAAGCTTATCTTAAGGGTAAGAAGACCTATATTGAAAAAGAGCTTATTGAAGCGATCGACGATGGTATTGATCGTCTGCTGATGCCTTCGATCGAAAACGAGATCAGAAGCGATCTGTCAGAAAAAGCTCATAATACCTCGATCGAAGTATTCTCACTCAATCTGGAGAAACTATTATCACAGGCTCCTTTAAAGGGCAGAGTTGTTTTGGGCTTTGA
>JAFRJA010000047.1 GCA_017432545.1 Erysipelotrichaceae bacterium
CATCTGGTTCGGCGACATCTTCCATAGTTATACATATGATCCTGAAACTGATTCTTTCTGGTATGGTGCCGATAATTTCTATACCCGCATGAAAAAGTGTGACCAGCAGGATATCGATTATGTCTATGAAGGAAAAGGCGGCAGTGTGCCGATCAATGAGGCGGAAGTGGGTGATATGATCTGTATCGGCAACTATGATACGGTTCCTTTCAATGAAGAGACTGAAAACCTCTATTGGCGAGTCATCGATAAGAAAGACGGCAAGATCCTGGTACTTTGTGACAAACTGATCGATTCCTTCTCTTTCAACTATAATCCGGAAGCTAAGGATCTCGATAAAGTCAGCTGGGAGAACTGTTCACTTCGTGAATTCCTGAATAATGAATTCCTGGAAATGATGTTTACGGATGAAGAAAGAGCTCTGATCGAGACGACGACTGTTGAGAATAAAGCCGCCAATGAAGAACTGCTGAAGGAATGGGGCGATTGGGAAGATCAGGATGGTATCCCTTATTCCACCCAGACTTCACAGACCAAAGCCGATGATCCGGATACGCAAGATAAGGTATTCCTCTTATCTTATCAGGAAGTCCTCAAGTATTTTGGCGAACCAACTGAAGAATATGAAGGAACCGGTGATTATCCTTTCACGATAATGAAAGCCAATCCAAAATGGAAAGCTTTAGTTACGATCTCGGTCGATGAGAATGCGATCGGTTATTTTGAATATGATACACGCTACGGAGCCTGAATGACCAGAACTCTTTCAACATCCGGTGATACCGATGAACTGTTTGTCGTATATATAACCAGTGAAGGACAGCCAAACAGTTACTTCACATATACGCCGATGTTTATCAGACCGGCCATGTGGATCGGACAGAGCTGATTTAATGACAATACAAAAAGATAATTTGATATAATTAATGAGTTAATCCGGAGGTGCAAGATGCCTGTTAATAAGAAAACCAGTTTAGGTCAGATCAAGATTTCCGATAATGCGATCGCCACTTTGGCCGGTACAACGGTCAATGAGTGCTATGGCGTCGTCGGCATGATTTCAAAAAACTACCTCGTAGATGGCTATTCAGCTTTACTTAAAAAAGAAAATTACGCCAAGGGCGTTGTGATCAAGAACGAACGTTCCGGGATCAAGATCGATGTCTATGTTGTGATCGGCTATGGCGTAAAGATTTCTGAAGTTGTTATCGAACTGCAGAAGCGAGTCAAATATGCTTTGGAAAACACATTGAACATGGATGTCAGTTCTGTCAATGTCCATGTAGAAGGAATACTCGTCAATGAATAAGCTGAATGTAACTCAATTTAAAGACATGCTGAGATCGGGCTGTGCCAATCTCGAGAACCACGCCAACGAGATCAATACGCTCAATGTCTTCCCGGTACCGGATGGTGATACCGGCACAAACATGTCGATGACTTTCTCCAATGGCTACAACGAAGCGCTCAAATGCAACTCTGATTCCGTTTCCGATGTCGCCAAGGCTTTTTCACGTGGCTTACTGATGGGTGCCCGTGGTAACTCCGGTGTTATCACATCCCAGATCTTCAGAGGCTTCTATCAGCAGATCGACGGCCTTGATGAGATCGAGACCAAAGATGTTTCCTTAGGTTTTGAAAACGGGGCCCGTGTAGCTTATAAAGCGATCATGAAACCGGTCGAAGGTACGATCCTGACCGTTGTCAGAGAAGCTTCCTGGTATACCAATCATGATTTTGAAACGGAACCCTTTGAACTTGAGACCTATTTCAACAAGATCTGTGATTACGCCAAAGAATCACTTGATCATACACCTGATTATCTGCCGGTCTTGAAAGAAGTCGGCGTTGTCGACTCCGGTGGTGCCGGTTTACTGAAGATCTTAGAAGGTTTTAAAGCTTATATCAACGGCCAGCCGATCGATTTTGAAGAAAAGAAAGAAGTTGAACAGGTTAATCCGGCTCTGCTTCTTGAAAACGAAGAATTCGGTTACTGCACTGAGTTCATCATCAAACTGGATGACGATTACGTCAAACGTTTTGATGAAAAAATCATGAAGAAAAAACTCACCGACATGGGCGGTGAATCACTGGTCGTTGTAAAGGATGAGGACCTGGTAAAGGTCCATGTCCATACTTTGAAACCTGGTGATGCGCTCAACCTGGGTCAAAGATATGGCGAATTCGTCAAACTGAAGATTGAAAATATGCAGCTTCAGCATTCCACGATCATTGAAAATGCGGCTAAAGCTGAACAGCCTGCTACAAAAGAGGTAGAAAAGAAAGAACCGAAGAAACACGGTATCATTGCCGTAGCAGCAGGTGATGGTATAACCAAACTGTTCTATGATCTTGGTTCCGATGTGGTCGTATCGGGTGGCCAGACGATGAATCCTTCTACGGAAGACTTCGTCAAGGTCGTCAATGAGCTTGAACATTGTGAAGATATCTTTATCTTCCCAAATAACTCCAATATCATCTTAGCGGCTAAACAATGCCAGTCAGTCTTACCTGATCGCAAGATCTATGTGATTGAGACCAAGTCGATCCAGGCTGGTTTATCAGCTGTCGGCATGTTCGATCATGAAGGTGAAGCTCAGCAGATCATCGATGATCTTAATCTTGTCATATCCAATGTCGATGCCTCAAGCGTGACTTATGCGATCAAGGATACGACTTTTGAAGGTGTTGAGGTCAAAAAGGGCGATTATATGGCCATTGCCGGTAAGAGTATCATTGCCTGCGGTCAGGATCGCAAGGAAGTAATGCTGAAACTGCTGGATAAGCTCTTTGAAGATGATGAGAAAGAATTGCTTACTATTATCGTCGGTGATGATCGCAATGAGGAAGAAGTCAAATTCATTGAGAAATATGTCAATGACAATTCCGATTTCGAACTTGAGATCGTTGATGGTAAACAGCCTGTTTATTCATATTTGATCGGACTTGAATAGTGGATTTCGATTTAAATGATTTAGATATAGAAGTTGACTGGCCGATCATAGGAAGGATCAAGGATGATCTTTATCCCTATGAAGGCTATGACCATCTTCGTTATACTGCCAGAGCCCTTTGTCTGAATGAAAAAGGGCTTTTTGGTTTTCTGCATATCAAAGGTGAAGATTATTTTGGACCAAGAGATCATCTGGAGACCTGTGGCGGAGGTTTGGAAGAAGGGGAGACATTAGATCAGACTCTGATCAGAGAAGTCAGGGAAGAACTTGGCTATGAAGCAAAAGATATAGGCATTGTCTGTTCGATCATTGATACCTATAATCTGATCCATAGAATTACTTTTTCAACTTTCTTCTTCTGCAGGGTCAATACAGAAGAAGAAGGCGATATGAATCGTACGGAAGAAGAAAACATTCTGATCAAAGAAGTAGAGTGGTTAAAACCTCTTGAAGCTCTTGACAGACTGGAAAATGATACCCACAGTAAAGTTGATATCTTAGTTCAACGAAGAGATGCGATGGCTCTTCGTTACTTCTTAGAGAAATATACTAAACTTTTAAAGCTAGAAGAAAAGCGCTGAATTACTCAGCGCTTTCGTTTGCTTTGATCTTTGCCAGTTCTTCTTCTTCAAGAACTCTGTAAGCAACTTTACCGACCAGGGTTTTTGGCATATCGTCTCTGAATTCGATATCATATGGCATTTCATATTTAGCCAGATGTTTGCGGCAATGAGCCAGGATCTTTTCTTTTTCGGCATCGTTTGCTTCAATACCAGGTTTCAATGTGACGAAGGCTTTGACCTTCTGCATCTTGTAGGAATCCGGTACACCGATGCAGCATGACATCAGGACATCTTCATGAGCGTCGATGATGTTTTCCAGCTGGGCCGGATAGATGTTGTAACCGGAAGAGACAATCATTCTCTTAGAACGTCCCTTGAAGTAGATGAAACCTTCATTATCCATATAACCGAGGTCGCCGGTATATACCCAGGTCAGACCATCAGTTTCTGATTTTCTCAAGGTCATGTCGGTTTCTTCCTTGTTGTTCCAGTAGTACTGCATATTAGTCGGACCGGAGATCAGGATTTCGCCTTCTTCGCCATAAGGAACTTCTTCGTCTGTGTTTGGCTTGACGATCTTCATGTAGGTATCAGGGAATGGGATACCGATAGATCCTTCCTTATACATCGTTGGCGGAGTAAGACAGCAAGCGGTAACTGTTTCCGTTGTACCGTAACCTTCTCTGACCTGAATGGTTGCGCCATGGTCATAGAGAAATTTGTCGACTTTCTTCTTTAATTCAACAGATAATGTATCGCCGCCTGAGAACATACCCTTAAGGAAGGAAAGGTTTTTGCCTTCCATCTGTTTGTTTCTCAGTAATGCTTCATAAAGAGTTGGAACGCCGGCGATGAAGTTACATTTATTTCTTAAGATAGCTTTCGCATATGACTTAGGTGTAAACCTAGGAAGTAAGATTACTCTGCCGCCTTGGGAAAGGATGGAGTGGATACATACACCAAGGCCAAAGCCATGGAAAAGAGGCATTGCAGCCAGCATCTTATCGCCGACCCTGTACATCGGATTGGTCGCGACGATCTGCTGACCCAGATTATTGAAGTTGGAGTTGGATAAGACGATGCCTTTGGTCGTACCGGTCGTTCCGCCGGAATATAACATGACGGCTGGATCATTGCCTTTTCTTTCCTTCTTGTAGTTATAAAAACAGCTTTGAGAGATCTTCATGAACTGATCCCATCTGATGACCGGTGCATCCTTAGGGATCTTCTTCATCTTTCTTCCCTCTGTCAGCATATAACCGGCTTTGATCGGACGGGATAATTCATCCTTGATCGAAGCGATGATGATGTTTACGACATTGGTGTTGGCACGAATACTTTCAAACTTGTGGTAGAACTGATCCAGAGTTACAGCTGTAACTGAGTTTGAGGCATTGAGATAATGCTCGATCTCTTTTTCTGCTGATAAAGGATGGATCATATTGGCGATACCGCCGACCAGGTTTACGGCATAGAACATATAGATAGCCTGCGGACAGTTTGGCATGGCGATAGTGACGCAATCATTTTCTCTGACCCCGATCGTCCTTAAGGCTTTTGCGCATTTTTCAATCTGATCGATCATCTTGCGATAAGTTGTTGATCGGCCCATGAAATCAAAGGCGACCTGATTAGGATATTTTTTGGCACAGTTTTCTACAGCTTCATACATCGATGAATCGAAATAATCAAGATGAAGCGGGATGTCACTGTTTTCCGATGCCTTGGCCCATGGGACTCTTTCGGTTATCGGAGTAGTGAACTTACTTGTTTCTTCAGACATATTCTCCTCCATTTATTACTTTATATATGTTTAGGTGCAACGTTTAAATTATAACCCATAATAATTAAATCTGCTAGAATAAAATCATGGACGAAAAACAGCGAATTCTAGAACTGAGAGCTTTATTAAAACGTTATGCCTACGAGTACTATACTCTGGATATGCCAAGCGTTCCCGACAGTGAATATGACCGTCTTTTCAAGGAACTGGAAGAACTTGAAAGCAGACATCCGGAACTAAGTGACCCTAATTCTGTAACCCAGAGAGTAGGCTTTGAAATATTAAGTGAATTCCAGAAAGTTACCCATGATCGACCAATGTTATCACTGGGTGATGTCTTTTCTTATGATGAATTAAGAGAGTGGGCCAAGAAGATCACCGATGTTTACGGTCAGATAGAATTCTGCGCCGAATACAAGATCGATGGCTTGGCCATGTCTTTGATCTATGAGGACGGCTTTTTTAAACAGGCCGTGACCAGAGGCGATGGAGTGACCGGTGAAGATGTTTCATCCAATGTGCGCACGATTCAATCTATTCCGATGGCTATCCCTTACAAACAGCGTTATGACATCCGTGGAGAAGTTTATATGCCTAAATCTTCTTTCTTAAGAGTAAACAGAGAAAGAAGAGCCAATAATGAAGAAGAATTCGCTAATCCGCGTAATGCGGCCGCCGGTTCGATCAGACAGCTTGATTCAAGAATTTGTGCTTCCAGAGGTCTGGATGGTTTCTGGTATCATGTTCCCGATGATGTGAATTCCGATACCCATTACGGATCTTTACAGTTTGCCAGGACTTTAGGCTTTATCGTCAATGAGAAAACTTCATTATTCAACGATATTGAAGATGTCATAAATTTCATTGATGAGACAGAAAAGATCAGACATGATCTGCCATACGAGATCGATGGTATGGTCATCAAGGTCAATTCCTATGCCATGCAAAGAGAAATAGGCTTTACTTCCAGAATTCCGAAATGGGCTATTGCCTATAAGTTCCCGGCCGAAGAAGTTGTCACCAAACTTGAAGATATCTTTATCACGGTCGGCCGAACAGGCAAATGTACACCTAATGCGAAATTAAGTCCGGTCAAAGTTGCGGGAACTACTGTTTCCTATGCGACTTTACATAATGAAGACAATATCGCGGACAAGGATATCAGGATAGGGGATTCTGTAGTCGTAAGAAAAGCCGGGGATATCATTCCGGAAGTCGTCAGATCGATCAAAGAAAACCGTGACGGTTCGCAAATCCCGTTTGTTTTTCCGGAATACTGTCCGGTATGCGGTGGCAGACTTTACCGTTTCGAAGATGAAGCAGCGCACTATTGTGTCAACTCCGAATGCAAGGCGAGACTTGTTTATTCGATAGCTCATTTCACGGAAAGAAATGCAATGAATATCGATGGTTTCGGTGAGAAAAGAGTTGAGGCTTTCCTGAATAACGGTCTGCTTAACAGTTTCGAAGATATCTATAAGTTGCATAACCGCAAGGAAGATATCCTGCAGATGGATAAGTTCGGTGAGAAATCATATGATAACCTGATCGAAGCGATCGAGAACTCCAAGAAAAACTCTTTGGAGAGATTGATAAACGGTTTAGGCATCAGACAGGTCGGGGAAAAAGCAGCCAAGATCCTGGCCGCTCGTTTTAAGACAATGGATAATCTGGTGAACGCTTCCTTTGAAGAATTATCCGAGATCAAGGATATCGGTCCGATCACGGCAGAATACATCATGGATTACTTTAAGGAAGAAGATAACCGAGAAATGATTGCCCAGCTTAAGATGTTGGGCGTACAAATGGAATATATCGATCAGAGTGTCAATTCCGATTCGCTGTTTAAGGATAAGACAGTCGTTCTGACCGGAACTCTGGAAAAGTATTCCCGAAATGAGGCTACGGAAATGTTGGAAAATCTGGGCGCTCATGTCGCTTCTTCGGTATCCAAAAAGACAGATTTTGTCATTTATGGTGCCGAAGCCGGTTCCAAACTCGATAAGGCCAGGGCTTTAGGTGTAACGACCTTGTCTGAGGCAGAGTTTGAGAATATGCTTTAAATGATGGTAAAATATTTGATGGAGATATTTTATGAGTGAAGTAAAAGAAAAACCTGTAAAGGCTAAAAAGAAATTATCTAGATCAGCTCTTGTTCTGATCTTCGGTTTAATAATCATTGCAGTACCGGTTATCATCTTTTTGTCTATCCTCGGTATTTCAGCTATGCAGACCGGTTCACCGCGTGAAGGATCGCGTTTTGACGGCGATCTCGATCCGGCGATCACCAGCGCTGATGTTGATGCATTGAAAGGCGATATCGAAGGACTTGGCAGTTTTGAAGCAGTTGATGTCATCCTGTCGCAGGGACAGCTGAAGATCTTTATCGATACACCTGATTCCTATACCGAACAGCAAGTCGATTCCTTATTGACCGCTGCTTACAATAAAGTCAATTCAAGACTTCCGATCTCTAAGTATTTCACTGCTACCGAATCCAAGAAGATGTATGATCTGCAGATCAATGTCTTCACGACTATGGAAGCATCTGAGATCGAGGCGGCCAATTCTCGTCAGTATAAACTGTTACATAAGAACTCTGCCGAAGAGACTTATGGTATTGACGATATGGCTCATCCGAAGAATGCCCAGCTTGCGGCAGAACTGGAAGGAAGGATCGAAACTCCAACAGGTTCCGATACCGGAACGGCCGGTGACGGCGGTGAAGAGCTGACGGACGAAACGACCGAAGGAACAGATACAGCTGATTAACTTCATGGAAACATGGAGTTTTTTAATTACATGAAAAACGAAATAATTAGATGTGAATGTGTGGATATGTCAGTTGAAGGCATGGGTATCGCCAGAGCAGATGAACTGGTCGTTTTTGTAAAGGGACTGATCAAAGGGG
>JAFRJA010000048.1 GCA_017432545.1 Erysipelotrichaceae bacterium
GCCAGGCAGGCTTAGTTGATCCTTTGGATTACTACATTCAAAGACATTCTTTAAAGTTACATTTGATTTAACTGAACCGCCGTATGCCGAACGGCACGTACGGTGGTGTGAGAGGGGCTAGAAATTAGCCTCTACTCGATTGAATTTTGCTTAATCCTTCTGATAGATAAACGTGTTTATAGATCAAAGTGTTCCTTTATCAATCTCGCAACTTCATCGGGTTCTTTATCCGAATTATCGATCCTGAGATAGTTGTCAAAAGTGATCTCTCCTTCATAGCTGACACATCGATGGTTTTTGTCATCATTGATCAAACGCTGATTCGATAATTCAATATCTCTTTTGGAAGCTTTATTCTTAAGCCTGTTTTCCGTAACGTTTCTTTGCAGCCTGATCTCCTGCGGTGCTATCAGTTCGACATAATAAAACTCGGTATCATAGGGTTTGAATATATTCTTGACGTGTTCAAGATACTCCCATTCCGAAGGCAGATCGAAATCCATCATCATCGTATAGATCATTCCGTAATTATCGGAAGCCGCAAAGTTGGTAAAGATGACGTCACGTATTTCGGTTATGACTTTATTCTCAAAGGTACCAAAGATCTCTATGACGGGTTCAATGGTCATATGGTTATGAAAAAGTCTCAGATCCGTGATCTTCACCAGTTCCTGGCCAACTGTCATTTTACCTACTGCGGCATCACCTATAATAAATACAAATTTCATATGTTGCTCTACCTTACTTCTTCTCCCATAGAGGAAAGCGTGATCTTCTTATATGCGTTTAACTTGTCATTTGGATGAGGTTCCAGCCCAATGATCGTGATATCCTTCTTATTCGGACCGTAGACCCAGAATATCCTTCCTGCCTTCAGCGTATTGTTTTCAAGATAGGACTCAAAAACCTTCATACCGTATCTGGCAGTCAAAGAAGATATCTCGTGGGAATTGAGACCAGGATGCCTGGGATCATTCTGCAAAAGAACCATAGCTTTGCCAAGCTGCCTGTACAGTTTTAGATCGTTTTTCTTTGCGGAGCCATCATGGATCTTTTCAGTAAGAGATTTCCATAACGCTTCCATCTCGGGAATGCCTAAATGGATCTCAAACATTCCCTAATCCTCGAACTTTGAAAGATCCAGTTTTCCGGATACTTTATTGTCCTTTATGTTTTCGACAGCCTTATCCATCATCGACAGTGTATTGGCGGATACGCTGAAAGGCTTCACCAGTTCTCTGGGTTCAAGAATTATCCTTCCGTCTTCCAGCTCGGAAACATGGAAATATTCAAAGATCGCATTGCGCAATGTGATCCTTTTCTTAGAGTCAAGCTTTGCGTCGTATTCTCTTACAGATATTTCGGTCATATTCATGCCTCCTTTATTAATGGGATACCACTATTGTGGGATATCCCACCATTATTATAAACATAGTAAAACTACGTTTCAACTTTCCCAATCTATTTTTGTATGCTCATATATATGTTTATTATCCAGACAGATAAATCGTATTTATCTCAGCACTTCCATATAAACGTGTTCACAATCACGTTTATATTCTTTGAAACCGCATTTTTCATATACATATATCGCTCTGGCATTACCGGGATTGGCTCTTAGATAAATTCTCTTTAAGCCCATTTGATCAAATCCATATTTGGCCATTGCCTTAATTGCTTCGGTTCCATACCCTTTATTCTGCATATCTGCCGTTATGGCGATTCCAAGTTCAGCTTGTGAGTCTGTCAGATCCATGAACTCGATGTTTCCGATAAAACGCTCGCTTTTCTTTTCAAGCATTGAATAAACAGCAGCATTTTCCTCCAGCTTTCTTTGTACCCACTGTTTTTCCTGTTCTGCTGTGTATTGTTTGTTCTTGCCACCGATAAAGCTGTTGACATTTTCATAGTCGTTAACCATGATGAGATAATCGTTAATAAGGCACTCCGATACTTCAACAAAACGGATATTATCTGATTCAAAAATCTGTTTCAAACTCGTCTTCGCAAATCGCGGTTTATCCGATCTTTTCGGCGCATCATAGGTTTCCGAAAGCCACTCATTATAATGATCATAAGGGGTTTGCGTCCACCAGTCTAAAAGCTTGTTTAATGATCTGATATCTTCTTCGATGCTGGTGCAATTGTACTGTTCAGGATCACGGTTGACGGTCACTAAATGTTCATCGTTTTCTTTAAACTCGATCATATAGATACAATATCCCGTCCAGCTGCGATGTGCCCAAAGCGTAGAACCTTCCATATACCAGAACCATTTATCTTCCATGGCCTGCGGAATATTGCCATGGCCAAGTGCAGCCATTTCTTCCTTGCTGAAAGACCTCTTGAGTATAAAGGTATCGTGCTCTTGAGGCATCGGTTCACTTTTCCAGTCGCTACGATGTGCGATTCTTATTCTGTTTTTTTCCTCTGTCATATTTCTCTATTTTTAAAATACCATCATTTATTCTCACAATCTATCATGTATTTTCTTCACTGCGCATAATATTCCGATTCTTCATACTCTTTTTCATAAAAACGTTCAAGTGGATCGTCGATCTTCAAAACTTTTGCATATTAGCTCCAGGTCAAAAAAGCCTCTTTTTTAATTTCGTTTCCTCATAAATAAATATGTTTGGTTAACCGTTGCATTTTTTGCAAGAGTTGACGACACCGCTATAATAAACTTTAGATATGACAAGGCATGAATCGAAACATATTAATGGCGATCACGAAAACATCATAAAACTTCTTTCTTTTCTGTGTCCTTTAGTCTACTTTGCCAGCTATTTGACCAGGAAAGATTATTCCATAATCATGCAGGCTATCATCCAAAGCGAAAATCTGATATGTAAGTACCCTTTGTCAAGTGTTGTTTAAAACAATCTGATCATTTTCAATCAAATAACACCTAAGATCTATATGAACCTCTAGGACATCTGGAAGAAGCTTTAGACTGTAACAGTTCATCGGCAGTTGGCCACTCTGATATTCGCTTATTGGAATCAGATTCCTCGGCAGGTCAATGGTTCGCCGAATCGTCCCTGGAGTCTAAAAGCGCGGATCACTATTAAGGTGCCTGCATAGATTTTTCCCGGATGAC
>JAFRJA010000049.1 GCA_017432545.1 Erysipelotrichaceae bacterium
ATTTATGCCTATACCTGTATAGTCAGAAGCTTCATTTATTGTGAGCAGGTACCTGTCGCAAATAGGGACTTCTCTCTTTTTGGATCTTGTGATAACCTCTGTATCCATAATGCAATTACTCCTTATGTTTATTTGTCGGGAGATAAAACCCTTCAGTTAAGCCAATGTTAAGGTGTATTTAAAATCTCAGCCAATGTACGATTGATCCAGATAGGAACAAATCGCACATTTGACATTTTTGAGATTATATGGATACAGCCTTCTCAATATATTCATCAAGTTGTTTGCGTTTAAACATGCGCTTTGAGCCTACCCAAACAACGAGCTTGTTTTGAGAATTGTTGGCAATCCTTCTGAGTCTGTTGATGCCTATTCCGGTGTATTCAGATGCTTCGTTTAACGTGAGAAGAGACTTTTCCCAGATTGGCACTTCGTTTTTCTTGTATCTTGAAACTTTTTTATCTTCCATATTTTTTCACTCCTTGATCTCAGTAATCAGATAATCAAAACCTCGCTTGAATCCGCATCTGTCACAGGTATCTTTTGCTCCGCGTGGTGCAGATAATCGCCTGACGCTGTATTCCGGGTTGTTGATGTAGTAACTTAAGCACTGGTAACACAGACAGGTTTTGTTTTGCGCCAAACGGATTTGTTTGCGTTCGGTTTTTGTTTTGGCTTCAGGTGCCTTTTTCGAACTGGACCAGATACCAAGCGTACGTTTAATACCTTCGTTGATATTCTTGATGTCTTTGCGATTGTGTATGAATCCGCAGTAACATTCGAGAGCGGAAACATTAACTGTTCTGAGCTGTTCGAGAACAACCATGGATTCCATAGAAAAATTCGATGCGTCGGAAAGAATGATGTGACTTACCATATTAGTCTTCTTGATCGATGACGTTATTGGGGCAACGATCACAGTCGATGAGTTGACCGCATTTGACTGGATGATCAAAACCGGACGTTTTCCACCTTGAACAGAGCCTTCATTTTCTCCGAGATCACAGACATAGATTTGGAAACGATAGGGATGAAATAAACCTTTACTCATTATGCTGCCTCCACTAGATCCAATGCTTTTCTGAACTTTCGGCGTGCAGCTTCAAGGTTCTCCCAAACGGTATCAGTACGTGTGTGGGTTTCCTTTGCGATTTCTGCGAGTGTTGCTCCGTCCTGGTAAAAGCGGATGATGTATCTGCGCTGAAGGGGAGTAAGGATCTTCATTGCCTTACGACCGGCTTCGATAATCTGTTCTTTTCTCTTCGCTTCACATAATTCGAGTTCGCGAACCGTTTGAGTGTCCTCAATAGACAAAAGATCATATACCGCTTCAAAATCAACGACATTTCTTGAATAACGTTTTCTGAACTTATCCTCGTTGCGATGATGCTCTTGTATGACAAGTCCCATGGCACGGGATAAGATTACGAACGGCCTGTAGGCAGAAAGTTCTTCTTTGTATCTTTCATTAAGAACGTCTTCGGGAAGATCCGTGATGATCGCGTAAGCAATGTCGCCAGTGTAATGCTTGTATTCAAATGCCAGATTGATGACCTTACATTCCTGCTTAAAACTTTTGTTATTTATAGAATTCATATCTAATCTCCTAAAAATCGTTAAATCTGGGTGAAAAAGTGACGATTTGGGAGATTAGGGATAGTGCTGATACTTATAAAACATGTTTCTTCCTTTCCGACTTCTCCGGGAAAGGAAGGAACTTTAAGTGACATACGAAGCAGGATATTTCGGAGCAACAAAAACGCCGTACGAAATAGAAGAGAGATTAATCTCTTCAAACTTCGTACGGCGCTTGATAGTCTTTTCAGTCCTTAAACTAAGGATCCTGCTCCGCTTGCTCGGTTAAAGTCAAGTTATATTCGGTTGTAAGAAAGCTTCCTTTAAGGATGGTAGCTTAATCCATATAAGTTATCCGGCCAGTTGCTCTTGGTGAGGGCAGTACCAGTAACCTTCTTCTAAGTTATAGACCTGATTAAGTCTCATAGTTCTGAATAAAGCCAGGTCTATTATTTCGTTAAATCCGCATTTTCTGCATAAGGCTTCGACAACCTGATGTTCTCTGCCAACGGCTTTGTATAAAAGAGCTCCGCAGACAGGACATTTGACATTGCGTTTAGCTTTTCCGATAGCAAGTAGCTGAGAGGCATACAGCTTTCGTCTCAGTTGGGGAGGGTATTGTTCAAACATATCCTGCCTCCATACTGTTAAAAGCAGCAGCATACTCTTCGAGCGGTCTTTCATCAAGAACGGCAAGCTCTTTAAGTCTGTAAAAACATGCGCTGTAACTGACACCCATACTGTCGGCCATCCTTTGTATGACAATTTTGCTCGGATTAGGGATGACTATTGTGCTTCCCGAATAGATTGTGACCTTGTTGCCTTCGTTATATGTTTTAAGTGCACGATCTACTATAAAATCCGGCATGAGCAGACATGCTGCAGCTCTATTGGTGATTGTCTCAGTCAATGAGAGCATCTCCTTGAGCATCTGAGGGGTATAGCATTCGCCTTCGGTGAATTCCGTGTGGAATGCAGCCGTAAAGTCACCGTCAACATGTTTGTTCATGATGAAGTGAGCAGCTTCGTGAGCAATGGTAAATCTGAGCTTTGCAAGTTCATTCGGTTCCGTGAGAATAGAATCGATCACGATTATGTTCTCGGGAAAAATGACTTGCTGTCTCATACCGTCTCTCAGAACCGGTAATGCTTGAATACCATCTGATATGAATCCGCCTCTTCCTTGAATGCCAACAGCGAAATCTTCATACAGGATCTTTGTTCCGAGATAATCAGTAACAAATGTTTCTATGTCGATGACTCTGGTGTTGGAATAGTGGAACTTCTTGAGGAAGTCCTCAATAAGCATGGTGCAAATAGCATTCATTTCTTTAACAGATGTCCTTTTCTTCATATCACACCACCTGAACATACCAACGACTATCTATGAGATATAGATATGTCTCTGCTCCGCTAAAACTGACTGCATAACGGAGACCTTCAAACTCATTATCCGTGGAATGAGCACAGAACAGGACTTTTGTGATCTCATGCCTTGTTCCGTTTTTACCTATAAGAACCTTAGGGATCAATTGGTTCTTAACTGTAGTACTTTCCACTTTAACTTCTTTTGTTTTCACTTACTTGATTCCTCCTGATTAATTTACTCTTGCCGACTAAAGGGAAAAAATCCGGTAGAGTAAAAGGCCGACTTATACTAAACGCACGAGCATTGCTGCTTTTGCGAAATTCCTTCATTTTTGCTTTGTAGTGAGTAACTACCGGGTGACTCCTATCATCTTCCTGGACCGCTGGTAAAAGTCAGCGAGGCGGGAGTGATTAGGAGGGCATGGGTGAAGAAATTTATCACCGGATGGATGAGAGATTTTATCATCTGTTCTCGCCTCGCTTTCTTGAACCTTGACAATCAAACGTTTGTTCTGTTTTGATCGTAGCTACATTATACGAGGGCAAATTTCTCAATGCAATATCCCTTTTTTCATCTGTTAAGACTTTTTAACAGATCGGGCAAAAATATCTCAGAAAGCCTTATTTTACAAGGGGTGTAACAATGTTATAACCTTGCCATTGCCTTCGATACCAGACGGATATACTGGTCTTTGACTTTATTAGGACCTGAGATCATGACTTTACCGTCAAAGCCAAATAACCATGCAAAAAAGACATTGTTGACAGGAACGATAACCCGGGCTTCACACTCTTTCTTGTGAAGAAAGGTTATATCTAAGTCCTGTCCGAAACGGTCGATCATGGCATCAATGACGCTGCTGTCAAACCGCAAAGTAACTTTAGCTTCATCGCCACTCATCATGTGGTAAGACTCGCGGATGTATTCCTTTGCATTGATATTTTCCGGTTCGAATACACTATCCATATCTATGACCTCAGGGATACCGCAGATACGATCCACTCTGAATGCCGTTGTCTTTTCATGCTTTACAGAGTAACCGAGCAGATAGTAGTAATCGTTCGAGCAAACGAGCTGATATGGAGATACGATATAATCCCTGCCATTATTCTTTAAGACACTTTTGTTAGAGGTATTATATTCGTAGTACTTGAATGAAATCTGTTTCCCTTCAGCCTTAGCTTTTAGTATCGCATCAATAATGTAATAGATTTGGCTGTTATCAGACCTGGGAATAGATTCAACATTAATTGTCTCCAAAAGAAGATCAACAGAAGGTCCGCCAAGCCTGGCGAGCTTCTTTGTAAGTTCTTTAGCCTTGCATACAGGGAGCGAACGCAATGATTCTATGGAATCGATCAGGATACGCAGCTCCGCAATATCGAACTCTCTGGATAGAATGTGATACTTATTTGGATTGCTCTTTATGCATTCAATGTCATAGCCGGCATCAATAAGCATATCGATATCAGCTGTCAGCGTTTGGCGTGTAACGGAGATATGATATTCATTATGTAGCATATCAATTATCTCGTTGGTGCTCAGGAGATGCTCTTCATCCGAATGCTCGAATATGATCTCTTTTACATACAACAATCTCAGACAGTTGCTTTTATTTACTTTTGTTTTGTTTTCGCTTGCCATAGAAAACCTCCCCTCTCATATTGCAGGTTTCACGCTGCCAATATGACATTTTGATTACATCTGGGAAAATTATACTAAGGGGTAGCTGACATTATTCGGACTGAACTAGAGACATCAACGGAGACATCAACCGAGACATCACCGAGACATCACCCCGAGACATCAAGACATCAACACGTATAATTGTGAGTTTAGAGCACACAAGAATTTTTAATATTTATATAATATAATTAAAGAACTATGCTTGAGAATGTTTGTTAATCGGGAATTATTTCTTAATACATTAACGATAAGTCCCAATAATAGAACTAGGGCTGATTTATAATGAAAGGAGCGTTGGTCGTGGATAGACTTACTCCGGAGCAAAGGCATAAAAATATGCAGGCTGTAAAGAGTAAAGACTCCAAGATTGAATTGCAGCTCCGACAAGAACTGTGGAAGCGTGGCTTAAGATACAGAAAGAATACTAAGTCAGTTTTTGGGCATCCCGATATTGCTTTCATAGGAAAAAAGGTAGCAGTGTTTTGTGACAGTGAATTCTGGCATGGATACGATTGGGATAAAAGAAAAACAGATATCAAGAGCAATAAAGATTTTTGGATATCTAAGATTGAGCGAAATATAGCTCGAGATAAAGAAGTTAATAACTACCTCGAATCTCACGGATGGACAGTCCTGAGGTTTTGGGGCAAACAGATTGAGAAAGATGCAGCAGGATGTGCTGACGTAATAGAGAAAGAGGTTATGGGGAATGGCTAAATACAGGTCAATCGATTTGTTCGCTGGAATAGGCGGAATCCGTTTGGGATTTGACAATGCATTCGGCAAAAATATTGAAACCGTGTTCGTCAGTGAATGGGACGAATTTGCTCAGAAAACTTATAAATCCAACTTCAAAGATGATTTTGATATCGCTGGCGATATTACCGTCATCAATGAAAAAGATATCCCGTCTTTTGATATCTGTCTCGCAGGATTTCCATGCCAAGCTTTCTCAATTGCAGGCCGTCACGGCGGCTTCAATGATGATTTCAAAGGAAGAAACAGAGGCAACCTATTTCTGGATGTAGTAAGAATTTGTGAGCATCACAAACCAAAGGTTATCTTCTGCGAAAACGTTAAAGGCCTCGTAATGCATGATAAGGGAAACACTTTTCGGGTTATTCGCAAAGCATTTCAGGATATCGGATACCATGTTTTCTGGAAGGTTCTCAACAGCAAGGATTTCGGGGTTCCTCAGAATAGAGAAAGAATATACATTGTAGCTTTTCGTGATGATCTTAATGTCGGCGAGTTTGTTTTCCCGAAGCCTCAGAAAAAGCAAAAGTGCATTATTGATATCTTGGATCCTGCTCCGGTACCTGCGAGATATTATCTCTCTGATGTGTATGTTGAAACGTTACGGAAGCATAAGGCGAGACACGAAGCTAAGGGTAATGGCTTCGGATACGAGATTAGAGACCTTAACGGTATCGCCGGTACTATCGTGTGCGGTGGAATGGGCAGAGAAAGAAACCTCATTATCGATCACCGTGAGCATAGCAAAGTGCCCGAAACACATATCAGCGGGAAGATAAATGATGAGGACATCAGAAAGATGACTCCTAGAGAATGGGCAAGACTTCAAGGATTCCCTGATAGTTTTGTGCTTGAGTTATCTGATACACATCTTTATAAGCAGTTTGGTAATAGCGTTACCGTCAATGTCATCGAAGCTATAGCAAAACAAATTATGGATGTTTTGGGATAAGGAGCCTCATTATGAAGATATCGGGTAATAGAGGAGAATGGAGCGAGCTGTATGCATTGGTTGAGCTCTTGCATACGGGCAGGTTGTATGCTGCAGACGAGAATGTTAACCGCATCAACGATATCTACTTCCCGATTCTCAGAATCCTTAGGCAAAAAGATTCTGCTAAGCAAATCGACTATATCATCCATGAGGATGGTGTTGACGTCATACTGGATGGTGAAAAGATTTCTCATATCTCGAAATCATATCTGAATCGTTCAAAATTATTGATTTATAAGGGGATTCTTTCGGGAGCGGATCGTTCATTTGAGATTGATGGTGTTCCCGAGGTTATGGAAGAGATGCAGATCGATAAGATTAAAGCATCATCTGCCGATAAGGCGGATATTGTAATGCAGATCCACGATATTCATACCGGGTATGAACCAATCTGCGGATTTAGCATTAAGTCTGAATTGGGTAATCCGCCAACCTTGTTAAATGCTTCTGGAGCTACTAATTTCCTTTTTGAGGTTAAAGGAATCACGGATGATGATATGAAAAGGTTCAATGCAATAGACAGTCGTAATAAGATCTTGGACAGAATCTCAGCAATAACCGATAAGGGCGAAATGAAGTTTGTCCATGCCGTAAATGATAACTTCTCCTCAAACCTCATGTTAATTGACAGCTATATGGAAGATATCATAGCCAATATGCTTCTGGATTATTATCAAGATAAGGCCTCAAGCTGCAAGGCTCTTGTAGATCTTGTTGAAGAGAAAAATCCTCTGGGATACCCGCGAAAAGGTTTCTATGAATATAAGTTTAAGAAGTTCCTGTGCTCTGTAGCTTTAGGTATGATGCCGTCTAAAGAATGGGATGGGCATGATGAGGCAAACGGCGGATATGTGATTGTCAAAGAAGACGGTGATGTTTTGGCTTATCACATCTACAACAGGAATGCATTTGAGACATATCTTCTCAACAATACTAAGCTGGAGAGGGGATCCACATCAAGGCATGGGTTTGCTCAGATATATAAGAATAGCGATAAGTTTTATATTAATCTGAATCTTCAAATTCGATTTATTTGATTTTGTGTGAGGAGGTTGAAAATGATCAATTAGGCGTAACTGATTATTGATTTTCATATATCGATGATTTATTGGCAAATTGATTATGATAATTCCATATTTACAAAGAGTTCACTACAACCTTACATATATAATTTATAATAATAAATAGTTTTGATGTTACCTTAGCATAAAAAGTATTTATTGAATAATTAATAAGAAAAAGATTGCACGATTATTAGCTAGGAGTTCATGATGAGTAGTGTGTCTGAAGCTATGCGCAATGTTCTGAATAAATGCAGTATATCTGTAGATGGGCATGTGTTTTCTAAGGAAACACTAATGAAAGCTTATGCAGATTTTCTTTCGCAAACCATTGAGAAAAAAACTCATAATGTCGGAATAGTATTGCATCCTGGTTCGCTTTGTTTTGATGCGCTTATTATTACGTATGCAGCAATCTCGAACATAATGTTCAATCAAACCAAACCAGAAGATGTCTTGGATTCTTTAAATGAAGACGATATAGTGCTTTACGGAATTCAAAAGAAAGAACGCTATATATATAAGGGTAAAATCGACGGCATTTGCTTAGGGAAAAGCTTTAAAGGAAAAGAATATATAGTTCTGTGTCAAGATAATGGAAAGACAACTCATGTCCCGGAGGATAAATGGAGGCTAATCGAACCATATAATGGTCATGCTAAAACAATAGACGGAAGAGGCATTAAACAAAAAAGGACACCAAGAGAAGAATTTTGCACATCGGTTCTAGAGATTAATGCAGCTGATTTAACTAGCGTAATAGATACAACAACAGTTCTGGTGATGCCCAAGGACAAAGCAGAGCAATTGATTAAAGGTATTTCAATATGTTTTGATGAGAAGCAAATTAATCTTTTGGATTTAGTAACAGCATCATATTGTACTGAAGATGCTGAGCATTTCTTTGGCGGTAATCCTGGAAAAAGAGAACCTGTTCTTAAGCTGTGTTCCAAAGTATCCGTAGCTAGAAAACTTGTTTTGTCTAAAGGTGGAAATCGGCATATAGGTTTGATTGTTATGGGACAAGATGTTATTAACCGAGGCGAAACGGAGCTGCCAGAACTAATCAAAAGGAAATCTTTACAGTATGTGTATTTATGCTCAACGATAGATACCGATAATACTAATTCGCTTCTCGACGATGATGGTGATTTTGAGGTATTTGCTTGTACTAAGGAGTTCCTTAATGAACATGTGTCTGAAAACTATATTTGCAGAAATGTATTAACAGAAGAATTGAAAAGGCATGTCAACATTATTCAAAGGAAGGTAAATACTCCATTAATAATGGATAATCCTGGAATCAGCATTGAAGATTACCGCCGGTTTAGAAAATCTCTTGTAACCATAAAAAGAAATGAGTATGAGATAGAAGCTAAGGAGAATTTCATAGTACATTCACATTCACTGATGAATCTGTTAATGACAACACCATTTTCTTTGGCATCACTAGAGGCTTGTTTTATAGAGGGTTTAGTCTCTGTAGAACCAGTAAAGGATAAACTTGTTCGTATCGAAAGATGGGCGTCAGAATTGCCAACTTCATTACAAGAAGATGCGAATTGTGTTGTGGATATATTAAAACAACTTGCGAAGAACCTTCAGACAGGAACACCTAAGGGACGATGGCTGAAAAGCTATTTGTTGGATCATTGGATAAATAAAGTGGCTATTGTTATACCGAAGGCATACTATACTATGCCCATGAAAAGAAGCTTGGGAAAAAGCATAATGACCCACAGCAATTTCACTTTTACGACTCCTGGCAAGTTTGATAATTCGATGCTTTATCATGCTGTAATTGTATTGGGGGATTTTGAGGGCAAGAGATTTAATGCTTTTCGATGCTGTTCATCCGAAAAAATAATATCTCTACTTTATGAGCCCGAGGAAAAATCATTCAACTTTAATCAAAACAGAACGTCTAAAGATATAAAAAAGTGGAATAAGCGATCAACAATGAAATTGGCTAATTACAAGGATGACGATGTAGTTGAGGATGCTCAAGACCGTGAGCTTATTGAAGACGAAAAAGAAATCAACACCTATGTAATGGAACATGACATGGTCTTTGATAGTGTAAGGTTAAAGGATTTCTCACAATCAGGAAAAGGAAACTTTACGACAGAAGTTATTGCTGTAGCAACTTTTTCAGACGATACAAAGGCGTTTTTTAGCAGGCATTATAAAGCATATGTGTTGGATACGGATAATGAAAAAGTTTATGAAGTTGGTGTGCCAGAATTAAATGAAGGTGATTCTATTATTTTTACGAAGAATAACGGAGATACACAGGATATAGTTGGTTCAATCTTGAAGCAGATGATAGATGACGGGAAAATCAAAGAACCTTTGGTTCAGGATTATGAAAGATCAAAAGAATGGAAGAGAAGTTTGATAGCATACATGGAAAGCAACGGCTTTTCACCGAGAGAAGTGGCTAAACAAATGATTGAACTTAAAGTTACGGTTCAAGAACCTACTATTATCAGATGGTTAGATGAAAACACTCATACTGTCGGGCCCAAAAAAGAAGACTCAATTAAAGCAATTGGGTTGTTAACCGGCAACAGCGAACTCTGCAATAATTCAAATATTTACTTCGAATCATGTAGGGTTGTTCGAAAAATTAGAAGACGAATATTAGATGAGGTTGGTAATGCTATTATTCGTGGATTAAGTGGCAAGACTGTTTCCCAAAACAACGAATTTGCTGAAGTGTATGAAAAGATTGATTCATTAGCTAAGGTTTTACAAATCGATAGATTAGTGAATGTCGAGATGGAATTACCAATGAATGTTGCCAATAGACCTGTAAGTTTGTGAGGAGGATAACATGTCGCAAACATCCAAGATGATAGAAGCAAGAGAAGACTACATAAAGCTAATAAAACAGGAATTGCTTGGTCCAGGTTCTGAGATTTCTCTCCCAGATAAGGAACATGAATTGATTTCTGATTCTCCGAACACAAGATATTCCATAGGTATTTTGTTTACCAAAGATAACAAGATGAACGCAGATAACGATGATTCTTCTCGTGTGGAAGAATCAGGTGAAGAGCGGAATAGCATAGAAACTTCTGAGATAGAGGTAAATGATTCTGAGGAATTCATTGCACGAAAAGAGGCAGTGTCACCTGCAGATGAAGAAAACCTAGATGAGGAAGTTGGATTAGCTACGCAGAATTTGCCTTCTTCCATGGGTATATCATTCTTCGCAAAAGGTAATAGTGATACTGTTAATTGTCTCGTCAAATTCGCCACATATAGGAAAGCAACAGCATCAGACTGTAGAGTTCCATTCGATTTTGAAGGAGTGGAGAACTACGAATTGCCTATTTCATTACAGTCAGATGTTTATATAGATTTAAAAGAGCGTTCACTGCGTTTTGCTAATGGTGGTTTAACACTCAAAAAAGTACATGAACTTGAAGAAATGGATATCATTGATTTTGATGAGCACGGTATATTCAACAAGATGTATAAACTGGCAAATCAGTTGTCTAAAGGATATGTTCGTGAGCCGCATGAGGTAAATGTACAACTGTTTTTTGGCGAAAGCGATTATATTGATCAGAATAAGGATTTAGACGGAACAAAACTTAAGGTAACTTCATTGAGACGAAAAGTCTCTGAGGATACATATTCTTATACAATAATGCTTGTCAATGATGATCCTAGCAAGGCTAAGCCATATTTGTGTATATATCAACCGGAAATAAAGATAAGTACTACTGACAATAATTTTATATTATCTGATTATTCTGGAAATATCGATTTCGAGTCTTTAAATGATGAAGAAAAATCGTTGGTTTTGCAGTACAGAAACAAAAAAGTATATGGAACTGGTCTGGGAACTTCTGTAATGTGGAAAGTTGATAATGATGGAAACGGATGGATTTCCAATGACTTTTTCCCAGAGGTTGAAGTTCCGGCAATGGATTTTAGGCTTAACAGCAAGTGGGAAGTCCCTCAAGATGCTTTTTCGATGAAATATTTATCAGATTTAAATGATACATCTGCTGATACTAAGTTAGCTGTAGAAGAAAAAATAGTAGATGCATATGAGGGTTGGATTGATGAGTTGAAGCTTAAGCTGAAAGATCTTGATCCTAAATACAATACGATTGCGCAAATTAATATTGCAGGTTGTCAAGCATCTAAAGAACGCATGAAAAAAGGTCTTGAGATTCTAAAGAATAATGATTTAGCTTGGCAGGCATTCCAGTTGGCTAATAGAGCTATGTTTATGCAACGTGCGCATTTAAAAATACAGAAAAACACTTCAAATGTTAATCGCTATCCAGACGACGAAGAGCTTACCAGCATATTGGAGGCTATAGACTATAACACCATAGAAAATGTCTTTGTTGATCGTTATTCTTGGCGTCCTTTTCAGATTGCATTTTTGTTGATGAGTATAGAATCAATCGTTAATGATCAATCAGAAGATCGAATGTTGGTTGATTTGATTTGGTTCCCTACGGGTGGTGGTAAAACTGAAGCATATTTGGGTTTGACAGCTTTTACTATTTTTTATAGAAGATTAGCTCATTTAGATTCATCATTTGGTACAACGGTTATAATGCGATATACATTGCGATTGCTTGCAGCGCAGCAGTTTACGAGAGCATCTACTTTGATATGTGCATGTGAATATATAAGAGTCGATGCGACATCAAAAAAACCTCAATACGGCAAGTATCCTCTTGGAAAAGAAAGAATCACAATTGGTCTTTGGATAGGTGGAGAACATACTCCGAATAAAAATGATCAAGCAAGAAAATGTTTGAAAAAGCTTAATGAATCTACGAATGAAACATTAGAATACAATAAAGACTATTACAATAAATTTCAGGTGCTTAAGTGCCCTTGGTGTGGAACAAAGCTTGTTCAAGATGTTGTTGATCACAAGAAAATAGGCATGTTTGGCTATAGAATGAAAGGAAATACTCATTTTGAGTTATTTTGTCCACAAGAGAGTTGTTTTTTTAATCAAGAGGGAAGTCTACCAATACAAGTAGTTGACCAAGAATTATATGATGCTCCTCCAACGCTTTTATTTGGTACAGTAGATAAATTTGCAATGTTACCATGGAACCCTCGAATCGGTTCTTTCTTTGGAATTGGAAAGGAGAACAGATCTCCTGAGCTAATAATCCAAGATGAATTACATTTGATATCAGGTCCTTTGGGAACAATGGTAGGCCTTTATGAGTCTGCTATAGATGCATTATGCAAAAATAAGGGTGTAAGTAGTAAGATTATCGCATCGACAGCTACTATAAGAAGAGCTGTAGAACAATGTGCTGCGCTTTATGATAGAGATGTAAACCAATTCCCCCATCCTGGAATAGATTCTGATGATTCTTTCTTTGCAAGAGAATCGTTGATTGATTATAGCAATGAAGTTTTTGGAAGAAAGTATATCGGCTTAATGCCTTCAGGAAAAACCAAGGCAATGATGGAGATTCGCTCTATTGCCGCAATGCTTCAGAAACTTTACGGCATGGACTTGGAAGATGAGGTTAAAGATAAGTATTGGACTCTTACAGTATATTTCAATAGTTTAAAAGACTTGGGAAAATGCTCTACGCTGGTTGATGATGACGTAAAAGATTTTATAAAGAGGATTGCATACAGAACGGGCGGTGCTAAAGATGCTAGGATGATAACTAGTGCTGATGAATTAACAAGCCGAGTTTCAACTACACAATTGAATCAGACATTAGATAAATTAGAAAAACTTGCATATAGTAAAGAGAATATTGAGAATAAACGATGGCCATCAAATGTACTCCTGGCAACAAATATGATCTCAGTTGGAATAGATGTTGCTCGTTTAAATGTCATGCTCTTAGTTGGACAACCAAAATTAACAAGTGAATATATACAGGCATCCAGTAGAGTTGGCCGAGAATTCCCGGGGGTAGCGTTCGCAATGTATGACGGATCAAAGAGTAGGGATCGATCACACTATGAACAGTTTAAGAGCTATCATGAATCGTTTTATAAATTCGTTGAGCCTACTGGAGTAACACCGTTTTCAAAACCTGCACGTGATAGAGCTCTTCATGCAGTAGTTATTTCTCTATTAAGACAATTGAATGTTGAGTTATCTGATGAGAAAAAGGCAGTGGATTTTTCCAAGGAAAAATATAAGGAGACGATTAAAAAAATAACAGATTATATTGTTGAACGAAATCGAAGTATTACTAATCGAATTAATGATGAGATGATTACTGAAGATGATGTAATAACTGAGGAGATTTCTGTATTAATTGATCGTTGGGAAAACCTTATAGATGGTTATGATGCGGAGCACTTTTCTTATGGCGAGCGTTTTTTGGTGGCGCCACCTGAAAAGGATGAAGGAAGACTTATGAAGGCGTACAACACAAGCCGTTATGATCCCGCATTTGATACCATGACTTCTATGAGAAATGTTGATGTTTCTGCTGGCAGTAGCATATTAATATGGGAGGCTGATTCTGATGAAAATTAAAGAAAAAATCAAAATGAGTGATTTTTCCCATTCAGTCCGGGCATCTCAGGCTGTATTACAGTATGGCGTAGGAGCAATGGTGGATTTTCCAGAGCAAACACTTATGACAGCGGCTCCTGAGACTTGGGAAGGCAGCGTAATGGAAATCCACGATGAAAGACTTGAAAAAGAATTAGAGGTTGATTATTTTGGAATGCCTGGGAGTGCTGATGAAGCTAAATACCAAAATGGAGTATCATATGCACGATTTCCCGAATGGTATTTTTGCCCTAAATGCAGAAGATTTAAGCCGCTGCAACAATGGCTTGATGATTACAAAGCTTCTACTAACCCCAAGATTAAGAAGCGTAGAGAAAGTGATCCGCATATGGTCAAGAAACTTAGATGCTCTACTTGTCTTCAAGATTTGGTTGTCGCACGTATTGTCGTTGCCTGCAGTCAAGGCCATATTGATGATTTTCCGTGGGTTAAATGGGTACATGCAAAGAATTATGATGGCCCTAAAAAGGTTTGTTCACAGCCAGCAATCAAGTTTACTACTAGTGCTTCATCCACAGAGGGACTTGAAGGTTTAACTGTTTCTTGTACATCTTGCAATTGCAAAACAACTTTAAAAGGTGCTTTTGATAAAGATGCATTGAGCAAATTAGATGAAGAAACAGGTTTTGAATATGGTTTCAAATGTGCGGGAAGACATCCATGGAAGAACGGACATGAAGACTGCAAAGAATATCCGCATGTTCTTCAGAGAGGTGGATCATCTGTATATTTCCCGATTACCATGAGCTCTTTGGTAATCCCACCTTATTCTAGTATTTTGACATCTTTAGTTCAGAATAGTGAAGCCTTTTCTGATTTAAGGAAAGCCATAGCAACAGCAATAAAAACAATTTCTTCTGTTCCTGGGATGACCGTTACTCAAGAAATGAAAGAAAGTATTATTAAGCAGAATATTACGGAATATGCTCATAAGATTTCAATGGAAATCGGAAAACAAGAAGATCAAGTAAAAGCAATATTAGAAAGAAAATGGAAAAATGATGGCGAACCGAAGTATTCTACCAATCGAATGAAATATAAGGCCGAAGAATATGCTGCATTAAAGGGAGAGGTATCTTTAGATAATAATGATGGAGAATTTGTTCGCGAATCAACAGCCGTTGAAGAATATCAGTTGCCTTATATTAAGAGTATCAGTTTGATTCATAAGATTAGAGAAGTTCAAGCACTGATTGGATTTTCTAGATTAGAACCTGTTGACAAAGACAATCTTTCAAATTTCAAGAAGGTTTCTCCAGTTAATATAAAAGAAGATGAAACTAAGTGGTATCCAGGTTATGAAATCAGGGGAGAAGGCATTTTTATAGAGATTAATGATGATGCTATAGATGCTTGGAGATCTTCAAATGAGGAAATCCAGAACAGAGTTAATCTACTGAACGAAAACTACAAGAAATCATATTATGGTTCTTTTGTAGAAAGAACTATAACTGATAAGTTTCTTATGCTTCACACTTTATCTCATTTGCTTATGAAGCAGTTAAGTTTTGAGTGCGGTTATAATATTGCTTCATTAAAAGAGAGAATCTATTGCAGCGAGCCTGCTGAGGGAAGATCAATGAGTGGTATTTTCATATATACTGCGAGTGGAGATTCTGAAGGAACAATGGGAGGTTTAGTTAGACAAGGCAGACCGGATGTCTTTCCAAAAGTTTTTAGAAAGGCACTTGAAACGGCAATTACTTGTTCGAATGATCCTGTATGCAGTTTGAGCCTTGGACAAGGTCGAGATTCTCTTAATCTGGCGGCATGCTATTCTTGTACCCTTGTTCCGGAAACCAGTTGTGAAGAGTTTAATGTTTTCTTAGATAGAGGAGTAATTATTGGCACCTTTGAGAAACCTGAAATCGGATTTTTCTCATCCTATATTGATAATAAAATCGCTTGGTCAGAAACAAGAAAAACTATAGAGCAAGGTAATAATCCAAAACAAAAGGACTCTTCGAATATTTGTGTCATCAATGATCCAGGCATGGATTTATCGGGCATGAATTATAAAGATATTTGGAAAAGTTTGCTTCAGTTTTCTGACAATCAAAATGAAATAAAACTGTTAGATGATCTTATTGCTAATGAAGATGAATTCAGTGCTATGGAAAAACCACGAAAAAATGCAACATTCAGTTCTGTAAGCAAACATAATTTAAATGTTGATTTGATGTGGCCATCTTCAAAGGTATTCCTTTTTTCTTCAGATAGTGAGGAGGAGTATCAAGCTGCAAAAGATGCAGATTGGTTAGTCTTTTTTACTGGTGATGAAAACTTAACTTGGGAAGATATAAAGAAGAATATAAAGGAGAAATAATTATGGCTTTGATGATACCGCAGATTCCTAGAGACTATGATGAGTTGAGTTTAGAGGGCGAAATGTTCAAGGCATTAAGCTCTTTGCCTGAAGATTATTATGTTATTCATTCTTTCAAAAATGTTTGGGTGCAAAGTGATGTGTTGCATATTAGCGAAACAGATTTTGTCATCTTCAATCCTGCACTTGGTATAATTTGCCTAGAAGCAAAGGCTGGTCGTGTTAAATATCAAGGTGGTCAATGGCTTTATTCTTCAGGCGAGATAATGAAACATGGAGGGCCATATAAACAAGCCGAACATTGCAAGTGGGATATGTTAACTAAAATACAGAATAGTCCGATAAGCGATTTGCAGAACCGCTGTAAAATATTACATGCTGTTTGGTTTCCATCGATTGAAGAAAGAGAATTATTCTCTAATCGATTCCCTGAAGAATTTGATAGACATATTACAATGACTAAAGAAGCGTTGAGCGATCCGCAAAAATATATAGATTCAATTTTTGCTATAGAACTCGAAAATCATATTCAGACCAAATTAAGTGAAAAAGATACCAAGCGAATAATTAGAGAAATAATATGTCCTGAGTTTGATATATTTCCGTCATCATCATTTGATATTGATTTGAAAAAGATTACTTTCAATCGACTGCTTGAGGAACAAAAAGTTCTGTTGAATTTCCTTGTTGAGCAAAAAAGCGCTGTAATCAATGGCGCTGCAGGAACGGGCAAGACCATGATTGCTGTTGAAAAAGCTACAAGACATGCAAATCAAGGAGATAAAGTGCTTTTCTTGTGTTATAACGCTTTTCTTCGCGATCATCTGGAAAAGAATTATGCTAACGACAATATCGATTATATGACGATAGACGGTTTTGCATGTAAAACGTGCAAAAGCCAAACAGCAAATTATAGGATGGCTTGTGACAAAGTAATGGAAATGTATTTTAATGGTTCTTTCCCATATAAGCATGTCATAGTTGATGAAGGACAAGATTTCGGAAAAGATGAAATCGAAGAGTCTGATTTGCTTCAGACTATTTATGAAACAATTGTTGAAAATGACAGCATTGATGGCACTTTCTATGTGTTCTATGATAAGTTGCAACTGATCCAGTCTAAATCCATTCCCAAATATATTTCTGAAGCTGACTGCAAACTAACTTTATATAAGAATTGCAGAAACACAGAAAATATTGCGCTTACCTCGCTTAAACCAATTACTGAACGTAGCCCCAAGTTATTTGAAGGTGCTATAAAAGGAGTTCCGGCTTCTATAAATTTCTGTAAGGATAAAGATGGAGTAATTGAGCGAATCGATCAAGTTATTGACGATCTTAAATCAGAAGGTATAACCGATGTTGTTATTCTTACATGCGATACTGAAGAAAGCAGTATTATAAGTTCCGTAGTTTCTAACGGAAAATATAAGAAAAAGCGTTTTACAACGTGCAGAAAATATAAAGGACTTGAAGCAGATGCTGTTATCTTAGTCGATGTATCCGAGAATACGTTTAAGCAAGATAATGTTTTGCGATATTACGTTGGAGCATCCAGAGCTAGATTGAGACTTGCGATAATTAGCACTATGAATGATGAAGCATGTAGAAATGTATTAACAAACAATATTCAGTATACTAAGAAAATAAAGAAACCGATGCTTGCATTAGCCGATGCATTAAACGCCTTGCCGGTAGTATATTAATCCCATTATCAGCTTGTGCTGTAAACGTAGGATATGGCTGCGGATAAACATCATAATTCACAATGTGGAAATCACCTACAATGTTGAGTATTAACAGTTAATTCATTGACCTATTACCTAATGATTTGTATTATCAAATTATCGTACGAATAAATCTCAATGCACAACATTTCACGGAGGAATTATCATGGCAGAAGAGAAAAAAATCGAAGCTCCTGCAAAGGTAGCTGAAGTTAAGAAACCCGCTGTAAAAAAAGCAGCTGCAAAGAAACCTGCAGCAAAGAAAGCACCTGCTAAGAAGGCTGCTGCAAAGAAGGCGCCGGCTGCTAAGAAAGCAACAGCAAAGAAGGCAGCTCCAGCAAAGAAAGTTGCCGCAAAGAAGACAGCTGTTAAGGCTACAAAAGCACCGGCAAAGAAAGCAGCTGCAAAGAAGGCTCCTGCAAAAAAAGCAGCTGTTGCTAAGAAACCTGCAGCAAAGAAAGCACCTGCTAAGAAGGCTGCTCCTAAGAAGCTCGGCAAGGTTATATTTGAGATCGACGGTCAGCAGATCGATTACAAGAAAATTGAGAAAAAAGCAGCTAAGCTCGGTGGTGATGTTTACGTAGTAGTAAACGAGAAGAAGATCTTTGATAAGGACGGCAAGTCAGTAGATATTTTCTGATATCTGTTCAAAGAAAAAATGTATTCGACCGTGGGAATTGACTTCCTGCGGTCGTTATTATTCTCAGACCTGATTATTCATCATCACCAGTCTGAGGAATGTAGGGTGACGGTAAAAGGGCCCAAGACAAAATATCAAGTTTTACCCCTGTGTCTTTTTCATATTGAGTGAGAGGCCATTCTCCATTTCTGAACCAACGCTTTTCCACAGTGATACTTTCCCCGTCATTAACAGTTTCTCTTTGTGTGACAAGATATGGTCCGTTTCTGAGAGGCATTTCCTCAGAGAAGGAGTGCCACAGCGGCATTACTGAAAACACATTAATACGGTCTTCTTTAGCTTGCATTGCAGCTTTCCATTTCTGCTTATTTTCCTGATGTTCTTTTTCACAGAAGTTAACAGCATCTTCGAGAGTTTTAACTCCATTTGCATTCCATTTAGCAAGAGTATCTTCTATGTTTTGCAGAGTAATATATGATCTGAATTCATTCTTTTGAAAGGCATATTTTACAAGTGGTTGAGAAGCATTGTATTCAGTAATCCACTTTTCAATGCGTTCGACATCCAGATTATTAAATCTTCTTTTTAAGTTCTGCATACAAAAATTACAGATCTGTTTTGTCCTTTTGCAGAGTAAAATAAACTCATCGAGATCTTCGGGTTTTCTATAACCATGCTTATACCAGTTTCTGGCCAGTTGCCCAACACGAGAATAATTTCTGTGAATTGCTTTGTCATAACACATAGAAAAGAGCTGGTAAACAACTTGCGGATCAAATCCATACTCGTTAAGACATTTATCTATCAGGCTATAGAAGATATATGGAAGTTCTCCCTGATAAAAAGATTTGGCTATAGAGTCCATAACGCATTTGCGTTGCTTTTCTGTTTCTGTAAAACAATTTAGGTTATTCATTGTTGTTTCTCCTTGTACAAAATAAAACAGCCCCAGATTGCTCTGAGGCTGTCGTTGTTTAAGTTGTTGCATCTTTTATTCGATACTGTCCGGGAGTGCATCATCGTCTCCGCTATATCGTGTTTTGTATTGACTTTCAGTGAAATCAAGAAGGTTCTTGATAATTTCCTTTTTGTCTGTTGCTTGAGCGTTGATGCTGCTCAATTCGTTAAAAGCCAGATCAGATGTGGCAGCTTTTTCAATTACTTTGTTGCCTTCTTCTTCTCCTAAAGAAGCAATAATTGCTTTTTCGTAGTTTAGAGTTGAGATCAACTCGTTAAGATATCTCTCGGTCATTTCGAGAAATGCATCGTGGAGTTCTTCTCTTGAATATGAGTCAGGGTTATCAATCAGATCTTCTACCTTATCTCGAAAATAGTTTCCGTTTAACATGATATGGATTCTCCTTTCGTCTTTGTGCCTTCACTATGACAGCACAAACGAACGAAATCAATAGTTTTGGAGCAAGTTGAGACTTTTGACCCAATATTGAGACTAATCTTAAAATTTGCTTGTGATTATCAACTCATAAACTGTTATGAAAGTTATCCGATAATACCAAACCCGAATATACTCGAGCTGTCGGCTGAGTAGGTTCCTTCTGCAACCTTGTCGCCTTTGTTTCCTTCAACGGTATAGATATAACCGCCGGAGACCTTAGTGACGATACCAACGTGATTAGGTTTTCCGTCAGGTTCCCAGTCAAAAAAGATGATCATACCGGGCTGAATCAGCTTGTCGCAGTTAGAACTGTTTACTTCAGATCCGTCAATCCATTTATCTTTGGCCTTGTAGAAATCAACTCCGTCAGAGACAAAAGAGAAGAAGGGAATCTGTCCGGAAGCACGAAGCCCAGTCTGATCACCGCACCAAGATACAAAAAGGGCACACCATTCACATCTGGTATCCAGTCCGGCCCATCTCCAGAACTTTTCTCCGCCTTCGTTACCAAGTTGTGATAACGCAAGGTTTACAAGTTCACTGGAACCTAAACCGATACCTCTGAGGAGATCTGCCCAAAACGAAGCGTACTTCGGATCCAAGAGCTCATTCAACTGAGCCATCTGGTCGGTGTTGAAGGAAAGTGCTGTGGCTTCTTCGCCGGCCGATAAATGATTTATCGTGATATGAAGAATTGTCTTGGATACTTTTTCTTCCTTGTATAGAAGATTACCGTCTTTATCTTTTTTCTGATTGCCGTCAGAATCAAGATCAGGAACCACTACCGTTTCTTCCACAACCTCAGTTGTATAGGTGACCGTAGTCATCTGCCAGAAGATTTCCTTGAGTATTTTGACATGATCATCAGTCAGGTGAACGACATCGGTTGCACCGTCAGCCTTTGTAGTGACATATACGGCATAAACGGAGAGGATATCAGGCCAGGCAGCGCCATAACCTTCTTTGGTGACTTCATCATGAGTAACTGTCTTCTCAATGTTGTCTATAGTCTCCAAATATTCTGCGTTGATCTCGAGGATGACATCCTGAAGAGTTCTGGTCTCCTCTCCGGATGTATCACCTGCGAAAAAGATGCCGAAAGCAGATGCTACAAGAGCAGCGATCAGTGAAGCAAGTATGAGTATCAGAAGCAGGACCGCAGATGCACCGCTGAGAATACGTAAGAGACTCTCTATTGCCTTTTTTATTTCTTTTACGATCTTTTTGACCCAATCGGATGCCTTTTTAGCAAGCCGTTCAGTCTTTCTTGCAGATACGACCTTCTGCGTAGCAATAACAGTCTGTTTTGCTGCTTCAATCTCACTTTTATGAGCCACTTTGATCGAATTGTCTGCTTTTCGAATCGTTCTGTTTTCTGTTTTGATATCCTTCTTGTTTTTGATATCAGGTGTTTTTTTCCTGATGCGCCTTTTAATGGAATCCTTTGTTGCAGAAGCGAATTCAACTGTATCAGTTGCGGTGTCACTGGAAGTGCTTTCGATCTTATCGATTGCTTCCTGATCTTCTGTCTTATCAGAACTGCTTGAAAGATTATTTGCGTGTCTGATTGCAGATATACTTGCTTGTTTCGCAGCTTCAAAAGGCAAGTCCAGTGGCTGATCAACTATGGCTTCTTCAATTTCTGTCTTTATCTGAGTCTTGTTTTGTACCTTGGGGATAACCTTTGTTATAGGTTTCTCTGTAGCAGGTTTCAGTTCTTCGATCCGCGATACCTGCTTTATGTTTTTCGAGCGGATCACTTTATTGATTTCGGGCATTTTGTTTTGCTCCTTTCGAATTGATGACCCGTTAAAAGCACCCGGCATATAAACCGGGTGCCTGCATGAATGAAGATAACTTATCGTCAGCAGATATAGTATTTCAAGTAGAGCTCATACCTGAAAATGCCGCTTATTTCAGCGATCATTTGTATTTGCATGATCAAAGATAAAAGCTGGGGAGAAAGCGCTTCAAAAATATCTTCATCATCGTTCTTTGAACAAAGCTTTTTGAAAGCCTTCTTTTCTTTGTGATACTTTGATAAGAGTTGGGATAAAGGGATTATCTTGTAGAAAATATGAAGTTTTTCGTTGGCTATTTCGTCAATTTCCCTTCCTTCTACATCAAGATAATCAAGTAAGGCGTTACAATCATCTCCAACATTTACTCGTGTTTCAATGAATTCTTTATCGGAATGTGAGTAAAGTTCAGGCTTAATCCATTCACATGAATCACTGTGATAATTAAGACCTCTTACATAACCATATAATTTCTTGCTCATAATTATTTCTCCTTTGTATTTGTAATAAAGAACCCCTGCCGGTAAACCACTCCGGCAGGGGCAAGAAAGGACGTACTATGAAACACACAACATACAGAAACTTGAAAGGAGGCGAGTATCTGTCGTTTATGGCCTAATTGTACCAGTCCGGGAAATGCCTTGCATTCCATTAATGGGACTGATCAGCCATTTGCGAACTGACCCTCGCCCGGTTTTGTAGTCATGAGCTGATAGAGTTTAGTGTCCCTGTTGAACTTGTTCACGAATGGAACAAGGGCGGAACCGTACTTTATAAGTCCGGAACCTGCAGGTGCGTTCGTGATATAACGCATCTGGATCTCGGAAATGTTCAGCAGCTTTGCAAGCTTGGCTCTGTCCGATGCAGCCTGATTGAGCATTATTACGAACTCAGAGTTGGAAAGCATTGTCGATGCCTGTACGGAATCCAACAGATACTCAACGTTCTGCGTGATGGCAGTAGGGTAGGCGTTACGCTTACGGAACTGTCTCCATGCCGAGTTAAAGAACTGAGCTGAGAACTCGTTCTCGAATACTACGTGGAACTCGTCAATAAAGACATGTGTACGCTTACCTTTCTTCCAGTTAAGGGTTACTCGGTTAAGCATAGTGTCTGTAATGACAAGAAGTCCCGTGGGCTTAAGCTGGCTGCCTAATCCGTGAATATCGAAAACGACAACTCGCTTATCCATATCGACATTGCTCTCACGTCCGAAGATATCAAGAGATCCGGTAGTGAAGAGCTCCAAAGATAACGCTATCTGTTTTGCTTCACGCTCGGGTTGCTCCAAGAGTTTCTCACGGAAAGTGCAAAGAGTAGGAGTAGCACCACCTGAAGACTTGCATCTTTCAGCTTCACGGTATACGGCTGCAGCGCATCTGTCGATGATGGACTTCTGCTGAGGTCCGACACCTTTCTTATCGATCTGCTCGACAAGGGACATGATGAACTGCGATTTAACTACGATAGGATCGTTCTCACCATAACCGTCAACCATATACATTGCGTTGAGCCTGTCACGGCCGCCTGCTGATACGCGAATGACTGATCCCATAGAAGGGCCCATCGCCTCAACAAGAGGCGCATACTCGCCCTCAGGATCGCAAATAAGGATATCATCTTCCGTATTAAGCATAAGGAACGTGATAAGCTCCTTGGCTGAGAAAGACTTGCCGGATCCCGGCACACCCAAAAGGAAGGCGGACTGGTTCAACAGGTTTGCTTTGTTGCACATGATGAGGTTATGGGAGATAGCGTTCTCACCGTAGTAGATGCCGCCCTTGTCCATGATCTCCTGTGTCTTGAAGGGGAGAAAGACCGCAAGCGATTCAGTGTTAAGTGTACGGAAGCAATCGATCTTTCTGACACCGATAGGGAGAACGGTATTAAGGGCATCAGCCTGCTGCCACTTGAGTACTGCCATCTGGCAATGTCGACCTTTTGCAACAGATTGTAAGCTCTCGGTATCAAGATCCAGCTGTTCCTTGGATTCTGATGTGATTGCCATCGTGATAAGACATAACATCATACGCTGGTCACGGGTAGTAAGATCTGCCAGGAACTCTTTTGTCTTTGTTCTCTGGAGCTCCATATCGTAGGGGATAACAGCGGAGAAGTTATTGTTCTGATTCTGTTTCCTCTGCCAGTTGGTGATGTTTGTCTCAACACCTAAAAGCCTGTTTTCAACTTCGCGGATGGCTTCATCTGTAGGAACAGAGAGAACATCGATAGATAACATGAGATTTCGGTTCATGTCGGTAAGTTCAGCAATCGTATCATCGCTGATATAGTTGCCGTAATCCTTAAGGAACAGAACTCTCACATACTTTTCGCCAAGCTTGATATAGTCGGTGCCTCTCTCAACAGTATCTGGACAGATATAGTCGCGGAAGTCGTGACCGAGTTTGGCTTTAGCCGACATATCAAACTCAAATGAAGTCTCATCGCCCTGACGGTAGAAGTCATGAAGAACTCTGAGCTTATCTGCAGCATCCAATTCTTCAAGCTTACTGCCTAAAGAAGCAAGGCGCATCTGAAGATCAGCACCGGTCCTCGCGAAGTATGTTCTCGCTTCTTCAACACTCTTCTTGTTGATCGATACGGTTATATACTTCTCTTGCGTGATACCATTAGCTCCGGTTGCTTTTTCCAGGAGCATGTTATTGTATTCTTCGCGGTATTCATCAAGACCGTCGTTCTTATACGGCATGAGAATGGAACTCTCAAAATCCGTCTTGTTCAGTCTGTGATTGTTTACCGTGATCTTGGTTGTGGCAGCACTGTCAAATGAATTGAGAACGTCTGAATAAAGCAGGAACATATTCTCTTTATCCTCTTCTGATGCTACCTGATAGTTGATGTCCGAGAACTTCCACGTTTTCGCATACTTATTCGGTCCGACCTGAAAGATTCCGTCAGGCCAGATCCTTTGTATGGGAATGAGATCCTGAACACGTTTGGGGACAACGAACATCTCCTTATCCTGCTTGAGTATTGTCTGAATGCTTCTGAGCATTGATTTCCTCCTTTTCCTTCCTGGCGAAATAATCCCGAAGCGCTTCCAAATAGATATTGTTGGACTTGACCGTAAGCCTTCTCGGTACAAGGATGTTATCTTTGAGCCATGCCACGAAGATCTTCTCCATAGGCATGCCGTTATACCTGATAAATCCTATAGCCGCGAATGGTGCAGCTGCAGCGATGCAAAGATAGGTGATCACTTCCTGAGAAACTGTATTCCGCGTGTAGAAATAGACGCCTACAGCAGAAGCAACAGCGAGACCTGAGCATATGAGCTGTCTTAAGTTAAGCCCGAAGAAAACACCTTCGGTATATTCGCGAATGTCTTTGTTGATATTGATTTCCATAAAAGCCTCCTTACAGACCCATCATGTCGTGAATTATCCTGTCCGAGCCTTTAACCAGCCCTACTAAAACGAGCATGTTAAATACGACTTCGGTTACATATACCCAAACCATCTTTATAGGATCCAGAGATGTTTTTATCTCCGGCATAGATGCTGCATAAGCTGTGAAGATAACGCATGCCAAAACGATAACGACACCCTGCAGACAAACACCGGCGAAGCTCTTAAGAAAGCTCTTGGCGATGTTCTCGGTAGGCTGACCAGCCATCGTAGCTAACGGAATAGGTGCTATAGCCGCATACATATAGATCCTGAAGAATCTGCCGTATACGGTAAGAAGCAATATTAAACCTATTATTATGAAAGCTATGTGAGCGATGAAGCATACAGACCAGAGCGGGATAGCTCCATCCAATATGCCTACAGAGTCAAACTTTTCCTGAACTTCTGAAGGGATAGTAAATTCCAAAGCCGTACCGATAGAGCTTGCACCGGTTATATCCGTAATTACACTCTGGACGATGGTAATGAAATCCACGAGTAAAGTCAGACTGTTATCTATCAATGCCTTGGCTATAGCAAAGCGGATAAACACTTTGACGGCAGTTTCAGGTTTCTTGAGCTCAGCAAAGCTCCCGCAGGTCTTAATGACACCGACGGTGAAGAATAAGACCAGGAGAGCAGTGCCGATAGCTCCGATAACTCCGTTTAAGGTAGTAATGATGCTCCATATACCGCCGCCTTTGAAAGACTGGGGTGATGTTGTAAGGATGGCCCACATTTTATCGAGCATATTGCCAAGGTATTCAAGGCCTTGGTAAAGCTCGTACCAAGCTGCGGTACCCAAAGTATCACCTCCTCATTAACTCAGGTGAATACACCGGGAGCGATAGCTGTGAGGATCGACTTGGCAAATACGATGATGAGACCGCCTGCAAGGCAGAGAAATCCCTGAGATCTCTGAGAAGGGTCATGGCTCTGGAAGCTCATGCCGACCTGAACGAGGCCCCAGCCTGCGAGGATAATGCCGATCGCTCTGATGATGCCGAAGATGATGTTCGACATATTGTTGATCGCTGTCTCTGCTTCGCTTTCAGCCAAGACGGGAACCATAAAGACACCTACGATGGCACAAGTTATCGCTGTAGCGATATAGCGCTTCATAACGGTTTTTCTCTTGTTCTTTTCAAGAACGGTTACTTTGTTATTCATACCTTTAAATCTCCTTATGTTTGATAAATGTTTTCGAGTTCGTCATTTGAGAGGATCTCGAATTCGTGTTCTTCCTTAACAAGGGTCTCGAAGTCGATTGCCTTGTTGCGTAATTCGGGTTCGTTGCCGATAAGATGGACAGTTGCCTTGGAACCAGTTACTTTTCCGTGAATGAACGGTTCTCCGTCGCCGTCCGCCGTGAAACGATACTTGGGATGTTTTGTCAGATCGTACTTAAGATCCATGACCGGATACTCGCCTCTGATGAAGAGAATCCCGTATCGGTTGTCGAGCATCCTTACCTCATCGGGTGTCATGAGCTCTCTGGCCTGAATCTGATCATTCTTGGAATAGCTCCCGTTACGACCTTTACTTTCTCCGTAAGTGTTCGTATCGATCGTTTCTTTTCCCAAGAGCTCACTGACGTATTTGTGCGTGCTTTGCTCGTTGCCGCCCAAATAAAGAAATTCGTCACAGTTGCCTACGATGGATTCCCAGTTCTTTTCAAAGAGGGCTTTGAGCTGAGCCAAGTTCTGAAGGATTATGCTTACGGAGATCTCACGGGATCGCATGGTTGCGAGAAGTGAATCGAACGAATCGGGAAGGCAGACATTCGCGAACTCATCCATAATGAAATGGACGTGGTAGGGAAGACGTCCGCCGTGTTCAAAATCGGCACTTCTGTAAAGCTGCTGAAAGAGCTGGGTGTAGAGCATGCCGATAATGAAATTGAAGGACTGATCGTTGTCCGGGATAAGAGCAAAGATAGCACCCGGCTTTTCTCCAAGTTCACGAAGTCTCATCTCATCGGTCTGGGTGATGCCTGCAAGGGAAGGAAGATTGAACTTCTCAAGCCTTGCGATAAGAGAAATCTGGATAGACTTCAATGTCTGAGCAGCGCCTGAGTGATATGCCTTGTAGTATTTCAAAGCAATATGCTCAGGGTTTTGTTCTTCGAGCATCTTAAAGAGAATATCCAAGGGCGATACATAATCATCATCGTTTTCTTTGACGTCGCCTGCTCGGATCATCTCCATAACCATCGGGAAGTTCTGTTCTTCAGGCGGTGCCTCATAAAAGAGATAGAACACCAAAGCTTTAAGGAGCATTGATGCTGCCTGATCCCAGAACGGATCGAGTGTCTGGCTGCCCTTGGGTGTCGTGTTCTTTATGAGGTTAGTAGTAAGCCTCTGCACATCGTCATCGTTTTCAAGATAAACGAACGGATTGTAACAATGGCTCCTGTCCAGATTTATGAGATCCAAGACCCTGAGATCGACTCCCTGGCTTTCCAAATAATGACCGCACGACCTTAAGGTTCCGCCTTTTGTCAAGACTTTTTCA